>JALOOG010000018.1 GCA_025454525.1 Anaerolineae bacterium | reverse complement strand
TTTAGCAACGATCCGCCATGATGGTGGACGGTTTCGCCCGTTAAATCGGGTCAATAACACCCAAAACTACATTCGCACGGATGGAAATATGGACTGGGCCTACAGTTCAGGTGTGATTACCCCGCTACCTACACCAACGCCCACCCGCACCCTGACTCACACACCAACACCTACCCGTATGCCTAGTGAAACACCATTACCACCTCTGGTTATCTCATTTAGTGTAGAAAATGTAAGCCCAAATGTTGTGGGCGGAACAGCAACGGTACAAGCTTATCCGCTCGATACAACGCCGATCCCATATGCAGATAAAATCAAGATTACAGTGCGAATTGATAACAATACCACCCAACCCTTACGAAACTGGGAACTGCAATTGTTTGGTGTCATCAGTGCCGGTCAAGCGAGTTATACCAACACTGAACATTTAGGGTTTGTAGAACGAGTAAATGGACTTCATAACGGTAGTCGTATTCGCTGGACTGGCGTAGAAATTGGTGCAGGGCAGGCGATTACCGTTTCAGATTATGTTGAAGCGCGACATAGTGGGCCAATTTTGGGCAACTATACCTTTACCTATACCGATGGTAATGGTATACAACAAAACATTCCTAATACGCTTGTCACGATCTTTGGGGCTGATCTTGATAGGATCGATTTTAATGGTCCAGATCAGGGAATTAAAGCCGCGATGTTCTGGGCGATTTTTAACGAAACTAGCGAAGGACGAACCCTAGACTATCGACCAGCGGGGGTGGGTTGTCAAAGTCGCGGTTGGACAATTCCATCAACTAACATTGACATTTTTCGCGTGGTTCATGGGGATGATGCAAACACATTAGGGTGTAATTCCTCTTTAGTAATGGATGTTCAGACGATGATAAATGGGGTGTTGAATGTTGAGCGACTGCAAGAGACATACGATACAAATAAGCTCCACACTTACTTTACCACTAATTATAAAGGTTCTTTGGGTAATCAACCAAGACCTCCACAAAAATACGAAGGTGAATTAATCAATGGAATTTCGTATCCAGATGAAGTAAACTCAAATTGGCTATGGATGATACCAATTTGCTGGCCACCTGAAAGCAATGGAACACCATTAACCTATCGTGAAGCATTGCTTACCCAAGACGATGCTAAAATTTTGTCTTGGCTGGAACATTACGCCAACTGTAATGCTTCCATGTGGTCATCAGATATAGACAATTTATATTCTCAGAGTCGCTTAGATTTTTACAATCGGGTTTACGCAGATCCCGATAGTATCATCAATACAGTGATCGATCAATACGAACAAAACTGTTTAGCCTCTTATGCACTTGCAAGCTATACCCTTTGCGATCCAAGTGAAGGTTCATTTCAACGCAAAGTCGCCAACAGATTGAGCGGTACAGATGCTGAAGAGATTAGCATAGTTATTTCCAACTGTACCGGAGATACACCACTCACAGCCTTACTAAACAGTCAAGTAAATGCAAAATTCTATGAATTTATGTGGGTAATCGGCTCGCCGCATTACACCCCGACATCAACGCCCTCCCCACGAGAGATTTACTACCCCGTTTTTGACTCGATACTTCAACCAGTAATCTTTTTTGATAGACAACGAGATGCCCAATATCGGGTTCAATCGTGTCGTTGGATCAGCAACGTTTATCAAAGAGTCGACAATCCCTATTTTTATCAACGTTAACTATCTAAAGGAGCTATTCTCATGAAGAACCATAACATCAATTTTTGTGTGATTTTGCTTAGCATTATTCTCATATCAGGAACTGTGGTTTATGGTCAAGAGGATGTATTAGAACCAATTACCGTTATTTTTACACAAGCCATGGATGGGTCCCGTTATGCTGTAGGGTGGTCAGATTGGCACGTTGAGATCTATGAAACAGAGACCCAACGCCTTGTGAGCGAAGTGACATCTCCCGATTTGAGTGATAAGGGGCCAAATCCGATCTTGAGGTTTAGTGATCTAGAATTTTCGCCCCTTGGAGATCGACTTGCGATTAGTTTTAGCGGCGATCATGCCGATAGCCTTGGACGGATTGCAGATGTCGACACAGGTGAAATCATCCACTTTTTAAATAGTCGTGCGTTTGTCAATGCCGTGACTTGGAGTCCTGATGGCCGCTATTTGGCTGCGGGAAATCAAAACAGTATCGTTGGGCTTAGCGTTCACTACCTAACTATTTGGGACACTGAAACGGGAATGGTGAGTCAAGAACACGAGTTTGGATTACGTAATAGTGTGTATAGCCTCGATTGGCATCCTACAGATCCACTTCTGCTATTTAGTATAGGCTCTAGAATTTTTGTATGGAATACCGAGGTCGAAGCACAAGAATATATGGTGAGTCTTGAAGGGGAAGACTACTTTGTCTCAACACTTTGGAGTCCTAACGGAGAACAATTTGCTGCCAGTAGCAGCGATTCCAAGATTCGTATTTGGGAAGCCTCAACTGGAAATTTGGTCAAAAGCATCACCGTTACATCATCTCATTTGGGGAGCATTGAACTGCTATGGGAACATCACGAGACATTTATCGTAGGAATCAGTTATAACATGATAGAAACTTGGAATATAGAAACCGAAGAGTTGATCTATTCCGTACAAACTCAATCACACATTATTGGAACAGCATGGACAATAGATAACGAAATTGTGTATGCTATAGGCGGAGAAAATGAAGTTGAGATTGAGGTTGTAGAAGTCGCTAAGTAAAACTTATGCCAGTAAATTTATATAATTAATTTATAATATATTAATGTATGTATATTCGATGTACGGACGGTGCTTGCACCACAACCTGAATAATCGCTAGAGGGATCACAGGATTAGGTGAGATTTGACTCTCCACCTCCCTGTAGTCCCTATCGCTTTTCACCCCTAGACAACCTCCGCAAAATATGGCACACTGGTCTCTCATGAACCAATTTACGTTCAAGGATCAAGTATCATGATCACCCACCCCCGGACGCACGCGGTCGTCCGCTCTTCTCTTACCAAGGCGCTCTAAAACGCGCGCCCCCTACATCATCTCTTCTCACACCTAAGCGAACGTCTATTCCGCTGTTTTATCCTATTCGCTTTTCAACAATCAAAGGTTAAGAAGGATGACTGATCACAAGTACAATCCACAAAAGATTGAATCCAAATGGCAGGCAAAATGGGATTCCGACGGCCTGTATCGCTCTCGCGTCGATTGGAACAAACCCAAACATTACGCCTTGACCATGCTGCCCTACCCTAGCGGCGATCTGCACATCGGTCACTGGTTCGCCATGACCCCCTCCGATGCCCGCGCCCGTTACAAGCGGATGCAAGGCTTTAACGTCTTATTCCCCATGGGCTTTGATGCGTTCGGTTTACCGGCCGAAAATGCCGCCATACAACGCGGTATTCATCCCGCCACTTGGACGTATAACAACATCGAGCGGATGCGGAAACAACTCCGGAGCATGGGCGCGATGTTCGATTGGGAACGCGAGATCGTCAGTTCCGATCCCGACTATTACAAGTGGACGGAATGGTTTTTCAAGCGCTTCTATGATCACGATTTAGCCTATCGCGGTGAGGCTCTGGTCAACTGGTCGCCCACTCTACAAACCGTCTTGGCAAATGAACAGGTGATCGACGGCAAAGATGAGCGCACCGGACAACCGGTGATCCAAAAGATGATGACACAATGGTTTTTCCGCTATACCCGTTACGCGGACGAAATGCTGAATTACCCCAGCTTAGATTGGCCCGATCACATCCGCACCATGCAAACCAATTGGATCGGCAAGAGCGAAGGCGCGCATGTCACCTTCCACACCGAACACGGCGATCCGATCTTGATCTATACCACGCGGCCGGATACCTTGTGGGGGGCGACCTTTATGGTCTTAGCGCCCGAACACCCGTTAATCGACACGATCACCTCACCGGAACAACGTCAAGCGGTGACCGACTATAAAACCGCGGTGGCCCGTTTCAGCGAATTAGAACGCGCCTCAGATAGCCGCGAAAAAACGGGAGTCTGGACGGGGGCATATGCGATCAATCCGGTCAATCAACAACGCATCCCGATTTGGATCGCCGATTATGTCTTGATCACCTATGGCAGCGGCGCGATTATGGCCGTACCGGCCCATGATGAGCGCGATTTTGCCTTTGCCCGTCATTATCACCTGACGATCACCCCCGTGATCCAGCCTCAAGGTGAACTATTTGACGGACAAACCATGACCGAAGCTTATACCGGCCCCGGCGTGATGATCAATAGCGATCACTTTAACGGCATGATCTCCAATGGCGAAAAAGGCCGCAAAAATCCGGCGATCGCCGCCGTGATCGATTGGCTCAACAGTCAGGGAAGCGGTCAAGAAGCGGTCAATTACCGCTTGCGTGATTGGTTGATCAGCCGTCAACGTTATTGGGGATCGCCGATCCCGATGTTATATCGAGAAGACGGCACGATCGAACCCGTCCGCGAAGATCAATTGCCGGTCTTATTGCCACAAGATGTCAAGATGACGGGTTACGGTAATCCCTTGGCGCAACATGAGACGTTTGTCAACACCTTTGATCGCGATGAGAATCCCGCCCGCCGTGAAACCGATACCATGGATACGTTCATGTGTTCGTCTTGGTATCACTTGCGTTATCTAAGCCCCAATTACGACGGCGGGCCGTTTGATCCGGAAGAAGCAGCCTATTGGCTACCTGTGGATACTTACACGGGCGGATCAGAACATGGCACGATGCACTTGATGTACACCCGTTGGTTTAACAAGGCCATGCGCGACTCTGGCATGTTTGAGGAGACTCTAAAGATCAAGGCAGCCCGTGGCCGCCATGATTCCTTAGATGAGCCGATGATCCAATTACGGAATCAGGGGCAGATCTTGGGTGAGGAGCGTAAAGGTGATGTGATCGTGGCTTCTGGTCGCCGTGAAGGGGCCAAATTGTTCGCCGATCATGTGGAAGTCGTCGAAACTTTGCCCGCCATTGACATCACCGATCAAGTGGTCATGGGGGAGATCATGAAACGCACCGAAAATCTGTTGACCGTGCAGGGGACAGACGGACATCTCCATACGGTAGAAGTGGTAGACGGTGCATCGGTGATCATCCCACGTATTGAAGGTGAAGCCAATTATCACCAGTTACGCCAACATCTGGAGATTCAACGCATGTCCAAGAGTAAGGGCAATGTCGTTAATCCGGATGAATTGGTCGCACAATACGGCGCAGATACCTTACGCGCTTATCTGATGTTCGCGTTTGATTGGTCAAAAGGCGGGCCATGGGATAGCGAAGGGATCAAAGGCGTGGTGCGTTGGCTCAATAACGTCTGGGACATCGCGCAAAACTCACCAACAGGTGCGGGTCAACCAGAGGTGGAGCGCAAGATCGAACGCCGGGTTCATCAAACTCTGCATCGTGTCACCCAGAGCTTAGAGGACTTTAGCTTTAACACTGCGGTATCGGCACTCATGGCGTTAAAGAATGAGGTCTACGATGCGGTGCGCGAAAACAGCTTAAGTCGAGAGGCATGGCGCGAAACCATGCGGATGATGTTGATTATGATGGCCCCGATCACCCCACACGTCTCGGAAGAACTGTGGGAGCAATTAGGCTTTGAATACAGTGTTCATCTGCAATCGTGGCCAGTCTATGATGCAGACAAAGCCGCGGAGGACATCGTAACCTTAGTCATTCAGATCAACGGCCGCGTGCGTGATCGGGTCGAAGTCCCGGCCGGCATTGATGAAGCCACCGCACAACAACACGCCTTAGCGAGTGAGGCCGTCCAACGTAACATGAATGGCGCGCCGATTCGCCGCGTGATCTTTATCGGCGGCCAAGAACCAAAATTAAACATCGTGATCTAAGCCGTGATCCCCTCATCCTTCCGGTGATGAGGGGATTTTTTACGTGGGTTAACCGTTGTAACTCACACGATACAAGATACCGTTAGTATCTTCGCTAATCAGCAATGATCCATCTGGCAGTAACGCGAGTCCCGCTACCCGCCCAAAGTGAGCGCGCCCCTCTTCGATCAACCATCCCGTGATAAAATCTTCAAATGCCGTCGGTTGACCGCGCTCATCAAACCGCAATCGCACGATCTTGTAACCGACTGCCTCACGCCGATTCCACGATCCCCGCATGGCGATCAACGCATCATCTTGATACTCCGCCGGAAATTGCGACCCGGTATAGAAGATCATGCCAATCGGCGCACTATGCGCTTGATACTCTAATGCGGGTGCGATCGTTGTCTGACAAAACTCCGCCTTACTCATCGCACTTGGATCGGCCGGCACAAACACATCCACTTGTTGACCACCGTAACAATAGGGCCAACCATAATGAACGCCTTGCGCCAAACGATTTAATTCTTCGGGTGGGGTATTATCTCCGCGCCAATCCGTCCCATGATCCATGCCCCACATCTCACCGCTCATCGGATGCCAACCGAAGCCGATCGTATTCCGTAACCCAGAAGCAAACACCACCTGCTCGGATCCATCGGCATTTGTCCGTAGGATCACGGCGGTTTCAGGCGTTGGCATACAAGCGTTACACTCGCTCCCGACGGTGATATATAAAAACCCATCCGCATCAAAAGCGAGGGTACGATTCGGATGTTGCCCACCGTCCGGCAGATCGGTGATGATCGGCGCAAGCGCGCTTAATTCCCCGTTTTCAAGCATATCTGCCACGTAGACATGCGTATCGGTGGCCAGATACAATTGATCTTGGTGAATTGTAATCCCATGGATAAACGACAGATCTGACGCGACGATCAGCGGGTCTTTTTGATCGTTGATCCCATCGCCATCGCGATCAAACAACGCGATCACATCTCGCTGTTCACGGCGTGTCAAGTAGATCGTGCCGTCCTCACGCACCGCGATCATACGGATATTGCCGAGATCTTGAGCGAACACCGCGATCGTAAAACCGGGGGGAAGCTGTAAATCGGCCAAGCGTGTCTCTTCAAAAGGCCTTGCGGCCACAATTAAGGCGCTTCCGGTGACGGTGTTGGGTTCGGCGGGTGGTGGAGTCGGGGTTTGAGCCAAAATTGGTAAACAAACCACGCCTAACATCAACACATACAACAGGTGTTTAAGTTTCATTTGAGTATCTCTCTAACTTAATGTCCCTTGACATTTATTCTAGAGATCCTCCCTAAATATCAACTCCAAACCGCATGAGAAAATCCTGATCAGGATCATCAAACATCCTCCATGCCACGCAAGACAAGACAATTCCTAGCAGGGAACAATTTTGGGTAGAAAGGTTTGAAAAAAGGGTTCAGAGTTAGCGAAGTGGCATACACTGAAAAACCCGAAATTACGGTATTCCTAGCAAAATGAACGGGTCAAGCACGTTGTAGCGTTAGACAGGCGGTGGGGCAGAATTTACCTTGTTGAGTTTTGGGTGGGGAATCCTCACACATTTATACGAGTTTGACGCGGATCATTGAAGAATTGTCTTGGATGAGACGGAGCAAAACACTCAATAAACGCTTTAAGCGTTGGGTTTGTCAAACCTTGATCTGGGCTTAGTTGGGGATCGTAGGTCTGTTTTCACACCCAAGGACTTGCTTTGAGACTCAAAACTGTCCCCTAGCTTCCATACATAACGAGAGGAATCGGCCCTGATGGTACAAATGGATCGGTCTCCATTGATGTAGGATTTTCCTATGGTTACTGATCGATCAAGATTTTCGCTTTTGTCTGATGTAATGAGGGCAAAGTTCATGGATATCAATCCCACCCACGATCAGGCGATCTTTTTCCTTGTCCCAATCGGTATCTGTGCCGTTGACAATCGGCGGTTGATCTGGCGCACAACCCAACACCACTGCGATAAACTTACGATCATTGCGATCCGCGATCGCTAAATGGGTGGGGACAAGAGCATAACCATCATGATCAACCTTAATCGCAATATCAACGATGCGATCACGCGGTTGTCGCTCTAATTGGTTTAAGAGATCCCGCGCTAGGCTCTGCGCTCTTAAATTGTGGAGATATTCCTTTAAAATCCGATAGATTAAAGCTGAATCCACCACCATTTGATCATGGGATTGTGCGAATTGTCGCAACCAATTCAGACATAACTCGGTCGCATCAATTTCAGCTTCATCAGAGATCTCGTTGACCTTACCGCTTTTCGCCGCCATCACCCAGACATTGGTCTCAATAACATAACGACTCATGATTGATTGCGCCGGAGTTCTGCTCTCCGCCGCGCTAAGGCAGCATCGGTGAGCGCGTCTAAATCGCCTGAATTATCGCCAAAAAAGTTATCGGGATAATTTTGAATTTGCCCATATTGATCCATACATACATCCTCAATATGCGCGCCTTGATCGGTCATGCGACAAAAATAGGCTTTTACATTGTCCGGTGTTGCAAACCCATTTTCGGACTCTGCCACGCGCCGCTGTAAGCGCGTCAACAGATGCTCACTATGGCTTTCGACGATCAATTGTAAGTGACGTGTTTCGGCCACATGCAGCATCAGATCTGCTAAAACGCTTTGCGCTCTAGGGTGTAAGTGAAGTTCCGGTTGTTCTAACAAGAGAATCGAGCCCTCTGGTGCAAAAAATAACAGTGTGATCACGGGTAGCACTTGCGAGATCCCAAAGCCAACATCAAAGAGCGCGCTATGGCTATTGGCGACTTGCACTTGCAGTTGATAAAACCGATGTTCCTTGTCCAGTGCTTCTAACTTTAAGTCTTGGATCAAACCGAGTTTGATCATCCATTCCGTGACGTTTTCTAAGAGTTCGGTCTCACGATGGGTGGATACGATCAACAATTCGATCGCATTTTTACCGCTAGGTTCAATGATATGGGGGATAGTATCACGCCATAAGTAGTTACGCTGTGGGTAGGATCGTAGGGCAGCTAGATAATGAATAGAGGCCATCAAACATTTAAATGAAAATTTGATGTTTTCGATGGTGTTAAATGCAATAATCTTATCTTTATCTTGATATATCTCAAAAGAGGGTGAAGCTTTTATTTTGTAACAGTGGTCAAGAGTTACTATGTCGGATTTTGGGACAAAGTTTCCAAATTTTGATGATCTTTCCAAATGAGGGGGAAGTTTTAGGTTTTTATCAATGTGATAATCCCCGTCGTCGGTTGCAGTCAGTTTGATTTCATACTCTATGTCTTTTTGATAGACACTTTCGTAATAATCACCTCTTTAAGATGATTCAGTTGCCAATGAGCGTTATAGGTAAAAAAGTCTCTGTATGGGGGTGTTTTGAAACCTTTAGGGTTATCACTGTTTAGAGATACGCCCAACCACACTTGGCTTGTCGTTTCTTGGCAGTGGGAAAAGGTATTCATCACCTCTTTTAGCTGCTCCCTAATCGTGATCATCGCTGCCAAAATTGAGTCGCTGACTACGATCAAAGCTGTTTACAGTCTGTTTGAGCATCAACAACGCTTGTAAAACGCTGAATTTTCTACTGTTATTTGTGCCGAATAACAGGGTGATCGGCGCAAGTTGGATCTCTAATTCTTGCCAACTTTTGAAGTTTTCTAAGTGTATTGAGGTCAACATCTCGTTTATCCTTTACATCACACTCAGCGTATCAAAAACTCCACCCCAAAATGAGGCGGAGTCCTTTTGTCATCTGCTTACTGCTCGTACCGCAAACGGTAGGATGCAATCGCGAATAATACCCCTGCGACCGCAACCAAGATCCCAATATTCGGCAAAACCGCGATCAAACCACCATCCTGCACGATCAACTTGTTAAAGCCATTCATCACCCAACCGACCGGAGTCAGATTGCCGATCACACGCATAAATTCCGGAATAAACTCTAGTTCTAATGACCACCAAGCTCCTCCCAACGGGGCAAGCGTCAACATCAGAAACAACGCTAAACCGCTGCCTTGTTCTTCACTTTTGATCACCGTTGCCAACAACAACGCGAGTCCGCTGATACACAGGACAAACGCGAACATCAGCAAGATCAACGCGATCGGATCACTCCCATAGCGTGTACCGAACAAGAGTCCGACGGCAAAGGCCACCATAAATTGAATCATGCCTAAGATCACCCGACTTAACATCTTGCCCGCGATAAACGCGCCTTGACTCACCGGCATTGTTAAGATCCGTTGCATCGTGCCTTGTTTGCGTTCTAACAACAGCACCACCGATCCCGCTAAAACGACATTCATCACGTACATGCTACCCGTGCCAGGGACGGATTGCTGAAACCCAACGGGTTGATCGCTGTTGATCGTAGCCGCCGGAGTCTGCTCAAAGCGGATCGTGATCGGTTCCGTGGCCCAATAACTTTGAGCGCGCTGATAAACCTGTTGCGAAAATTCGGGATTGCCTCCCAGATCCGCATATAATACATCGGCGAATCGTTGGGCCGTCGCTAAGGCGTTGACCCGGGTGAGCGCCGCGTTGACCGTCTGTAAGAGCGGTTCTTGTGGGTTTAATTCGGTCGTCGGCAAACTATAGAAACCGAGTTTAAACGGTGTTTGTCCGATCACCGCTTCACCAAAACCTGCGGGGATCGTCAAATACCCTTCGGTGCGCCCTTGTCGTAAGCGCTCTGTGGCTAACTCAAGGGTGAACGCTGCATCGCCTAAACCACAACGATCGGTTTCATCGTTGTCTATGGGACATAACAATAACGTCGCATTTGCGCGTCGCATGTGCATCAGTAAGTCGGACGAAGCGGGACTCTGATCGCTATCGATCACATCTAACCGTTGATAAACGGGTGCATTGGGATCTTGAAATCCCCCGTTAGGAAGCGCAAGTACCACCACTAATATCGCCGGCACCGCGAACAAAAATAACCATGTGGAAGGGGATGAGCGCGTGACCAGTAAGTCGTTTAGTGCAATATGCCAAATTTTCATCGTTAGTCCTCCTGTAGTTGACGGTGAAACAACCAGAGGCCGATCGCAAAAGCGATCGCACCGAATAGGGTCATCACCACAGCATGAAGCACGATATCACTCTGACCACTTGCCAAACGCTGTAAGGCATTTGACCCCCAATAGACGATCGAAAGACGTTCGATCCCCCCAAAAGCGGAGTCCGTCCCGGTCTGGAAGAACGCGCCCCCAACCATGCCCATAAACATCGCGATCACTGTGCCGGTGATTTGGGCGCGCTCTGGATTTTTAGCCGTGGCCGCGACGATCGATCCGAGTCCGGTAGAGGCTAAAGTGATTGTGAAGGTGATCAACAACAAAGCGATCGGATTTGGCCCCCAGATTAGTTCAAATTGACCCGCTAACAATGTATTCACCAACATAAACGCGATTCCCAATAACACCAACTGCACAAACACCATTACAAATGTACCGGCCATCTTACCGAGTAAGATCGTCACCGGGTGCGTGGGAGACATGCGTAAGCGATGTAAAGTGCGGTTGCGGCCTTCTTCAAGGATATGGGATGCGCCGCCATTGGCCGTAAACAAGGCAAAAAAGATCGCTTGTGCCGATCCGACCAATACCAACGGGTTAAAAGTGCGCGCTTGCTGCTCAATGGTGAGCGACTCCACTTGGATCGTATTGAGCGACGGCGTGAAAGTGGCGGCCATCGCGTTGTTAAAGGCATCGCTGAAGGGCGCAGAGGCTGCGATCAACGGCGAATCCGCGATCAAGGTGTCGAGTCCGGCCGCTAAAGCAATGTTGCTGGCCGCTAATTGAGTCAGAATGCCGTCGGTGATGCTACGGATGATCTCCGCGCCGATCGGTCGATCGCGATCGGCGTACATCTCAATGCTACTTGTCCCTAATGGGATACCGGGCCCAACATACGAGAGATTCGAGGTAAAGTCTGGTGGGATGATGATCGCAACGGCATAGGTGCCAGCATCGACTCCCGCACGGGCCGCCACCGGATCAGTTAAGGCGATCGCATCTACTAGTTGTTCTAACTCATTTTCAGGATCGGGAGTCGCCGGGATAAAGATCTCGGTGAAGATCTGCCCATAACTGACAAACGCGCTTCCTGTGTCTTGGTTGACGATCGCGATCGGGATGTTTTGGAGCGGTGAAGCGCCGCGACTCACCCCGCCGAATACCAACGCGATAATCGTGGCAATCGCTAAGGGCGCGGCAAACATGATCAATAACAGATTGCGGTCGGAAAACGTTTCGCGAAGGTCTTTAGCAGCAATAATCAGAATTTTTCGCATGATCACGCTCCGTTAATCGCGCAAAGCGCGGCCGGTCAATTTTAGGAATAGCGACTCTAAATCTGGTTCACGGACTTCTACCGAGGTGACTTTCACGCCCGCATCGTTGGCTAAACGGATCGCATCCGGTAAGGCCTTGCGACCCCGTTGAGCGAAAATAATCAGCTTGACGCTGTGATCATCCGGATTGATCTCACAGACAGCCCGTTGAACCCCGTCAATTTCGGTCTGAAAGCGCGTTAACACGGTGTCAGAGACATTCGGTTGATCAATGCTTAAGATCAAGCGGTCTTCTTCACCCACCCGGTGCATCAATTCGGTTTGTGTGCCACAGGCGATAATCTCGCCATGATCAATAATGCCTACCCGGTCGCTTAACTCTTGCGCCTCTTCCATGAGATGCGTGGTATATAACACGGTCATCTTGTACTGTTCGCGCAACAATAACACAGTGTCTAAGATGCGACGGCGGTTTTGGGGATCAATGCCTACCGTGGGTTCATCCATGTAGATCAATTGCGGTTTATTCAACAAGCCTACGCCGATGTTCACGCGGCGTTTCATGCCGCCAGAGAACGTCTCAACCCGATCGTGTTGACGGTCTTTGAGATCGATCACCTCTAAAACTTCATCGACTCGTTGACGCAAGGCCGCGCCCTGCATGTCGTACATCCTGCCAAAAAATTCAAGGTTTTGGCGTGCGCTAAGCGTGGGATAGAGTGCGATCTCTTGTGGCACGACTCCCATTAAGCGCTTGGCTTGCATCGGTTGTTTCACAATCGAATAACCGCCGATGTGAGCCTCACCTTGCGTTGGTGGGATCAGACCGCTGATCATGGAAATGGTGGTTGATTTACCCGCTCCATTGGGTCCCAAAAGGCTGAAAATTTCACCTGTCAAGATGTCTAAATCAATATTTTTAACGGCTTTTACCGGAGTCCCGTCGGCACGTTTATAGGTTTTACCCAGTCCGCGGATCTGTACAAGCGAAGGGGAAGAGGATGCAGTCATAACAAACTCCTTGTCTCAATGCACCTTTATTGTACGTAGGGACTGAGACAAGGGTCGTAATACTCATTTAGCACTTATTCTCCGCTAATAGGGGCGCTTTCGTAAATATCGCGGCGCACCCACAGCATCACGGTGAGCTGGGGTTGTGGCGTTTCGCGGACTTGACGCTGAAACCACCAAGCCAAGAAATCGAGTCCGCGCAATTGTCCAGGATCCCAGTTGCGGGTGAGATAGATCCGCTGACCGACATACGCGCCGCCTAAGTCCGGGGAAGCCTCTAATTCGGGCATCAGCACGATCGGCGCGGCACGGGCGGCTTCCACGGTTTCGACAAAGGTCGTATGACGGAAATCACGTAATTGCCATGCCAAAACCCCGTCCCGGGTTAAACCGCGTTCGGAGTCGATCACGACCGTGATCCGTAAGTCACGATGACCTAAGGTCTCTCGATCAGCTAATTGGATCATCGTCTCGCGCATCAAAACGGCCTCGCGGGCGGTGGCATGGGTGTGCCACAATTCAGCGGGGTTGTCATAATCAAATACCGAGGCACTCCACGCAGCCGCAGTGCCGTTGATCAGCATAAAGACCAACAGTCCCAAGCCAAGGCCTTGTAACGTGGTCGTATTGCCCCAAACACTGGCTGCCAATAAGCCACTCACCAAGAACAACAAGATCGTGATCACCAACCACAGCGTACTATTTTGTAATTCACGCACCCCACCCGATGCTAAACGCTCCACAAACGCAATGACATCGGCGGTTTCTAACAAACCGCGTGCGATGATCTGCAAGTGGAGCGCTAACATCATCAATAGGCCTAACGACACCAATGCGACGATCCATTTCCCCACCTGCACGGTGTAAAGCCGATTGATGTCGTCATCTTCTGACGCATTTTCCCAGAGATTGGGCAAACGCACGGTGATCAAACATTGTAACAGGGCATGGGTCGCTAGTCCGGCTAACGGTAAGGTCAACCAAAGCGCGTGATCGGCGCTTGCACCCACAAAGAAGATCGACGCGATGATCCCCATAATCACCCAGCCGATCAAGAAGCGATCGATCAAGGTGAGCGTATGTTGACGGACTAAGATGAAAGTACCCACAATCGCAAATATCGCTAAAAACGGCTCATAGTAAATCGAGGTGAACAACGGATAGACCCAAGGGGTATTCGGTGGGCGTTGTGTCCACCCGGACAAAAAGCCATTGAGCGCTTCTCCGATGCCCGAAAGTCCGGTGGTGTAGGTCAAGAAGCCGGTCGCGATCGCAGATACGATCAAGATCGTGATTGGGATGCCTGTTACCCAAGGTAATTGGCGCACTTGCGCTAAAGGCGTAGCGCCTTCACTCATGAGATCGGGATGACTCATGACGGCGATCACAGCCGCGCCGAATAAGATCACACCTAACACGATCCCGCCTGGTTCACTGAATAAGAGCAGTAATCCGAAAGCGACGATCGTCAACACACCGTCTACGGTGTTTGTCGTGTGCCAAAAACGACTGAAAAAGTAGATCCCGAACACGGCGGCTAATGAGGCCCAGATCATCGGGCTACTGGTGCGCGATGCAAGCAATGCGATCGGCGAAAAGGCCAATAACACCACCCATAACAGCGTGCGCGTGCGTCCTAAACGATCGCGAAACAAAAGCGGTGTAAAAGCCAAGGCCAAACCCGTTAACATGGTCAATAAACGTGCGGCTAACTCGGTGGGGCCTAATAAGGTGAAGCCGATCCGTTGCATGGTGAATAAGACCGGGCTATCGGTGGTGAACTCCTCTGGCACAGGCGCACCGTCCGGTGAGATCGTGCGCCATGCGGCCAACGCATCAGCGGTTTCCGCCGGAGTCAAGGGGATCGAGTCGATTTCCGCGAGTCGAAAGACCAGCGCCAACACGATCAAGGCAAGATAAACGATTCCTTCTAATGAAAGCGTCCACACTTGTGGCGTGGCGCGTGAAGTTGTGGTTTCAGTGGGAGTCATGGTTTGTTGCATAAATCATCCGGTGTTCGCATTTGCTCACGAAAGTCCTAGCGTTTATACACCACAATCGGCAAAATGTCTCTATCTTAAATTTGTCCAATATAGGTAGGCGGAAGTCATGAAAATAGCCTTTGTACTGATAAGTTAGGTTTATCAGCACTTATATCTGATAAATCCCCCAAAGTTAGGGGAATTTGATTGGATTGGCAGTATTGCAATTTCAATCTCGTGGCATTTTCAGTTATACTAAAGGAGAACCTTCTTGAATTAAGTGAGGGAACATGACTGATCAAAACAATCCACCCCCCCCGCATACCCCTGTCCCGCCGGAAGAGGACAATTTTATTGAAGATCAAAATACACCCCAACCTCCGGCCGTGGAACAAGAGAGTATGCAAGAACGTCTAGAACGACTCGGCGGAGAACCCGCTCCGGTGATCACACCGGAAGAATTTGCCCGCCTGCAAAAGGCCGGCCAAGTGAACATTGATGCACGCGGTCGGGTACGTACCGCCCGTCGGAGCGGAGAAGATGCAGGCGTGTCCTTACGCAAGCGTCGGGCATGGTATGGATCATAACCGGTTAGCTGACGCGCTTCAGACGTTATTTCCCGATGCGGCCCACGAGGCCGCCTTTCGGGCCATACCGCGTCATCCGTTTTTACCAGAAGTGCCGTGGGACGAGGTGTATAGTGACACCGCAATCCCCACCCATTATGATAGCGAAGGCCAAGTGATCAGTTCATCGAGTCAACCGAGTATGATGCTGATCATGTTGCGTCAATTAGGCTTGCGCCCCGGCCATCGGGTCTTAGAGATCGGCGCTGGCACCGGGTATAACGCCGCGATTATGCAACACATCGTCGGGCCATCGGGTTCTGTCACCACCATTGAATACGATGAAATGATCGCACAACAAGCCCGCGATCATCTGGCCGCGGTAGGGCTTCCACAAGTCACCGTGATCACTGGAGACGGTGCGCTAGGTTATGCACCACATGCGCCCTACGATCGCATCTTGGCCACAGTTGGCTTGTGGGATCTACCTGCTGTATGGCACGATCAACTCCGATCGGATGGCGTGATCGTCTTGCCGATCGCTCTCAATGGGATGCAAGTGAGCGCCGCCTTTCGTCCTACACCCGATGGATCACTGTATAGCAGCGATAATCGGCCGTGTGGGTTTGTCTTGATGCGTGGTGAGGCCGCAGCCCCCGTCTTCCACAAACGAGTCAATAGCGCTTCGATGTTCTTAGCAGGCGACGGACTCGACATGATCGATACCGCGGCCTTGCATCTGCTCTTATCCGCCGATCAAGACCAATGTCATCTCAGTTATACCCTCTCCGATGACGAATTTTGGCGCGGTTTCATGCCGTATATCATGCTGCATGAACCCACAGGGTATACGTTTGCCCTATTTCGTGTCCTTAAAGATCAACAAGCCTATGGTGTACAAGGCGCGGGCTTCGGCCTGTTCACCCCCGGCAGTGCTTGCTTGATCCCGTATGACGAAAAAGGCATGACCCATTGTTTCGCGGGTGCGGATGCCTTTTTGGCCGTTGAAAAACTCTTGGCCGATTGGGTCAGCGTCGGTCGTCCCACAATCGATCGCTTGCGCTTAGCGTTATACCCGAAAACGGATGAAACTCCCGCCCGCGGTCAACGTTATCCGCGCCATGATCATCTCTTGCACGCATGGTTAGATGAGATCCAATCAGAATGATCATCACCTTAGATCACGTTCGGGCCGCTTTGACGTTGCCCGCTTTTGACTTTGAGGGGGCCGTACTTCGGATGGCCCCAAATCCACGCGGTTGGACAGAGCAATCCGGCCCGCCTCGCGATGCAGGTGTGTTGGCGCTGTTATTTCCACATCAAGACGGCGCGCTACACATCGTCCTCACCCGTCGCACCGAGTCGCTACGCGGCCATAGTGGGCAGATTAGCTTTCCGGGTGGAAAATGTGATCCCCAAGACCCTAGCAAAGCGATCACCGCCTTGCGCGAAACCTGTGAGGAACTGGGACTCTGTGATGAGATCCTGATCTTGGGTGAACTAACCAAGATCTACATCCCCCCTAGTCATTTTAACGTCTATCCGACCGTCGGTTATCTCCCGTATGCCCCGCGCTTCATCCCGAATCCGATCGAAGTGGCTGAAGTGTTTACCGTGCCGTTACCCGATCTGCTGGATGATACGATGAAACGTGAAGAAGAACGGCTATTCGGTCAAACCCGCGTGATCATCCCGTATTACGAGTTGTGCGGTCATAAAGTGTGGGGCGCAACCGCGATCATGTTAAGCGAGTTAGAGCATCGCTTACGAGTCGTCCTCACTTAACGCAGTCAATTGCGCTACCGCTTCTACGATCAGCGCGTGTTCGGTTTGATGCAAACGGGCCTCAAAGTCCGCTAAGGTATCATCCGGTTGGATCGGCACGACCCGCTGTAAGATCACCGCGCCCGCGTCTACCTCTGGGATCACATAATGGATCATACAACCGGTTTCGGGGATCTCACCGCGCTGATACGCCTCAAACGCCCGTTCGATCGCATGTGTCCCCGCGAACATGCCGGGGAGCGCCGGATGCAGATTGATCACCTGTTGCGGAAAACGCGCTAAAAATGTCTCACCTAAGATGTGCATCCAACCCGCTAAGACGATCAGATCGGGTTGATAAGGTGCGATCGCTTGGGCTAAATCGGTATCATAGTCCGCCCGCGATCGTCCGTCATCATGATAAGGCTTCAACGGGAAATATAAGGTCGGAATGCCGGATTGTTCGGCACGGGTGAGCGCATAAGCCCCCTTGCGATTCGACACGACGAGGACAATCTCCGCATGAGCGATCTGCCGATCGGCGATCGCATCGATCAACGCCTGTAGATTCGTGCCACTCCCAGAGACCATGACCACTAAACGGCGCATCAGATCCCATCCACTGTGACGATCGAAGGGCCGGCAAGGATCTCCCCAACGAGTCGCGCTTCTGGTAAGGTCATTTGCACCCGATCGGCTTGATCGGCGCTCACGATGATCAACATGCCTAAGCCCATGTTAAACGCATGGAACATTTCCGCACTTGTGACTGCCCCAAAACGCTGAATCAAGGGAAAAATTGACGGTTCAGTCCATGTCCCGCGCCGGATCACTGCCCCGACTCCCGTAGGCAAGATGCGCGGCAAGTTATCGATCACACCGCCGCCTGTGATGTGTGCCAATCCGTGAAGGGGGACTCCGGCTTGCCAAAGCGCTTCAATCTCACGTAGATATGGACGATGCACCGCTAACAAAGCCTCCTCGATGCTGATCCCCAAGTCCGGATGCACCTCCGTCCAATTGAGATCGGCTAAGGCCTTCCGTGCTAACGAGTAACCATTGGTGTGTAAGCCGCTAGAAGGCAACGCGAGGATCACATCCCCAACCTGAATCGCCGATCCATCAATGATCCGGGCGCGCTCAACCACGCCGATGATCGTGCCGGCCAGATCGATCTCACCCGGTTGATACACCCCCGGCATTTCAGCCGTTTCACCGCCTAAAAGGGCCGCTCCGACCGCTTGACATGCGATCGCGCAACCTCCAACCACCGCGGCGATCTGCTCTGGGTCTAGTTTAGAGGAGGCGACGTAATCCAAGAAGAACAGCGGGCGCGCCCCTTGTACCAAGATGTCATTCACACAATGGTTGACCAGATCTTGGCCGATGGTATCCCATCGCCCTAGCTTGGCTGCAACCATCGTTTTTGTACCGACTCCATCGGTAGACGCAACCAAGACGGGGGCATCCATCTCCATTAATTGGCGAGCATCGTATAACCCACCGAATGCGCCTGTCTTCGATAACACCGCCGATGTGTAAGTGGCGTGAACGGCCGCTTTCATCAATTCTGTGGCCCGCGTGCCGGCCGCGATATCCACCCCCGCCCGCCGATAAGCATCATTGGTCATACTTTGCCTAGCTCCTCTATCCATCGTTTGGTTTCATCCGGATGCGTCAAGCGGATCACGCGCACTTGTGGATATTGCGCCAATAAACGCGGCGTTTCGCCTTTTCTCCGCTCATAGGTCGTCCATGCCCACACAATCACCGAGTCGCGCCCGAACATCTTCTCTAACGTTTCGACATTGCCGGATCGCCAGAGCGACTCGCGGGTGATCACCCGTCGTAAGGTGCGGGTGATCACCCGCCACATGACCACCCATCTTGCATAATCTAACCATACAATCGTATCGGCGCGTGTCCAGATCAGATCACGCACTTTGCTGTAATTCCCATCGATCACCCACTGATCCGATCGGATCGCCTCACTCACGCGCTCCCGAAATTCAGAGAGCGGGGTTTCTTGCCAATCGGCATTCCAATGCAGATCATCTAGCTCCTGATGTGGCAACTGTAACCGCGCCGCGATCTGCTTGGCTAAAGTGGTTTTGCCCGATCCACTGGTGCCGATCACGACGATCCGGTTCATAGCAGTTGTCCGATGTCACGGCGATAGTGCATCCCGTCAAAGTGGATCTTGGGGATCGCTTGATAAGCGCGTTGGATCGCGCCGTTTAAGGTGTGATCCAATGCGGAGACCGCTAACACCCGTCCGCCCGCTGTCACGATCTGCCCGCCCTGTAACACCGTGCCGGCCTGAAAGACCATCGCATCGGCGATTTGATCGATCCCGTGGATCGGTGATCCCTTCGGATAATGGCCCGGATAGCCGGGGGCCGCTAATACCACCGTCGCGCACGCCCCGTCACGCCATGTGACCGGACAATCGGCTAATCGGCCTGTGATACAGGCCTCGATCACTTCCACTAGATCGCTGTCTAATAACGGTAACAGCACTTGCGTTTCCGGATCCCCAAAGCGACAGTTATACTCTAAGGTGCGAATGCCGTCCGGTGTGAGCATCAAACCCGCATATAACACCCCGACATAGGGAGTCCCACGCGCCCGCATCCCGTCTACGGCGCGTTGTAATACCGTGGTGTGGATTTCCTCTAATAAAGCCGCGTCTACATCAGGTACTGGGGCATAAGCGCCCATGCCACCCGTATTTGGGCCCTGATCCCCGTCAAAAACCCGTTTATGATCCCGGGCCGGGGGCATCGGGATCACGGTATCACCGTCGCTAAAGGCCAAGACAGATACTTCACGTCCGGTTAAGCGCTCTTCGATCACCACGGTTGCACCGGCCGCCCCGAACGCTTGATCCCGCATGATCTCTTGGAGTGCTTGATGTGCTTGCGCCGAATCGTCACAGACAATCACGCCTTTACCCGCAGCTAACCCGGATGCTTTGACCACCACGGGCGCGTTGAGTGTGTCTAGGTAAGCCCGGGCTGCCTCATAATCGCTAAAACTCGCATAAGCGGCCGTCGGGATCTGATATTCTTGCATAAATTGTTTAGAAAACGCTTTAGACGCTTCCAACTGTGCGGCCGCCTGTGACGGGCCAAAAATCGCTAAACCCGCCGCTTGAAACAGATCCACGATCCCCGCGGCGAGGGGGGCTTCTGGCCCGACGATCGTTAAATCGATCTGTTGGTCAATCGCAAATTGGCGTAAGGCGGGCAGATCCTCACCGCTGATCCGGACAGACTCCCCGATCTGGGCCGCATTGCCTGGCGCAAGATACAAGCGCGATACCCGTGGCGATTGTGCGACTTTCCACGCTAACGCATGTTCTCGCCCGCCTGATCCGACAATCATCACCGATCGACTCATCGTTGCTCCCCCCGATTGAAATGAGCGCATTATCCCTTAGAGAGCGAAAGACTGTCAACCTAAAGATCTATTGAGGGTATCCGCTGTGATTCTAAGGCAAGGTGGCGACAGTGGTAGCGGCAAAGACCAAAAATTTATTCGGCGACAGCGGCAACGTGGTTAGATTGATTGTAATTTTGAACAGGTGAGCGCCCAAAAGTTATCAACAAGCTTGTACCGAGTCAGGGTTTTCATCAGCTATGCCTTTCGTATCAGATCGATCGCATAACATGAATGATAGCCCAGATGAGCGAAAAAGTCGTAACAAATGTTACGACTTTTCAAGCGATCACCCAGACTGTTAAGGAAATGTTAGAAGGAATCTGATACGATCTGGGGTAAAATAAGCGAAAAGTAAGCCTTTTAGGATCGCATCATGCAAGATACCTTTGCGTTTATTATTCATCCCATTCAGATTAAAAAAGATGTGGCGCGCAAGTTCCCACTTTTGGGCAAGATCCTGACAGAAAGACAGATTAACTTTTTTTCGCGCTTTTTTCCGCCTGTCTACCTCTCGGAGATCACTGGGATTCGCTCCGAAAGCACCGGAAACGAGATCAAAGGCTGGTTTATCGCCTGCCCGTTTACCCCGCCTACGATGATGTCGTTGCCGGTAGAGGTGGTGTATCAGAAGTTGATCGCGTGTGGTCGCATGGCCGAAAACTTAGGGGCGCGGTTATTGGGACTGGGTGCGTATACGTCGGTGGTGGGCGATGCAGGGATCACGGTGGCCGAACAATTAGCGATTCCGGTCACCACGGGTGATAGTTACACAGTGGTGATCGCGGTCGAGGCGATCCGCGAATCGGCGAAAGTCATGGGGATCGATCTGTCAGAGGGGCGGGTGGCGGTGGTGGGAGCCACGGGCGCGATCGGCAAAACTTGCGCGCAAATGATGGCGCGGGAATGTGGAGAATTGGTGATCGTTGGGCGGCGGAGCGAGGCGATCGAACCCGTCCGCGAATTGTGTGAAGGACATCGCGCTAAAGTGATCGCTACCACGCACATGGACGCGATCTATAACTGTGATCTGATTTTGACCGTCACCAGCGCGATCCATGAGGTGATTTATCCGAAGCATCTCAAACCGGGTGCGGTGGTGTGTGATGTGGCGCGGCCGCGGGATGTCTCGCGGCGGGTGATTGAGGAACGGAATGATGTGTTGGTGATCGAAGGTGGGATGGTGGAAGTCCCGGGCCCGGTTGATTTTCATTTTGATTTTGGCTTTCCAGAGCGAAAATCTTATGCGTGTATGGCGGAGACGATGGCTCTTGCCTTAGAAGGCCGCTATGAGGATTACACGGTGGGCAAAGAGATCGCGATCGAACAAGCGTTGGAGATCGGTCGGATCGCCCATAAACACGGTTTTCGATTATCGGGTTTTCGGAGCTTTGAGAAACCCGTGAGTGATGAGACGATCACCCGTGTAAGAGAGCGCGCTCAACATAACCTTAAGACGTGGACTCCGTTGAAGGTGTAGTTAGGTGTTGATGTAACAACGTTTGAAAATGATGCACACCGTTTTCGCGCTTGACCGAAAATCGCCCTTTATCATAAGAGCGCGAAACGAGACCTTTTTGTACCAATTCGCAGATCTCGATATCCTCTTGTTGAATTTGATCGCTAAACGCGATGATCTGTTGCATCGATTCCCAACCGGCCCCGGTGCCGGGGGGTTCAAAATACCATTCAAAGATCGTCAAAGTCTGCTCATGGCCGATCGGTAAGATGATATTGATCGACAGGTTATCTAAGTAGACATTGAGCATCACATTCGGGAAGATCCAATAGTAGAGCGCCTCTGCTTCCCCGTGATCTGCATCGCGCACATAACGCCGATCGCGGAGATCGCCGGAGGTTGCTGGGCGGATCGGCGCATATTGTGAGGAATAAGTATCGAAAGTATCGACGCGGTATTGATCGTAATCCAATTCTTTGAATAGGCCCGGATGTGCGATCGGCAAATGATAGCCTTCTAAGTAGTTATCGACGTACACCTTCCAATTGCATTGAATCAGGTAATCACGCCGTTCAACGCGGCGCATCGCCTCAATATGAAAGCCTTTGGATCGGATCTCTTGGTAAATTTTGCCGTAAGCGGTTTCGTGCATTGGTGGCGCGTTGGGATCAAGATTCACAAACACAAACGGTCCCCAGATCTCTACTTGAACCGGAGGTAAACAGACGGTGCTTGCATCCCAATTGGCCACGCCTTCAAATTCGGGGGCGCGCAATAAACGTCCGTCTAGGCCATACGTCCACCCGTGATACATACATTGTAGGCTTTTGCGGTTGCCTTTAGCGCGGGCCACGGCCGCCCCGCGATGCCGACAAACATTGTAAAAAGCGCGCAACTGATCATCTTGTCCGCGCGTCACCACTAACGGCTCTCCGGCCACCTCACAGGTGAAAAAATCGCCGGGGCGTTGCACTAATTCGCTTTGTCCGACGGGTTGCCAAGTGCGCCAAAAGACGCGCTCACGCTCTAAGGTCAAAATGGCCGGATCGGTATACCAACGGGCGGGCATTGTCTCCGCCGTAGCGAGATCGGGAGTAGGGGTAAAATCAGATAAATTGACCAAGGCAACCACACTCACTTAAGTAAAATGTTACAGTATTGTTGTAATTGTAATCTTTGCGTGTTGGGTGCTATAATAGGGTGTAAGAAACTGGAGTTGTTGGCATGACTGCACCCCTCTCTTCCACGTTTATTACCCGTTCCCGGATCAACAGCCCCTCACTTCAACGCGCCATGCAAGTGATCTGGTTTATTTTTACCACTTTTTACGTGATCTACACAACTTTGAGCTTAGAGCCGCTCTATAATCAACGGATGGAAGGGTTGATGAGTGGCCTTGAAAATTTCAGCGCGGCGGGCTTGACCCCGCAATTTTACTTGGGTTTCCTCACCGTCATGCCGTATGTGGTGATCTTATCGGCTTACGCGGTCGCGGTGTTTATCGTGTGGCGGCGCTCCGATGACTGGTATGTGATGGCCTTGGGCTTTACGATGGTCGCTACGGCCACTTTCGGCTTCGGCTTAAATGCGCCCGCGTGGATGTCGTTTATCTCGCTTTCGAGTTTGATCGTGATCGGCTATCTGTTCCCAGATGGCCGTTTTGGCCCACAGTGGACACGCTACGCTGCGCCATTGGTGGTCTTGTGGGCGGCGATCGCTCAAAGCCAAGTGATGTTACCGCCTAACACGGGGGTGTTGTTGGTGACACTCACGGTCGTCACGATCAGCTTTGTGGTCGCCCATTTGCAACGGTATCGCGCTGCCTCCCCCCCCCAACGCCGTCAGATCCGCTTGGTGATGGTGATGTTTGTCTTGTTGATTACGTTGATGGCCTTGAATAACGCGATCTTTGCCTTGTTGGCCGTGTTGCAGATCGATCCGTTACATCCGATGCGCTTATACCATAACCTCACCAGTAGCTTGATCCTTGGGATCACCGGAGTGGGCTTACAAGTCTCGTTAGCGATCGCGGTCTTGCGCTATAAGCTGTATAACATCGATTTTGTCCTCAATCGGTCGCTGTTATACGGGGGTGTCACCGTGATCCTAAGCCTGTTTTTTGCGATCGGCTTTTTGATCGTGCAACAGGTGTTTCAGCAATCTCAATTGGCGTTAGCGTTGGCGGTGGCGGTGATCATCGGGTTATTTCAACCGACGCGCAATGCGTTACAACATTTGATCGATCGGCGCTTTTTCCTGTTGCGCTTTGACCTCAACCAATTAGAGCAACGTCAACGTGCGGAAAATGAAACGCCGAATCAAGTTTTTACCGGACAAGCGTTCGGGGTATATGAGATCGGCAAGATGATCGGAAAAGGCGGGATGGGCGCGGTCTATCGTGGACGACAGATCTCGTTAAATCGTCAAGTTGCGATCAAGATCTTATCCCCTGAATTGGCGCAACGCCCTGAATACCTAAAGCGGTTTCAACGTGAGGCACGGATTGTGGCCTCCTTACGGCATCCGAACATCGTCGGGTTGTACGATTATGGGAACCTGAACGGCGCTTATTTCTTGGTGATGGAATACACGGACGGGAAAGAGTTGGGGAGTTTTCTTAAGGCGCAAGGCTGCTTACCCTTACATACGGTGCGTTGGATCGTGCGCGATATTGCGTCCGCGTTGGATTATGCCCATGAACAAGGGCTGGTGCATCGGGACATCAAACCGAGTAACATCATGCTTCAGACGACGGTCGTCCGCCAGGAGGCGATCCTCATGGACTTTGGGATCGTCAAGGTGGATGATGAGGAAGAAACGGATCTGACCCATACCAGTTTGATCGGTACCATCGATTACTCCGCTCCCGAACAGATCCAAAGTGGAATGCCCATTGACGCACGGGCGGACATCTATTCGTTAGGGGTGATGACCTATCACATGATCACGGGTGAACTGCCCTTTAAAGGCAATGTGGGACAAATTTTGTTTGCCCACCTCTATAAACCCGTGCCAGATCCACGACTTATCCGACCGGATACCCCGGAGGCGGTGGTGAAAGCGATTCACAAGGCGATGGCCAAGAACCCACATGATCGTTTTGCGACGGCCGGCGAATTTTCCCAAGCGTTGCTAGAAAGTTAACACGATGCGATAGATACCGATGCTTTCGCCGCGAATCCCCACGATCTGCATACTGTACCAACCTT
Organism: Anaerolineae bacterium; assembly: GCA_025454525.1. Classification (GTDB taxonomy): domain Bacteria; phylum Chloroflexota; class Anaerolineae; order Aggregatilineales; family Phototrophicaceae; genus JALOOG01. The sequence goes on along the minus strand of JALOOG010000018.1, from coordinate 34,662 downwards.
CCCGATTCGATTGACAGCGCCAGATCAAGCGTGCCGGATCAGGAGCGGCAAGGTTAGGAGATCGCCCACACAACGTCCGGGTAACATCGTTGCCATTGGGGTCAAAAAAGCCTACGTTACGCTCAAAGTCACGATCGATCGGCGTGGAAAAATCGATCATCACGGCGTAAGGCTCTTGGGTGAGCATAAAGACCTTGTACTCATGCACATACCCATGATCCAAAATATCAACGTATTCGTAGATCTGGCCATTAAATCGTTTAGAGACCACGATCGGCAATTGCCCCGCTAAAGCCACTGGGTAGGCGACTTCTTCGATCGGTTGGCCATTCACTTCAGTCACCGCGGACGGGCCACCCATTAAGCGGGTGATCAATCCGACAAAGCCTGGCACAAGCCCAATCACATTGAACAGAAAAAAGAGGCCCAAGATCAAGATCACCAAGCTTACACCGCTGATCAATAGCCAATTGGAATGCTTGCGAGAGCGTTGTGCGCGCTGCTCACGCTCACGGGTGGAAAAGACAGGGGGCGGGACAACGGTCGGGGCCTCACTGGTCGTGGTTTTATTCAGATTGGCCCCGCCTTCCAACTTTAACAAGAGTCGATTCGCTTGGGTATGGAGCGGATCAAGCGCTAAGGCCTTTTTTAGGCATTGAATGGCACGGGCGCGATCGTCGCTGGCCTGTGCGGCCAAGTACCAGACCTCCGCACTCGGATTTTCTTTAAGCAAGGGACGTAAGCAGTCGCGTGCTTGTGCGAAATCACCCGCTTTGATCAGTTGGCGGATCGGATCGAGGGTCATTTGTGACTCCGTAAAATCATGCTACGATTACCCTTGATCATACCATTAAATGGTCTGTTAACGGAGTTGACGTTGGGCCTCGAATAAGATCACGGCGGCGGCGATGGTCGCATTCAAGGATTCGGTGGCGGCGGCCATCGGAATCCGAATCCGCGTGCCGGAGATCGACTCGCTCACCCCGTGCGCCTCGCTGCCGATCACCAAGGCCCATCGTTCACGCCAATTGACTTGATCATAACTGATCTCGCCATTGCCCGCGGCCAAGTAAACTTTGAGCGGCTCACAATACCCGTTGATCTCCTCCCAACCGGCTTCAACGACGGGAATCCGAAAATGCGCGCCCATGCCACTGCGTAACACCTTATTGTTATACGGATCAGCACATCCGGGCGAGAGGATCACCAACTCGGTACCGGCGGCGGCCGCGGTACGTAACATGCCGCCGACATTGCCGGGTTCACGCACATTATCGAGGATCAAAACACTCCGCGGTTGGCGTGGGATATAGGGCGTGGGGATTGGGAATACGCCGATCACACCTTGCGGCGTTTGGGTGTCGCTAACGTGTTGCATGACTTCCGGTGTCACGGGAAGCACCTCAAAATTGTGGCCTTGTAAGTCCGCTAGGAACTCATAATCCACCGTTTTCGGGTCATAAAACACAAATTCAGGTTTACTGCCGCGTTCGATCGCATCCCTGAGCAAGCGTACCCCTTCTAAAACCATTTTGCGCTCTTTGCGACGGGTACGGGGCCGGGTTTGTAACCCATTCATCAGTTTAACACGCGGATTTTGTAAGCTGGTGATCATGTCCATGCGGAATCCTCTACTTTGCTTAAGACGTTACGTTGACGCAACGTGGCCCAATCAAATTCAAACCCGATCGTTTTAGGATCGGCGCGATCGGTGAACAGGATACCGTCTAGATGATCGATCTCATGTTGTGCGATGCGTGAGCGCATCGGGTCAAGTGTTTCGCGGTGCGATGTGCCGTTTAGGTCAAGATAGTCCATTTCGATCTCCCAGGGTCGGATCACGGTGGCGGCCAAGGGCATCCCGCTTAAGCACATCTCTTGATAACGGCCATGTTCGGCACTCTTGGCAGTGATCACGGGGTTCACATAGGTCAAATAGCGATCGGTATCAAGATCATAAGCGACAAACATGCGCCGTAAAACACCGATTTGGGGGGCAGCAATGGCGCGTCCGAGTCCAGTTTGAGCGCGGATTGTGCCTAAAACGCGGGCTAGATCGGCGGATAAGGCTTGGATCTCGTGGGGATCGGTGAGTGGGAGCGCGGGTGCGCGTAAGACGGGATCGCCAAACCAACGCAATTCTGGGGGAAGCGTGGCTAAGGTCGTCCAACGGGTTTCGATCAAATTCATGATAGGGTGTGTCCTCTTGTTTTGCATCGGATTATAACACACGGGCAAAATAACGTTATCATTTCTGAAAGATCATCTTTATTAAACAGATGTTCTGAATTCCCAAATTCCCAAGAACATTAAGGTCAAAACACAAAACCTTAATTGGTTATTTTGAACTTTTACTGTATATTTAACAGCTAGGCAGCCATTAACTTCATCACAGTTCAGACGGAATTACATTATGACTATCGCATCCATTCGACAAAATCTGTTTAAAAACACATTGGACGTGGTGTTATTTATCGCGGCATGTGGTGTAATTATTGTAATATTATATTATTTATTTAGTTTACCCGACGAGGATACTCGTTTTAGAGTTGCGAATGCTATTTTTATACCGCTTTGTTTAATAATAGCAGTCGCCGCGGCCTTTGGCGAGATTGATACCTTACGTGAACGTGTCATAAGCGTTGTTACTCTGGTTGTAGTGTTAGGATTTACCCTAAACTCTAGTTCAACACCACCGTGTTGTCCGCCTACTCCAACACCTGTTGAAACTGCAACCTCTATACCATCAGCTACTCATTTACCAACCGTCACGCCGAGCGCAACCTTAACTCATACCTTAACGCCAAGCGCAACCGCAACCATACCAACGGCGACTTCTACCCCGACAATTACCCCCACGCCTACCCCAACTCCGCGGTGTAGCGTTTATCTCATCATCACACAATTAGATTACTTGTATAATGAACAAGGAGTCAGAGTCTTACTTCCATCAGAACTAATCTTAGTGAATGCCACTCCCTTACAGGTCATTTATATATCACCTGATAGAAATTGGTTGTGGATAGCTGTTAACGGATTCCAAGGCTGGATCAGTGAGACATTCGTGTCTACACCCACTGTTTGTAAAGACGGTATGCCAATCCCGATTTCACCTTCAAATCTAAACACACCGGAGAATTAAACAGATGACTCAAGAAGTTTTAAAGCCAAAAATCACCACTGAAACCGCAAAAGTGTCTGGGATGTTTAACGTCCGTATGATTATTAGCATTACAGTGACGTTAAGCTTATTATTACTCATTTTTTTCTCTTTGCAAACGAACACGCAAACCCCTAGCATGATAGCGCCAGAGGTCAATCAACCGATCGCCCCCCCCATTAATTCCGTAGATCGAGTCAATGAAATTCGGTTTGTTTTTATGGTTTCGCAATCTGTTAACATGGATACGGACAAGATAGATCCTGACCCCATGTTTCGTAGTAGTGCATTAGCCCGAAATATCCAATATTTAGCGGATCTTCAAAGCTTCTTTAATCAAGAAGGGGCTAACATCGGATTGAGCTTTGGGGTGATCTACTTTAATGAGCAACCAACCACCTTGACGTTCGATCTACAAAACGGTCGACGTGATGTCCCTTGGATCTCGTTACGCGATCTGGATCTTGCTCAAAATATTCCAAACATCGTACAGGAAGTGGAATCTAGTTGTAATATTTTATTCTGTAATACACAAGGCGCAAATTATCAACGCGCCACGCAAGCGGCACTGACACTGTTAAATGATCATCTTACCGGTAATCCCCATTACGATAACCTGATCTATATCTCGGATGGATTGGCCTGTGGTGAGTTTAGCCCTTGTAGCAATGTTAGTTGGGATTTGTCAGCAATCCATAGACATTTAGAGGGTGTGGCCGGGGATCTACAAGGGGTAGATGTTCAACGTTACCTATTGGTCGCGGGGGATGTCTATTCGACCTATTTTCAGGACTCTTGGCTACAAATTGTTCAATATCGGGATCATCAACTCCATTTTCAACCGCCAACGCAACGTGGTTTTGATGAGCGTTTGAGTCCGGTATTGACTCACCTGATCGATCGCATCGTCGATGCTTCTCCTTACCTACCGACTAATATCCAATATTTAGCCTTTAATTCGGATAGTAGGCTTGATACTTTCGATAATTCCTATCAGTTTCCACTTTTGCTAAAACAATTGTCAGTGTTTAGCAGCATGGATCTGTTGATCCATCCGGTTGAAAAGGCCAATGAACGTTTTCTAATGACTCCAACCTCATTCGCATTTTTTAAACGAGATTTTGATCTGCCTGAGCCTTATCGGGTCATCATCGGCGCGATCAATTCGCCGAATGTGAATAATGTCAGCACCTCAAGTTATGGGGGAGTGTATGTGGCGCTAGAAGCGGTGAAAGCGGATGTGTTTTTAATGCCTCATGCCACTTATAACGCTCAAAATCTAGGAGTTTGGCAATCGGTGACAAATTTCTATCAATATGAAGAAATTAAGGCCATTGTCAAATTTACCCCAATACCGACTGTTCCTAGCGCGGCAAATTTTAGTATTTCAATGGCCGCTTGTCGTACTAGTGCCTCTAACCAATGTCAGTCGGAAATATTAAGGCTTGATCCTACCGCCTCTTGGTATGAGACGTTGTTTTATCCCTTGTATCATGATCTCACACAATTGAATTTTCAATTAATGGCTGCTGATGGCATTCAGATCGCACTTCCGAATGTCACTGCACCGCTGAGCCTAACCCAGCTCAATTACACGGGTTTGAACTGCCCGACACCAGCTAGAAATGGTTCTTTTTATCCTGGTGACTCATGGAACATCTCGATAGGATTGAACATTGCTGGATCTCCAACCAATTTAACGCCCTTGCAGAGCCAGATCAATTTGAACTGGAACTTTACAAGAAATGGTGTCCCACAAACATCCTTGGTGTCGCTGGTATCCGCCCAAGGCTGGAATTATAGTTATAATGAAACGAACAACATGACGAGTGGCTCGGTCAATTTTGCCATTAATCCAAGTTTTCCGAATGGCAATCTGCTAAATTTATCTGTCACGACTCAATGTACGCTCATGGTTCGGGATGTTGCCAATATCGTTACACCCATTTTAGGGCAACCTACAGCATTTCCGTTTAATAGCCCGACGGGAATGCCGATTAAATTTGTAGTTCTAGATCTGGATGATGCTAATTGGGTTTCGAGCAATAACATTCCCTTGGTAATTGTAGTAACAGATGCCAATGGTCATCAGGTAGGGCGGTATATAGTGCCATATCAATTTTCACAATCGACTCAAGTAGGGACGATTGAATTCAATTTCGATTTGATGAATAGTAGTCAGGTTTTACTTACACCAAGCACGTACACTTTGAGTTATTCTTTGGATCTTGCGAGCAAAGGTTTTACCAATCTCCAGCCTAATACCTTGGGAATCACGATCAGGTAGGTGATAGGAAAAGGGGGCCATTTGCCCCCTTACCACTTTTTTAGATTCCGTTATACTCTATTGAAAACCAACACAGTGAGATTAACCATGAGTGACAATCAACAACCGGTTTCTAAAGAAAAAAGGGAGCTTTTAGCGATTCAAAATCATAAAAAGATCATTAATGGCGCAATTATTTTTCTTTATGTGATTGTGGTCATTCTTTTTGGGCTTACAATAACAAATCACTCAAATATAAATCAATTAACTATGTCTATTACTGCTGTTGCATCAACACAAACGGAACAGGTGAATCTTACGCTTACAGCAACCTTGCTCACTCCACAAGCCAGTGCAACCTTCACTGAGACCCTTACACTGACTCCCAGCATAACATTAACCGAAACAGCCACGGTTTTTACAACCCCAACCCCTTACCCCTCTTTTACGTTTACGCCTTCCGTCACCCCTACGCCAACTTTGGCGATTCTTGATGGGAGTTGTCCAGCCACAGTGCGAATTGTCCGTGGTTTCTTGTCCCTTGGACCAGGTTCAAATTATCCCCCTAAAGAGGGTATTGAGTTGGTGCAAGGTCAAACGTTGGGAGTCTTAGGCTTTTATATGAATTGGTATCAAGTTTACTCTACTAGTGAGGTTGAATCGATAGGTTGGATTCCCCAAACTTATGTCGATATGTTACCCAATTGTCGTTATGTTTTACGAGAGTTACCCTTGCCCTAGGGAATGATGTTACGGGCAGATGTTAAGACTGCCCGTTTCTAAATTAAGCGCGCATCACCCCGCAGATCGGCGCGTCCCAATCTAAGGCCGTGTGTTGGGCGAGAATCGCATCGATCTTGGCGACCACATCGGGCGGATAGGGGGCCGTCTTTCGCACCGTGAGATCGATATACGAATTGACCACTTCCCAGATCGCCGCTAAATTTCCGCGCGTCTCATTGACCATAAACGAGAGGTAATGAACGCGCTTGGACGATCGTCCCACCACCCGATGATAGACCGCGATCGTATCGCCGATGCCCACCTCATTCAGATAATGTAAGTGATGTTCAAGGTCGAACGTGCCTGCGCCGACGGTGTGCATCGCGGCCGGCGCTAAACCAAATTGATCAAAGAGTGGATAGGCGGCTTCGTCAAAGATCGCCAGATACCATCGGATATTCATGTGATTGTTCTCATCGCGGTAGGTGTCTGGGATCGTCTGCACATATAGGCGCTCTAATGAAGTTGTTATTTGTCCGATCGAAAGAGTTGGGGGTTTCATCTTGTCTCCTCCATGTTGCAAAATAGTATCAAACAGAAGCGATCGCATCGGTTTTCATCTATAATAAAGTGGATTACAATCACCGGATTTGCTATGGACGATTATTCACAATTAGTCACTGAAGCACAACAACACGAGAACCCTCAACAACGTTCGCAAGCCTTTAATCAGTTGATCCATCGCTTTCAACAATTGGCCTACCGTCATGCGTTCGGGATCATTCGCGATGCGCCCTTGGCCGAAGACGCAGTACAAGAGAGCTTTGTCACCGTGTTTAAACAGTTGGATCACTTGCGCGATCCGAGTGCTTTCCCCGGTTGGTTGCGAGCCATTGTGCGGACTCATGCGTTACGCTTGTTGCGACATCAGGCCCAAGTCAGCGAATCGTTAGACGGTATGACCTTAGAGATCCCGATCGAAGCCGATTTACCGGAACAATGGTTTGAGGAGCGCGAATTACAACGCCGCCTCAATGAGGCGATCAACCGCTTGCCGGAACATGAGCGCGTCGTAACAGAGCGCTTCTACCTGCAAAGCCAATCGCTGAATGAAATTGCCGAGTCGCTCTCGCTTCCCGTGACCACCGTCAAAAAACGTCTGCAATATGCCCGCCAACATTTACGCGGTCTGGTGTTCGATTTTTCGATGCTAATCCTGTTGATCATCACTACTGGCGCGCTAGTGGTGATGTTGGGGCAGCCGATGCGTGTCTCTGCCCTACAACCGCAATATGCCCCGATTCCGGTGTTGATCCGCTAAGCTTATCCAAAAACGGGGCCTTAAACACCCCGTTCTCAGGTTCAATTTCAATTTCAATTTCAATTACGCGGTTTATTGATGTTGGTCTCAAACGTCAAACTACGATTCGTCTCGGTCGGTGGATTGATCGGCAACAAAACATAAAAGGTGGTACCGGGGAAATTCTCGGCACTATGACCGGGACTCTCGGCCCAGATCCGCCCCGCGTGCGCCTCGATCACGCCTTTAGCGATCGTCAAGCCTAAGCCTGGCCCCGCACCCAAAAATTTATAGGTTCCGGTGGAATGCAGCGACGGATCATAGGTGCGATAAAACTTCTTGAAGATCAGATCAATGTGTTCCGGTGCGATCCCGACTCCGGTGTCCGCGATCGTGATCAGGATGTGATCTACGCCGTCTTTGGCTTGAGCAGGTTGTAACGAGGCCGCAATGTCGATCCGGCCGCCGTCTGGGGTGAACTTGATCGCGTTGACGATGATATTACGAAAGGCTTGGACTAACCGTTGTAGATCGGCCTTAAGCGGAGGTAATCCTTTGACACCGCGTAAGATCAAGGTCAATTTGCGCTGTTTGATCGCGTCGGTTAGGGGTTCAATCGCCATGCGTAACAAGGTGTCGGGGGGAGTCTGGGTAAAGCGCAAATCCATCGCATTTACGTCTAATTGACTGACATCCAACATCGCGGAGATCAATTCTTCCATACGTTCGGTGGCTTTGCGGAGATTGCCTACCAAGACATTGGTTTGTTCTTGATCCAACATGCCCTGTTCGTTCACCGCGTCGATGATGTCGGTATAACCGCGAATCTGGGCCAAGGGAGTCCGCAATTCATGACTCGCGATCGTCACAAAGTCCGATTTCACCGAGTCCAATTTCGCTAATTCTTTATTGGCTTCTTCTAGCCCCCGATTCAGCGATCGCATACTCGCGTTGAGGTGTTGCAGATCGGCCACAAGGCGAGCATTGCGTAAGGCGAAACCCGTTTGTTGGGCTAAGGTGATCAGCAGTTCAACCTCCGATTTTTGTAAGGCCGCATCATTGATTTTTGGCCCACAGGCTAACACGCCCATCATGATGTTATCCATCACGATCGGCACATAAATATTCATCTGGAGTTTGATGAAGGACTCACGGGTATTCGCGGTGAGATCGTTAAATTTAGGGTCAAATAACAGGTCAAATTGCATCAGCGGTCGATGATCGCGTGCCAACACACGATACGCCTTGCTTTTCAGCGGGATCGACAGGATCTTGCCTTTGGTGTCTTCTCCGAAACTGCCCCCAGGAACCATCAATAGCTCCATCACTTCGTCATCTGTGCCGTTGACTAACATCAAACCAGAGCGCCGTAAGCGCATCGCCCGATTCAAGGTGGTTGAGGCAGCATGAGCTAATGAGTTCATCTCCACCGCTTGCGAGACCTGTTGGCTATATTCACGGGACACATGCGCGGCATCTGCGATCGGCAAGCGTAACAGGCGGTTCATCACAAATTCGACCACCAAGCGCAACGGCACATAGAAGGCGGCCGCACCTACTGATAAGATCGCGATCCATAACAGGCCTTGTGGCCGTGTCTGGAAATTGAGTCCCGTCACCGAGTAAAACGCACCGAATAAGATCATCGCGGTGATGATCATTAGGAGTAAACTACTCAACGTTTGAGACAAATTGCCACGAATATCAAAGATTCGCAAGTTGCGCTTGGCATAGATCACACTGATCACGGTCATCAGCTGGGTGATCAAGCCGATGCCGATCAAAAATGACGATCCGCTGCCCGTCAAGACCACACTCGTTAACAAGGTGGCCGCGGTCAAGATCCAAAATAGGGCGCGATTGGCTAACTCTGGTAACAAGGCCTTGTAAAATAGGTAAAACCCGATCCCTAATAAGGCCGCACCGACGGCAAATAGCCCGATGATCAAGACGATGCTGCTTAACACGGGCTGATTAAAGGTTTGTGCTAACCAGCCCATTTGACCTAACGGCACGGTCGGACTCACGATCGATCCAATGATCACCGCAATCGCCCACACAGATACCCCGATCAACCAACCATTTAACAAACGGGGATTCGAGTAAGTCTGTGAAAAATCGCGGATCATCAAAAAGCCAAAATAACCGATCAACGCGATCAACCATAACATCAAGAAGAAACCACCGCCAAACTTGCCCGCGATCAGCAGATCGGACGGCAAGAGCGCGCTCAATGTGACCAAACCGGAAAGTCCGATCCACGCGAACAACATCCAATGGCGCGATCCACGGGTGAATAGCACGATCCCCAAGACCACATGCGCGAACAATATCCCGATAATAATGAGGGTGAGCAGACCATCCATACTTTACTACGTAATCCTTGTGTTGAGCGTCGCGCAAGTTACTTGACGATGTAATATGTGCCTTTTTTTGAGCCGATTTTTAATAACAAGCCTTTTTCGACCATATCCGCTAGATCCAAGCGCAAGGTTTCGGCAGAGACCCCCGCGCACAATTGCCGATATTCGCGGTTGGTGATCGAACCGTGTTCTTTGATGTATTGAAGCGCACGCCCTTGTCGGTAATTGGTGTTACGTGTCCAATCAGGGGGCGCGTGTTTTTGTCGTACATTATACAGCGTCACGGCAAAACTGTACGGTCGGGCATCGAAATAGGGCGGTTTATGGCCGGCCTGTTGCATCACTTCCATCATGCGATCAATACCGAGTCCTAATTCTTCGATATAACCCCATTGGAACAGCCCGTTGACAATACGTGGGTTACGACTAAAGTGTTCGTCTTTGATGTTTTCAACGGTGATGAAGCCCGGCAATCCTCCGGGTGAGATCACCTCCAAGCGATCCGCGTACATCCGGATCTCGGTGCGACGGCCCTTCAAACGGTAATCTCGATGACAGATCGCATTGACCAACGCTTCTCGCACCGCAAATTGGGGATATTCAAACGTTTCTTCGCGTTCGAGTCCCTTGACCACCGCGCTGACGGCCATCTCACTCCAGATGATATTCCAAGAGGCTTCGATCAAGCGTGGGAGTGGGCCGGTCAATTCTTCACGACGGGTATAACCGGCCAAGCCGCTTTCACCTCGCGGAGTCTTACCGACAAACTTGGCAAAGACTACGCTTGATTGTGGTAGCCATTGTTGCGGATATTCGGTGAACATCAAAATCCCCGCGATGGTGGGATGTCCATCGTGATCTACCGCGCCGATCTCGCGCAATAAATCATCAATTTTGCCGTTGTATGGGCGCTTGGTGCGTTCGGCGCGTTTAGTGAGATATTCATCTAACAATTTGCGGCTAAAATCATTTTTGCTGACCCCGATGATCAATTCGGACTCGTAATCACCGGTGTGTTTGGCACTGGCCAAGCGTAAGATCTCTTGTCCACCCAACGGACGGTTTTTGACACCGCTCCGGATCAACACACGTCCATCAGTTAGCGCGTGTAATTCAATACTCCGCGCTGCACGGATCACATAGAGCTTATCATCCTCAATTTGGAGTTCTTCCCAGTTGCCAATTACCACTGTTGGACTACACAGATGATCGGCGGCCTTAAGTGCTTGTTCGATCTGGGTGTTGTTGAATGGCGTATGGGTGAGCGTGCCGTCTTCATGGACTCCGATCACGATTGTGCCGCCTTCGGTGTTGGCAAAGGCCACCAACGTTTCCGCGATCAACTGGGGATCCGCGTTTGCAAGAAACGCGACCCGTGAACCTACGCCTAATTTAAGAAGATCAGGATTCGACATAGCGTCTCTGAAGTTCACTGACTTTTGACGCTATTCTAACACAAATTATCGAAACGTCCGCTAGGAGTCCTGATTAGACGAACGACGCACGCGCATCATCAACCCACCGATCCCGATGCCCAAGACGATCGGCGGGATACAAACCGCGGCCACCAAGCGTAACAGGGTGTCCGCTTGGGCCAATGCGATCCAGATGACCGCAAATAGACCAATCCCCAACACGGATAACGCCACGCCCGCGATCAAACCGCGCACCAATAATTGATTGTCCAAGAGCGATTTCTCCTCGTTTGGCTAGGCTTGTTCCACAAACATATAACGCACCAATGATAACAAGGTGACTGGAATCAGCGACATCAAAGCGGCCGCCGTGAGCGGATCGCTTTCGATCAAAGATTGCGCTTTTTCTAAAAACACCAACATCATATTGAGCATCAGCAACATCATGCCGACTACTTGTTGTAAGACCATCGTCAACAGCGACGGATCGGCCATGGCATTGATCACCATCCAACTGGCCGAAATCAATAGCGGCATCGTCACTACCGTCACCGCTAATACGGATAAGGCGATCACTTCTTTGGACATTTCGACCATCGGATCGGATTTGGTTTGGGCGGCGGTTTCGACCCATGTTTGCGCTTCCATTTGAGCGGCGACCCGTGCCATGATGGTCGCGGCCAGACGACGCGGGGCGCGTTCATGGGGTGCGCTATTCAAGAGGGTTTCGACTCGTTGCAACTTGTCGTATTCTAAGGCGCTTTGCCCATCGGTGCGTAACAACGTGGTGAGCAGTTGTTGCCCTTCGGGTGAGAGTTCGCCGTCTAAGGCCTCTTGCATCAGGCGCAAGTGTTTCTCATTTGGCATGATAATTACATCCCCTCCATCAGTGGATTCAGTAACCCACTGTCGGATGATCGTTCTGAATGATCGATTTTATCCGCCAGCATCTGACGCGCCCGAAACAAGCGGCTTTTGATCGCGCTTTCGGTGCTGTTCATGATGTCGGCGATCTCTTGATACGAATAATCGTACCAATAGCGTAGTACCACCGAGAGGCGATAATCCTCTGGTAACTGCTCTAACAACGCCTGCATTCGACGACTACGCTCTTGTTGGATAGCCGCCTGTTCAGGTTGCAGATCACGACTGGCTAATGACAGGGTGGCCGGGATCGGTTCATCGATCGAAACCGTCGTCATGCGACGTTTACGCAAGCGATCGATACAATGGTTTGAGGCGATCGTGAGCAACCAAGTTTTAAAAGAGCGTTCAGAGTCATAACGGTGCAAATTGCCATAGGCCTTTAAAAAGGCCTCTTGGGCGGCATCTTCCGCCTCCGCGCTATCCCCTAACAAGCGATAACACAGGTTAAACACAGCGTCTTGGAAGGAGTAAACAATTTCTGCAAACGCCTCTTGATCGCCGTCAATGGCAGCGTTTACCCATTGCGTAATGACTGGATCGGTCACGGCGTTTTATCTCCCAAATCCCGCCTTATTTTTTTATACGTATGCAAGCGACGGGCGGTTGCATGGCGCATATTTTAACACGCACGCGCTTAAAATTCGAGATCCTTAAGCTTCGCCAAATGTCCTTGAATCGATTATACTTTAGAACGGTTGTACAAGGAGCGTTTATGGCACAACGACAAGAAGTATTAAATGTGGTGTTAGCCGAATTGTTAAAAGATCGCGGGGTCGTGGCTGCGCCCGAAAATATTTTGGAATTAAGCGAAACACGCCACATGCCCGATGTGTTGGTGATCTATGAGGGTCTACGCACCGCTATTGAAGGCGAGATTGAAGGGCCACAAGCACAAGCCAAAGCATTAGAGGCCGCTCGTCGTCGTGTGGAAAGTGGGATCGCTCATATTGGGATCGCGGTGGTTTACCCCGAACATTTGCGAAATGCCGAATTTTCAAGCTTAAAAGCAGCGATGGCCGTTGCACATTACAAAGTTGCGATTGTCTCGCACACTGAAAAAATCAATTATACCGCCGGTGATATTGATTACTTGGTGCGTTCCTTAAATACCTCATTTAACGAATGGCTGAATGATGATGAAGTTGCTAGGTGCGTTGAGCTTATCGATACCTGCGTGGAGCGTTATGCCCAAGCAGTAGCGGTCTATCCGGCTTATCGTGATCGTTTAATGATCGCGATGGGGGTAGCTGAAACCTTTGAAGAAACCGATGAGCTACCCCCAGAAAAAGTCGGGGCCACGGTTCGCATTGCGGGTTTGATCTTGATGAATGCGGTGTTGTTTCATGGCATGTTATCCAAACAAAATCGTAAAATTCCACGACTCGACACCTTCATCAACCGGAATAACCCAGAGATCGGCCCCGATTATATGTACCCTAACTTGGCGCGGGCTTGGTCATACATTCTACAGCATGTCAATTATTATGCGATTTTTGCGATTGCCGCTACCGTGTTATCCGAAAGCCCAATGATCCGTTTTTCGGGTGATGCGGCCGTGCATCGGATGTTGATCGCGGCTGAACACATTACCGCCATGGGGGCCGCTTTACGTCATGACTTAATGGGGCGGGTTTATCATCGGTTGTTGTCTGAAGCAAAGTACCTTGGCACCTATTACACCAGTATTCCCGCCGCCTCGATCTTGCTTAAATTGGCTCTACATAAACAGAAAGTGGATTGGACAAACCCCCAACAAATCGCACAATTACGCATTGCCGATTTAGCCTGTGGTACGGGGACGTTGCTTAGCGCTACGGCCGAGGCAATCACCGATCATTATATTCAGGCCAATGCTGCCCACCCCCGACGACTCAAAAAGCTGCCCGCACTTCATAAAGCAGTGGCCGAAGAGGTCTTGTACGGTTACGATGTCTTGTCATCGGCGATTCATCTCACTGCCTCTACCTTAAGTATGCGAATCCCAGATGTTCCCTTGAAAAAAATGAACCTGTTTTCTTTACCGATTGGGGGCCTGTTTCATCGGTTGGGGAGTATTGAATTTTTACAAGGGCAAGCGGTGCAAATGCCTTTCGATAGCTTTGGGGCGCTCAAATATGGTCATCAAGTCACCGGACAAGGCGATGAAACCGTGATCGCCGCGCCATTGCCCACCTTGGATCTGTGTGTCATGAATCCGCCGTTTGTCCGTAGTGTCGGCGGAAACTTGTTATTTGGATCGATGCCTGAACGCCCTGACATGCAAGAACGTTTACAACGGCTGATCCGCGAAACCGGGGCCAAAGCCAACCTTACGGCCGGATTGGGATCTGTATTCGTGGCGATCGGGGATCGTTATCTGAAAGAAGGGGGTCAACTGGCGTTGATCTTACCCAAAGCGCTACTTTCGGGGGTATCTTGGGCAAAAACCCGCGAATTGATCAACCAAAAATATCATCTGGATTATGTGATCGTGAGTCATGATGCGGAGCGGTGGAATTTTTCCGAAAGCACCGAATTAAGCGAAGTGATGTTGATCGCTACCCGTAACCAAAACGGAAAAGCCCCGCAAGGGCATCAAACCACGATCATCAATCTTTGGCATAACCCCACCACCTCTTTACAGGCCTTATCCTTAAACGCGGATCTAGACCAATTACATCCGCCGGATTTTATCACCGGACAAGGCGCTCATCATTTAAAGATGAATGGCCAAAAGGCCGGTGAAGTGATTCAAGTCGCATGGGAAGAGTTACAAAAAGATTGGTTTTTGCCGTGTGCCTTCGCTCATGTTGACTTAGCACGAGTCGCTTATCACTTGCTTAAGGGCAAGTTATGGCTACCGGGGTATGGTCAAAAGAACGGTTTTAAACTGTGTCAGTTGTGTGATCTAGGCACACTGGGCCCCGATGCGCGTGATATTGCCGACGGTTTTCAAAAAGTCGATTATGCCACGCCATTTCCGGCCTTTTGGGGGCATGATAGTCAAGCGGTGTTGAGATTAACTCAAACCCCGAATAGCTTTTTGCAACCGCTGTCCCATGCCAAGCCGACCCGACGCTTAAAAAGTGTTGAATCGCTCTGGAAGCTTGCAGGCAGCATATTGATCGCGGAACGCTTACGGGTCAACAGCCAACGACTGTTTTCGGTCAAAGTAGCGGAAGATGTCTTATCCAGCACTTGGTGGTCATTTCGGTTTAAACCCGAATTTAACGATCCACGTTATGAAAAGGCCTTGGTTTTGTGGTTAAACTCGGTTTTTTCGATCATCATCGCCTTAACCGAACGGGCTGAAACGCATGGAGCATGGGTCAAATTTAAAAAAACCACCCTCTTAACGATGCCTGTCTTAGATTTACGCAGTTTGAGCGAGACGCAATTGGATCAATTCGCGGCGGCTTATGATCGCTTAATGCAAGAAGATTTAAAACCCTTCCCGCAAATCGATCGCGATCCGGTTCGCGCCGCCATCGATCACGCGATCGCCCAAGCGCTTGATTTACCCGATTTTTCGATCTTACGAAAAATGCTTGCCCGTGAACCGGTGGTGTCTATGAAACGGTTATGATTTCGGTGTTGCACTCAACGCTATTTCATGATATACCTAATTAGGTATTGAACGAAATAGAAAACGGATGATCACATGACCAATACTGAACCGTTGTTGAGTTTTTTCAAGGCCTTGGGACACGAAAGCCGACTCAAGATCGTCGGGATCTTGGCCAACGGTGAACGCACCGTGAGCGAGATCGCCACAATTTTAGGCTTAAAAGAGCCAACTGTCTCGCAACATCTGACGATGTTACGGGAGGTCGGATTGGTGCAGATGCGAGCGGAAGGGAATTATCGTTACTACTCGTTCAATAATCAGGCCTTGATCGACATCAGTAAAGAGGTGTTTGATCGGGATCGGATCGCCGCGCTTGCCCCCAAGTTTGAGGAGGTGGGTGATCCGTGGCAACAGAAGGTGCTTAAAACGTTTGTCGCGGAGGATCTCACCGTCCAATTACCCGTAGGTGAGTTGAAATATGTCGTGATCCTCAAGTGGTTGTTAGCACGCTTTGAGATCGATCGGCGCTACAGTGAGGCCGAAGTGAATGAGATCCTCCTACGGCATCATGAGGATTACGCCTTGATCCGCCGTGAATTTGTCGATCGTGGGTGGATGCAACGCGAAAAAGGGATCTATTGGCGTGTCCTAACTAGCCCGTAAACGCGCTTAACTGGCGCGCATCGGGATCGAAACCAAGACGGTGTTGCCTTTGCCATACACGCTTTCGGTGTTGAGTGTACCGCCATGCAAAGCGATACACTCCCGCGCAATATTCAGCGCTACACCTTTTTGACGTAACAATGGAAGGAGCGCGGTCGGTTTAGTGGCGTTGATCGGTCCCATACCTTGATCCGACACCCGAATCACATGGTAACTGGTCTTGCGATACAATTCGACTTGAATTTCAGTTTGGGGCGCGGCGTATTTGATCGCATTTTCGATCAGCACATTTAACACATAACTGAACAGCTTTTCATTGCCTTCGATCACATGATCATTGCCGTCACAGAAAAAACTAAACTCATAAGTCATGCCATAGCGATCCCGCACGCGATGTAACATGCGCTGACACAAGCTCAATAGGTCAAGCGGATGATCCTCAAATACTAAAAGTTGTGGATCATGTTGGATTAACAGGCCAATATCCTTCACAATTTGAGTGAGGACGTTGATCTGATCGCGCCATTCATCCATATAAGCTTGACGTTGCGCTGCGTCCAGATGAGAGTCGTATTTGTGTAACATCTCGTAGGTATTCATCAAAACGGTGAGCGGACTGCGAAATTCTTGGGAAATTCCTTGAATTAAGCGCGATTTTAGGGCGTTGAGTTCGGTTTGTCGGGCTAAAGCGCGTTGCAAGCGCTCATTTTCGCGTTTCAGCGCGTTAATCTCACGACGATCGGTAACATCACACGCAACCCACAACACTTGATCCCCTTCGATCTGACGTAAAGTGATCTCAAACCAACGATCCCGCCCGTCTTGATGCGTTAAGCGCCATGTCACCTGCTTCGGGTGTTCCAACGGGATCACTTGCTGATAAGCGGGTAGATCATCGGGGTGTAAGATCCGGGTGATCGATCGTCCGATCCACGCAGACGCATCTAACCCCAACAACGCTTGACTCGAAGGTGACAGATATACAAAGACCCCGTTACGGGTGGTCACGGTAATCCACTCTTGGCTATATTCAGTGAGCCATTGCGATAAATTGAGGGTGTGCATGATCACGCCTTTGGATAAGCGTTGAAATTACTTTTAAAATTATGTCCATTATGTCGAATTTTATTTGATAATCCCCTTAGAACCCTGTGATAAAAAGCTGAATAGATTGACATTTGCCCGTGAAAACCTTACAATTTTTTCATCAAACCTACAGAAATCTATAAAAACTTCATGGACAACGAACAACAATTACCAGTTGGGCGCAATATCAAAATCGGCTTCTTTCATCTTGGCTCTGGCATGTCAGATGTGATCACTACGGGCGTTTGGAATCGCATCATGATCAGCGATCTGGGGTTCGCCGCCACTCCGATCGGCTTGTTGGTGAGTTTGCGGTATTTTCTGGCCCCCTTAGGGGTGTGGTCGGGGCGAGTCTCGGATGAGCGCACGGTGTTCGGGTATCGGCGCTTATTTTGGATCTGGATCGGGCGTTTGATGATGCTGTTGAGCATCTTCGGCCTCGGTTTTGTCACCGCCTCATTAGCACGCGGGGCGGAGGCCACCGTCGGCGTATGGTTAGCGATCATCGTGGCGATGTTCCTGTTTAGTATGGGGACGGCGATCTCTGGGAGTACCTTCCTCGCTTTGATCTACGATCGATCGAGTCCCACAGAGCGCGGACGGGCGGTGGGGATCGTATGGACGTTTCTGTTACTGGGTTTTACGGTGGGCGGGATCTTATTCGCGCTGTTATTGCCGGCCTATGATCCGACACGTTACCTACGGCCGTATGGCGATCTGATCGAGGGGTTTAAGCCGTTTGCTTCCTTGATCGCGACCACAACCTTGAGTTTCTCACCGGACACCCTGCAAAATCTGTTTATCGTCGCCGGCTTGGTGATGGGGAGTTTGTGGTTTTTCTCGCTGCTGGGTGAGGAAAAACGTCAACGCAACCTCCTACAGGCGGAGACTCAGCAAGAGATCAAGACGACTCTCCGCCAAGATTTAAGCTTGGTCTGGCGTTCTCATCCGTTGCGCTTCTTCTGCATGTATTTAGCGTTGTCGATGGCCTTTGCCTTCTCGCAAGATCTGATTTTAGAGCCATTCGCAGCGGAAGTATTTGGCATGAGTGCAGCGACGACCTCACGCTTTGCCGCTTATTGGGGCAGTATGTCGATTGTCGCTACGTTGGCCTTTCTGTTTCTTTCGCGCCGTTACCGTCGGTTCAATAACCTGAATCTCTCGAATTTGGGGGTGTTGGTGTTGATCGCCACATTTGCCCTGTTCGCTTTGTCCGCTTTTGCGGAGATCCGTCCGTTGGTGACTCCCGGTTTGATCTTGTTAGGGCTAGGGTTGGGGATCTGGAACGTTGGCACGCTAGGGTTGATGATGGACATGAGTCCGTATCAACGTGCGGGGACGTTTCTCGGATTTTGGACGTTGGTCGTCACATTAGCACGCGGACTCGGTGTAAGTAGTGGCGGGATCTTGCGCGATCTGAGCCTTGCGCTGACTGGAGCAACCCCCTTAGCCTACGGTCTGGTGTTTACCTTAGGCGCGATCGGCTTAGGCTTGTCGTATGTGGCGTTGTTGCAGATCCGCACCGATTATGCCTATGTTCAACCCGTCGAAACGGCGAAAGTGTTTTCGGCCTCCATGGACTAAAGGCATTAAAAATCCTTCCTGACTTATGAAGTCTGTACAGACCAACATTGGCCTCATTACCCCTCGCGTCTTGCGAGGGGTGATAAGGCCTGATTCCACCATACAGCCAACCGCGCTCAACGTGTAAAATTACCAATAGAATATTCAATTCAATAGGTAGACAAGGATGCGATATGCGTTTCACCTTACGTCTTAGTATAGTTCCGTTTCTGTTGTTTTTTAGCGTTTCTGTGGTGTTGATGTGTGGTGGTTTTTTTGGTCCTACGCCGGAAGAAATCCTGTATCAGAGCGCGCAACAAGTGATCTTGACGGTCAATGAAGATGATACTTACACCGCGATCTTAAACATCCAATATGAAGGAAAAGCCGAAGAATTTAGCTGGTTATTGCCGATGCCGTCAGAGCCGATCGTTGATGTGGTCGATAACAGCTTGTTTAACGACCTCTACGCAACAACGCACCCACAACTGATTGAACCCGTGAACCCCTGTCGTGGGGTGTTAACCGTGGTGGGTTTTGGTGGCGGTAGCCCCATTGGCGTTGCGATGGGTTACGTGGGCCCCTATGAATACGCTTATCTGCAAGCCGATGATCCGGTCACTTGGTTACGCGAAAATGGCTATTATGTCGCACCCGAACATGAGCCGATCATCGCGTCCTACGTTGAAATGGGCATGGGTTTCTTGGCGATGAAATTGCGCCAAGATGCAGAAGTCGGCGAAATTCAACCGATTAAATTAACTTACACCGCGGATGAATTGATGCTTCCGTTGCGGATCTCATCGGTATCCGCTGTAGAAAAATTGCCCGTTTTTGTGTGGATCTTCGCGGATACCCCTTACGCCCCTGCCAATTATGCCAACCCCGTCCCTGATTACAGTGTCTTGCGTCATTCTAGTGAACTGAATTATGCGGGCAGTGGAGAAGTGTCTCGGCTCTACCCGCAAATAATCGATCAATTTCAAGCGGAATTTGATGGGTTGATGTTTGTCACCGAATATGTGCAACCCACTCACGTTTTAGACTCCGCCTTTTTGACCGATGGACTCGATCAATTTGCCTATGTCACCCGTTTACACGCACAATTGTCCCCTTCCCAAATGATCCTTGATCCGGTGTTTGTCCCAGCACCCGATCAAGCACCTGTCAATCAGCGGATCGTACTTGCAGATTATGTCGATCCGCTGCATTTTTGGGGATGCAGCACCCGATCGATAGCGGTCGATCATGCAGACTTGACCAACCTCTATGAGGTGACGATGGAGTATGATGAATACTATCGATTGACGATCACGGCCGCGCTACCAGAGGGATGGGAAGCCTATAATCTCACCTTTGAGGGGCGTGATCTGTTTGTGTTTGCCCCTGAACCGGTGGATGAGGACACCCTCAACGCCTTCCGAGAAGGCCAAGACACCCCACCGATGTTTGTCTTGATCCCGGTCTCAATCTACAAAGGGGATGATGGTGAGGTCACGGGCCGGAGCATAGCGTATCAATTGATGGGCGATCGTTTTGAATTTGAAGAGATGTCCCGTCGTGTTGATTTTGCCGCCACACTTCCCAGTTACTACGGAAATGAAGGTTGGAGCATGGCGCTGCTCACAAGTAGCGAAGATTGGCAAGCCAATCAAGCTTTATATCGCGCCATGTATGATTACCTCAAATCCTATCCCGATTACGTCGGTCATGACCTGTTGCCCTATGCCCTATTGCTAGGGGATGTGTTTTCAATGTATGAAATCCCCTTTGAAGGCGGGTTGCCGTTGATCTCTCTCGGTCAGCCGGAAGGTTGGACGGAATACACGGTCAGCGAAACCGAATGGTTGATCGTGCCGGATGATGGTGCTGATGCACGGGCGCGCTTACGGTTGTTGCGTCAATTTGACCCCGATTATCGAGTCGGTAATGCGCCGTCAATGGTGATCGAACGGATCGGACAAGAATACGGGATCGCCGATCCTGAAGCCGCTTTTGAAGCCTATTTTGGTTGCGATATTCCAGCCGTCTCTGTGCCATTTGAGCATGATGGGCGATCGGGTTTCTTACGGTTCTCCAATGGCTACCTGTTAGAGACCTCTGCAACGGATGAGCTGTTTGACGATTATAAGGACATTTTAATCGCAATCGACGAGTCGTTAATGCGGGCGGATGCCCCCTGCGGTTAAGCTAACGGAGCTTCACGCCACGCCAGAGGATCGCCGCACCGATTATGCCAATCAGCGCGGCGATCACGCCTAACACACCAAAACTAAGCCCAACGCGATACAAGTTGCCTCCCAAAATCGCGCCACACATGCGCCCCGCCGAAGTGATCCCGATCATCGCGCTGATCATCAGTGAGCGCGATTCTGGCACCACTTCGGTATATAACGGGATCGAAGCGACGATCCCGGTCTCAACGGCTAAAAACATCAAGAACAATCCGATCAACGCCAAGATAAGATCAAATTGTAAGAACGGTGCGATCGCATACATCAAACCCGCGCCGATCGCGCCGATCAATGCCAAACGACGCTTGCCGACTCGATCGACGATCCCGGTCACCAGCAACTCACCGCATAACTCCGCTAAGGCGATCACAATGGTGATCAGGCCTAATTGTGTGGCGCTAAGCCGAAAGGAGGTCTCCATCCAGACACTGTAATTGATAAAAAAGATCTCGTTAGCGACCGAGATCGATAAGCCAAAGATGAGCGCGGCCCGCGCTGCCGGATAGCGCAATAACAATCGTAGCGCGGTGATCGGATTCAGCACGGAGTCACGCCGATTATCAGACTGGGCCGGATGATCGGGTGGGATCAGCACCGCGATCAAGATAAACACGACGCTAACCGCGATCCCAAAGGTGATAAATACCCCGCGTAAGGATCCCGCCTCTAAGATCCAACCGATCAAGGCGGTCGCCCCTAATGCGCCGGCCCATGACAACTCTAAGAGGCCTAAAGCGCGGCCACGATTGGCATACGGCACACGATCACCCACATAAGCGATTGCCGCCGGGTCAAATAACATCTTTGCGATGCCGAATAAGAGTAGCGCAATCGTAAACCCGAAAAATTCGCTGATCACAGTGCCGATCAATGCGGCCACACCCATTAAAGCCAATGCGGCTAACATCACCCGCTTGCGGCCGTAACGCTCTGCCAATCCGCCGAAAGCCGGGCTTAACAAGCCTATCCCTACCTGTAATCCGACCACCGTCTGTACACTGGACAATGGCACAGCCAACTCACGGCTAATGGCATTGTTGAAGGGATAAGTGAAGCGTCGTCCAAGGTTGATGATCAACCGGGCGATCAATAAGGTGATGACAGCACGTAATGAGTTCATCTAAAGTGTCCAGTAGATTGGGTGAGTCGGCAATCCTTAAATCATAACCGAAAGCGATAAGTCCAATTAGGTCAAGTCAGATGTGGGGATCGCATCAAAACGGCGGCAGAAAGAAAAAATTTTTTTCAGCGACGGCATCGTAAGCTTGACGGTCAGATCGAAATTTGACGCACCCAAAATTAAAATTCGATCACGATTGGCCGGTTATCGGATACTCCGTCACTGTCTTGCGGTGATCATAGCACAGATGAGCGAAAAAGTCGTAACAAATGTCTTGTTTTTCAAATGACTTACGGATGAAAATTTGCCGCTATCTGTTGATTACCGTTATAGTTACCGAGTAGGTATCAGAGGATAAGGGTTTTCGATGGCCGAAACGACAACGACCGACCCTCGCAACGGGTCGAACCGGACTCCGTTACTGGTTTTGATCGGGATCATCGCTTTCTTACTGGGAGTGGGTGGTTATCTGCTGTTTACTATTCAAACCGACCTTGATAACACTCGTCAAGCCGGCACGGGCATCGCGAACGAAGCGACGCAAATCGTCGGCACGGAACGCGCCAATATCAGCGCTTTGGAAATCACTGGAACAGAATATGCCGCAGATCTGGCCACAGGTCAAACCGAAATTGGATTACGTCGTGAACAGTTGATCACTGCGACCGCTGTTTTTAACGCGGCCGAAGACATGATCGCCACGTTAGAGGTAGAAGGGACGGCGGCGGGGGATTTGTTGATCACCGCAACCGCCGTGTTTGATGACTCGCAAGCGATGATTGCGACCTTAGAAGTTGAAGCGACCACAGCCGCGCAACAATTGGCGACCGCAACCGCCGTATTTGATGACTCGCAAGCGATAATTGCGACGCTAGAAGTCGAAGCAACCACCGCCTCACGACAATTGGCCACGGCTACCGCTGTATTCGATGACTCGCAAGCGACGATTGCGACCTTAGAAGTCGAAGCGACCACCGCCTCACGGCAACTGGCCACGGCCACAGCGCGGATCGGGTTAGTTGAGGAAGATCTAGCAACTATTGAAGCCCAAGCAACCGCGCAAGCCCGTGAACAAGCGACTTTAGAACGGGATGCGACCGCGCAAGCCCGCGAACAGGCCACTTTAGCACGCGAAGCGACCGCCGTTGCACAAGATTTTGCCACTTTGCAGGGACAAGCCACCGCTGCCGCTGAATCACAAGGCAACGGCGGCAATAACAACGAAGCCGCACCGCCGCCCCTCGATCTAGACAGCGCGTTGGCATTAGCCGATGGTGTGGTGGATGCTGGAATCACCGATCGTGCGGATGAAGTGGTGATCGCCTTCCCACGTTTGACTTTAGATCTAAGCGATGAAAACAACGTGAGCTTACGCCAATGGTATCCGAACGCCTATAACGATTTTGTGATGGGAGTCACGATCACCTTTAACGATGAAGGGGCCGATGAAGATGAATGCGGCCTCAGTTTCCGCGATCAAGACGATAGCAACTTCTACACAGTGCGACTCAATCGCGATGGCGATGTGCGCTTTTTGGTGCGCGTCAACGGCGATTGGCAGAGCAATCAAGCCGCCGATCGGCGGGTGCGCTTGCGCGGTGAGCCGTCTGAATGGTTGTTAATCGGCGAAGGCAGTCACTTCACTTTGCTGATCAATGGTGAGGAAGTGGGCAGTTGGCGCGATAACCGCTTAGAGAATGGGCGACTCGGACTCGTGGCGGCCACTTTTGCCGAAAGCGATGACACCGGATGCGAATTTACCAACGCATGGGTACTTGATCTGGACGGACGATGACCTTAAGGATCGTAAGAACAGAAAAATAGTGAGCTGTAGAAGTAACATCAGGGAAGTTTCTGTTAAACGCTTTAAGCTACAGAGGACAGAAAAGTTTCTTGCGTCCAACCCCACCCTAACATGGGGTGGGAACTGGCCCGCGTAAGATGGGCTAATTTGTCTCCATGGGTGGGACTTTCCTGAAATTACTCACAAGTAACCTCAAAAAACTACCCTCCTCAATTATGAGGAGGGTTAGGGTGGAGTCTTACACAAGAAATTTTCCTGCCCTTGCTTCCGTGACCCCAACAAATAGACCGAGACGTTTCGCCCTCACGATCCTCCCCGGACTGCTCTAAAATGAGCGGGCAAACTGGAGAAACTGCTTTGATGATCGGGTTACGTTCCCTTCCCTTGTGGATCTTGATCGCGTTTATGCTGTTAGGGTTGACCTATGCGAGCGCTATGCCGGCCTTTGAGTCCTCGGATGAGGCCGCTCATTTTTTATACGTGGATGAGCTAAGTCGCACTCATGCGCTTCCCGTGATCGCCGATCGGGACGCGATCGCTCATGCCAACAATCGGCGCGATCAATGGGCGATCGAACGTCATCAACCGCCGTTGTATTACCTCATCGGCGCGCTGTTGATCGGACACACCCAACGCACCGACCTTGAAGCTTATCTACAACCCAACCCGTTGATCTTCATCCGCGGCACGGTGAGCGATAATCATCACAAGTGGCTTCATCCCCCCGCCGAGTTATTGACCGGAGACACCGCGAACGCCTTATCGATCTTACGGCTGTATAGTTTGACGTTGGCCGCGATCAGCTTGTGGACAATCTATCAGACCACGCGACTCCTGTTCGGTTCAGAGGCGATCGCCCTGACCACTTTGGCCTTAGTGGCCACGATCCCGACCTTGATCAACATCAGCAGCAGTGTCAATAACGATAACTTGGTGATTTTGTTATACAGCGCCGGAGTCTATTGGACAGTCCGAACATGGCGCAATGGCATCACCCGCCGATCCACGCTCGCCTTGAGTCTGATCCTTGCGTTGATCGCGATCACCAAGATCACCGGAGTCTCGTTATTCGGCGTGGTCTATCTTACCTTGATCGCGGGGGCATTGACTGGACGTTGGTCAATTCGCACCGCAATTCGCCCGATCATGATCACCTTGATCACCGTTGGGGTGATCGCCGGATGGTGGTATCTTCGCAATTGGACGTTGTACGGTGATCCACTCGCGTTAGGGGCAACGCAAGCGCTCTGGGGACGTGAATTTGCGGTGGCCTCCGAGTCGGGTAATGTGATCGGTGAGATCACCCGCATTTGGCGCTCCTTTTGGTTGATGATCGGGCATTTGCATCAACCCGTCTATGGCCCGATTGGCTTTTACCTGTACGTCACTGTGATCGCCGGACTGGCGATCATCGGACTCGTTACGCAATGGGCGAAATGGCGCGCTCATGCGGGTATGATCGCGCTGTGTTTGTCTGTGGTCATTTTGTTAACCGCGCAATTGGCGATCGGGACGCGCAGTGTCGATATTTCGTATGGGCGCTTGTTGTTTCCGGCCTTGATCGGGTTCGCACCGTTGCTGGTGATCGGTTGGCGCTCCCTGTTAGGACGTTATGCGCCTTTGTTGATCCTACCGATCGCCTTAATCGCCTTGCTCGTGCCAGGGCGTGAAATCGCACAAGGCTACCCACGTTTAGAAGTGGTCGAGGCGATCGATCCGGCCGCGGTGCCGATCCAGATCCGGACGGATGACCTGATGATCCTCGCTTATCGCTTAGCGCGCCCGATCGTGCATCCGGACGGGGACATCGTATTCGATCTGTATCTGAGTGGATCGCATCCGGATAATCCGGCGTTGTATCTCACCGTGATCGATCCGATCACCGGAGCGCCCCTTGGCAAAAGCGCGATCTACCCCGGGAGCGCCCCTACTGATGCACTTCAAGCGGAGGTGATCTATCGCGTCCCGATCCGCGTCCAAGTGGATTCGATCGCGGGCTTAAGTCCGCGGTTGCTTCAATTGCAATTGGGATGGCAAACCGCGCTAGAGACCGTTTATCTTCCGATGCAACATGCGGACGGATCGGCTGTTCCGGCGTTGATCTTAAACGGCGCGGTGTGGATCGATCGGCACTATCAACCGCCGACTCCTAGCGTCATCAGCGATGCACAATTCGGAGATGCGATCCGCTTGATCGGTTATACGCTGAATCGTGCTGGAGATACGTTGGATCTCACGTTCAATTGGCAGGCTGAAGCGGATTTAAGCGAAGATTGGATGCTCACTGTGCAGTTATTGGACGCAGATGGGACTTTGATCACACAAAGCGACGGGGCGATTCCGGGGTATCCGACTTCAGCTTGGGTACCCGGCACCATCATCACCGATCATCGCCGTTTGATGATCCCCCGCGAGGGGACGGTGATGATCGGTTGGTATCGTCTCTCGGATTTTGCCCGACTCGATCTGCCTGATAGCGCGAATGACCTCTACCTGTTGCGCTAATCGCCTAAAGGCGTGATCCGCACCTGCTCTAACTGGCTATTGTTCGGCACGATGATCGCGATCCGGCCGGCGGATGATCCGTCCACCGGTCGGACATTGAGGATCTCCCGATCCTGCACAAAGACGATCGAATGATCGCCTTTGACATCGATTCGCAAGTAATAGCTGTCATCCGTTGGGAAAATGTTCAAACCAGAAGCCCGATCGATCACCTGTGATCCGGTGAGGCGATCTAATGACGCATGGCGTAAGGTGGCGGCATTCAGAGAAGCTCCCACGACGTTTAAGGATAAACTAAAGCCTTGATCGTCCGCTTCGGTCAAGTTATAGGCAATGTGATAATTGCCTTGTCCCCGAAACCAGATCTCAAGGCGGTAATTCTGAAAATCAGCCCCTTGTGAGATCAATTCGGCACGGCTCGACCGTGCAGTCATCCGTTGATCGATAAAGCGCCAATCATCCATTGTAAATTGCCATAAGGCGGGGTTGATCGCCTCGGTAAAGGTATCTTCTAAGAGTGGCACGACGGCAGGTACGGCTAGGGTTGGAATCGGTGAAGGCGCATCGCCCTGAGTGGGATTCATCACGGTGGTTGGGCGTATCAAGGCGGCGGCGGTTGCTTCGGCACGCACGGTCGTCAATTCACGTTGCGTCGATTGTAAAAGCGCGATCAATCCGATGATGATCACGGTTAACAGCATCAATAAGGCACCAATAACTAAAGTAAGACACGTATTCGGAGTTCCACGAGTAGCAGCCATCTAAATCACCTCTACGCTCACATCCTTTTTAGGATAACGGGATCACCGTGGTTTTGTCCCCCCAAAGTTTAGGGTATCGCCATATCTACCAATTTTGCAAAAGCGCGGCGATCAAGGCGGCCCGCGTCGCTAGACTGCTGATCACCACCTGCTCATGACGGGCATGAAGGCCATCCCCTTGTGGGCCGAGTCCGTCTAAGGTTGGGATGCCCATCGCGGCGGTAAAATTGCCGTCTGAACCACCGCCGCTGCCTTCTTCGCGCAAGGTAATGTCGTGCGCTTGGGCGATCGCTTTAGCCCGCTCAAAGGTCTCACGCATCAAGGCGTTATGTTCCATCGGGGGGCGGTGATGCACTTTTTCCGCCCAAACATTCGCGCCGGGGGTAAACGGATAGAGGTTCATCACTTCATTCGCGATCCGTTCCATCGCGTTCAGGTGCATAAAGCGCGTGTCCAGATACGCACTCGCTTTCGCTGGGATCACATTGCCCGCGCTACCGCCTTCGATCAAGGTGGTGGAAACCGAAGTGCCGTATTTCAGGTCATTCAGCGCGTGTAATTTCAAGATCTGTTGTGAGAGTTCAACGATCGCGTTGATCCCTTGTTCGGGCGTGTTGCCGGCATGAGCGGCCCGCCCTTCCACATGTACGCGGTAGGTTGCGATCCCCTTGCGCCAAGTTTTGAGCGCGCCTTCGGGCGTACCGGGTTCCATGACCAAGACCAGGGCCGCGTTACGGGCGATGTCTTGAATCAGGCCTTGGGAATGACGGCTGCCGATCTCCTCATCGGTGTTCACCAACACCTGAATCGGGCGGTTAGGCAGTTGTGCTTGTGCGATCAGGCCGCGTAAGGCGGTGAGCATCACCACGATCCCGCCCTTCATATCGACTGCGCCGGGTCCATACAACAGCCCGTCCTCAATTCGCACCGGAAAATCTTCTAACGTGCCGATGTCCCACACGGTATCGATGTGAACAAGAAACAAGATCGGCTTACCGGGGGCATCGGTGTTCCACTTTGCCCACAACAGATCGCCCACCTCGTTTTGTTCAAAACGAGTGACTTGTGCGCCTAACTGCTGAAACTTTTCCGCCATGACCGCCCCCAACGCATCTACCGCAACCTTAACTCGCGACGGGGTTTCATAACGGACGAATTCAATGATCTCATCGATCATCGCTTGCTTCTGATCCTTAAAATACGTCAACATAAACACTCCATTTAACGAATCGGACACAGATCAATCGCATTATAACGCGGACTCCGACTCCCGTAACGGTTAAGCAGATCCAAGGCTTGGGGGCGGGCGGTGATCTCCGCTTGCACTAACGTACACCCTTGAATCAGATTGCCAGAAGTCTGAAATTCGGTGTAAAAAGTATAGGCCAAAGCGGCGTAGATCGGCGCGGTGGCCCGATCCGGATACAGTGTGGTCAATTGCTGAAAAGTCAATGGATGATCGGGAGATGAGGTGATCACTTGTGCCAAGATCAAACGATAGAGCGTGTAACTCCGCAAAATCTCTACTTCATCATCAAACCAATAGCGCAATCCTGTTCCGGTGAAGGCCTGTTGATACAATGCGATCGCCGTGGCATATTCACGCCGGGCAAATTCGACATCGGCTTGTTGAATCACTTGGATCATAAAGCGCGGCGGATCTAATTGGATGATCGAAAGCACATAACTTGACCCGTCCCAATCGTAAATTTCGACTCCGGTGCGTAACGGGCCGGTGAACTCGGTGCCGTTGCTCTCTAAGCGCACGATCACCTCACTCACCTGATCTTGATCGATATCGTTAAGTTCCGGCGGGCGGGTACTGATCACATCGTCCGGCAACAGGTTGTCGAAACGATCACGTTCTTGTTGCCAGACCAATAACTCGGTTTTGACTGGGCATTCTTCCCGATTGACGATCTGGCCGGTGTTATCCCGTTCACAGTAGGGCGTGGCGATCATCAGCTTGTTGATCCCGCCGCGATTCAGATCGCCGATCGTGATCAATTGCGGGGGATTTTGGGTGTCGGAGGTTAATTCAAATAAACTCCGATACGTGCCTTCGGCGCATCCGACGATCAACAATTCCCCTAAGCCTTCCGGCACGGTATAACCGATCAAGATCTCCGGCACACCTTCCCCTGTGAGATCCAGATCGGAGCGGATGTAACCGGTTTCGCCGATGATCCCCCAACTTTCGGTCAAGGTCTCGCGAAACACCGCCAGATCGCCGCCACTGCTTAAATAGCGCACGATCTCCTCATTGATGATCCGGCTGCTTACGGCGGGCGTGCTTTCGATCGCTTGCTCAGAAGACAACGAAAGGCAATTGCTAAAATCGGGCGTGGCGGTCGGTTGACGGGCTAAGGCCACGGCCGTTGCAGGGGAAAGTCCCCCGTCGCTAAAATCATCGCTTAAGGGGAGCAGTCCGGTCACGATCCGCCCCGGGGTGACGGTAGGAAAGGGCGTGATCAAGGCGCGGGGCGCTTCCGGGGCAGCACAGGCGCTGATGCCCAACAAGAGCAGCATAAAGGTTAAAATTCTCATCAATTTGATCCCTAATTTTGCCGTTATTTTACCCGATCGTTGCGTTGCATGACGCAAAATCTCGTACAATGATCAGTAGACAAAAACGAATTGCATCATGTTAGCACTGTTGGGAGTCAATTGTGAAGCGGATCAAGCGTTTAATGGTGATGTTGCTCTTGGTATCATTCGGTTACGTTTTGGGGACAAGCCAACTCTCCGGTTTTGCCCAAGCGCTCTTAGCACAACTTACGCAATCAGAATTACAACTAGCCGATCTATATAACCGTGTGAGTCCGTCGGTGGTCTCGATTAACATCGCGATCCGCAGCGGGCGCGATTTTGTCGAAGTGAGTGGTGGATCGGGTTTTGTGATCGATTCAAACGGCCATATCGTCACCAATTACCATGTGGTGGAAGGCGCGGATCGTGATACCCGCATTGAGGTCAATTTTATCGACGGCACGATCATTGAGGCGGAGATCGTGGGGGTCGATCCCGATTCGGATCTGGCGGTGATCCGCGTGGATTTACCGCGTGAACGTTTGTTCCCAGTCAGTTTAGGTGACTCGAATAACTTGGTGATCGGTCAAACCACCGTGGCCTTAGGTAGCCCGTTCGGGCAGCGTTGGACGATGACGACGGGCATTGTCAGCGCCTTAGAGCGCACCATCCAAGGCCTAAGCCAATATCAGATCGGCGCGGTGATCCAAACCGATGCAGCGATCAACCCCGGTAACAGCGGTGGGCCGTTGTTCAACCTACAAGGGGAGGTGATCGGTGTGAACTCCCAAATTAGCAGTTTAGAGCGGGTCAACTCTGGCATCGGTTACGCCGTACCGAGTAACTTGGTAAAACGTGTGGCCAAGGCCTTGATCGAAGAGCAACGGGTGCGTTATTCCTTTTTGGGCATAAGCGGGGATGACATCACCCTAGACCTGATCAATGAGCTGAATCTCGCGGATAATACACGCGGTGTGGTGATCGCCGATCTGGGACGGGGGCGTAATACCAGTCCAGCGGCGCAAAGCGGCTTAGAGATCAACGATATTATCATCGCGGTGGACGATCGTCCGATCAACAATTTCGGCGAATTGATCGCCTATCTATCGATTGAAACCGAACCGGGCGATACGGTGACGATCCGGGTTTTACGCGAAGGCGATCCGTTGGAGTTTGAGGTGATCCTCGGCGAACGCTAAACGCTTGTTCGGCGGGATCGCATGGTGATCCCGCCGCTTGGTTAGATTCGATGAACACTAAAACTCGTATTCGTCCTCGTAGGCCGCGTCCTCGTCTTCGTCCTCATCTTCCTCGTCTTCATCATCGTAGAGGTCAAGATCGTCGTCATCTTCGAGGTCATAGCCTTCATCGTCAAGGTCATCTTCATCGCCGACTTCGGTCATATACCCGCTTTCAACGCTGATGTCCTCTTGATAGCCCAGATCGATCTCATCATCATCATCTTCTTCTTCGAGTTCATCGATCGGTTCGTCGTCCTCCAAGTTGTAATCGTCGTCCTCATCTGGCCCCAACCGATAATCCTTCATGGAATGTCCCCCTTTCTTAGCGCGTTTGATCTACGATGTCATAAAAATACTGGTGTAAACGTGAGTCGTGTGTAAGCTCTGGATGAAACGCCGTTGCCAACAGATGACCTTGACGGGCCGCGATGATCTGATCTGCGGCCAATTGCGCCAAAATTTCGACCCCTACGCCGGCTTGGGTAGCGATCGGCGCTCGGATAAACACCGCTGGAAACGGATCACCCACCAGTCCCTTGATCGGAATCGCACGTTCAAAGCTGTCGATCTGCCGTCCGAACGCATTGCGATTCACCGTGAGATCCATTACCCCTAACAGCGGTTGACGGTCGTGTCCGATGTCTTTTGCCAAGAAGATCATGCCCGCGCACGTCCCCCAAGTCGCTTTACGTTGGGCAAAATCGCGCAACGGTTCGATCAAACCGTACTGTACCGCTAACTTGCCGATCGTGGTGCTTTCCCCGCCGGGGATAATCAAGCCGTCCAGATCGGTCAAGTGTTCGGGGAGTCGGACTTGTGTCACCGTGACTCCCAATGATCTTAACATCTTTTCGTGTTCAATAAACGCGCCTTGTAGCGCGAGAACGCCAATGTTCATACACTCACTGTCCTTTCCGTGCGAGTTGCGCTTATGGTGATCATGCGGGGGGACGCGCTGAAGATCAAGACTCTGATGAGTCCAAGTGATCCAAAGCCACGATCGGTTACGATAGGGTGATCAAACGAGATACCACTCAAAGGCAAACACGCGATGCACCTGACACCGACAGAAGCCGCGATCTTACGCACAATCTTGTATGGTGACGTATTCGATTATCCGATGACCCTAGACGAGATCCACCACTTTTTGATCAGTGATCGGGCGATCTCACACCTAGCGATCGAATCCACCCTCGCGCATTCGGCCGCCTTAAAGACGCTGTTACATCAAGCTGAAGGCTATGTCACCCTACAGGCCCGGAGTGACTTGATCCCCAAGCGGATCGCCCGATTAGAAGCGGCGCGACGCATGTGGGACTCAGCACAAGTTTACGCAGGTTGGTTAGCACGCCTGCCGTTTGTCCGCATGGTGGCGTTGACCGGATCGCTTGCCATGCACAACCCCTCGCACGCCCAAGACGATTACGATTATATGCTGATCACCACGAGTCAACGGGTCTGGACGGCCCGGGCCTTAGCGATCTTGCTGGTGAAATGGGGTAAAGGACGCGGTGTGACGATCTGCCCAAATTTTGTATTAGCCCAAGACCGCTTACAACAAGATCGATGTGATCTGTTTATCGCCCATGAGGTGATGCAGATGATCCCGTTGTATGGCTGCGCGGTGTATAGCGATCTGCTCCATGCCAACGGGTGGACGTTAGCGCATCTTGCTAACGCGGCTCATCCGTTTCATTCCGCGCCGGAATATCAACCGACCCCGTTATGGCAATGGCTCAAACGCACCTTAGAGCGTTTGTTAACGGGCGGGATTGGCGATCGCTTGGAGGCATGGGAGTATCGACGGAAATTACGGCGTTTTGCGCCGGATCTCAAGACTCCGCATTCGGCGGCCAAGTTGGATAGCTCACAGGTCAAGGGGCATTTTCAGGATCATGGACATCGCATCTTGCAACAATATCAAGAGCGTTTAGCGCGCTACGGGTTGATGTCGAATGCGGCGGATTAGCCTTAAAAAAACGGCGCAACCTGTTTCGGATTGCGCCGTGAGAAGCCGTTTTAGGCTGATTGAGGGGTTGCGGCCGGTTCTTTGCGGGCCACGTCTTTAAGCGATAAACCGCGTTTTTCCAAGAAGGCCTTTAAACCGATCTTGTCGATTGTGCGAAGTTCCGAGACTGAGATCCGCACGCGCACCGAGTAACCGAGTTCCGGCACGTAGATGCGTTTGTATTGCATATTCGGTTTGAATTGGCGGCGAGTTTTCTTTTGTGAGAACGAAACGTTATTCCCGAATTGAGGTTTCGCGCCGCTGATCCGCTTGCGAGCCATGAGAATTTCTCCTTATAAAACCTAAAAAAAGCGACCATGCCGTCGCGAGGTTGCACCTGACGAAAGCGGTATTTTACCGTTGGCTAGACACAATATCAATCCCGACGTATACGCCGTAACCACTCAAAAACCCGTTCGGTGATTCGCCCTAACTCTGATTGCGGCGCATTCACCGCTAAACAGCGCTCAAATGTGTGATCTAAGGCCGCTCGATCGACATGGCCGGCCGTGCCGATGATCACGATCTCCGAAAATGGCGCTTGATCTCCCCAAGCACGCCCGATCGTGACACTGGCCCGCTTGCCCACTACCTGCAAGATCCCCAAGTGATCAAGGTCATCCACCAGATACAGAAAGCCCTTGGCCCGAAAGATCTCGGTCGGCAAGGTTTCGATCGCCCGTTGAACGGCACGCAAGGAGAGCGGTTGATCGCTGTGCCAATGATAAGTGTGAAATACAAGGCTATGATCGGTGTGATCATGATCGTGATGATGATGATCATGATCGATCGGCTCATCAGCCGCGTGGACATGGATCTCATGAACGGCGCGGACGCGATCGGGTGCGAACAACTGCACATCTAAGATCAATTCTAGCGGGACTTGGGCATAACGAGTCTCAAAGATGCGGGCGTTGGGGATGATCGATCGCACCCATGCTCGCACGTTGGCTAAATCCGCCTCGCTAACCAGATCCACCTTGTTGAGGATCACAATATCGGCCGCGCCCACCTGTAAGATCGCTAACACCTCATTTTCGCGTTCCAGATCGCGGATCTGTTCGGCATCGATCACCGTTAAGACGCTATCGATCGCGATCGTCGTGGCTAATTGCGGTTGCCGGAAGGTCATCGCGATCTCTAAGGGATCGGAGACTCCACTGGCTTCGATGATGATGTATTCGGGTGGGCTTGGGCGGCGGGTGAGATCGATCAAGGCTTGTAACAGATCGCCGCGGATCGTACAGCAGATGCAGCCGTTGGAAAGTTCAATCGTATCGTCTTGTCCGACATCGACCACCAATTGGCTATCGATGTTGATCGCGCCAAAATCATTGACGATCACGGCAATCTTGCGTCCGTGATCACCGTTAAGGATGTGATTCAATAGCGTGGTTTTCCCCGCGCCTAAAAAGCCTGTTAAAATGGTAAGACCAATGGGTGACAT
>JALOOG010000017.1 GCA_025454525.1 Anaerolineae bacterium | reverse complement strand
GATAGAGGTATTACCAGAAGATGAGTTTAATCTACTACGCGAATACCTCTCCATAAATTTCAGTTCTAGTGATTTAGAGACTACGAGACTGTATTCTCATGTTAGCGATCTAGTGGTATCACCAAGAGGGGACAAACTTCTACTGCAAATTTCCTACGATAGATGTATCCCGCCGAACACTCTTGAATGTTATGGAACAACACGACTTTTGATGATTGATACCCAAACTCAACAAAGCGAGTTAGTATTCAATTTAGGGTATCATAATATTCAATACAAGGATGTACCATTTTTATCAACTTATCGACACCCCGAAACGCAGATAATCAACGCTTCATGGCTCACTGATCAAACAGCTATGCTTATTGGTGTCACCTATAGCTTTTTACGTCGCAATCTCCATAACTATTCAATCGTATATGTTCCATTAAATGGAAACACCCCTTTGGTCGTGGGTGAAGGTATCAATTGGATATCTTCTCCAGATATTACTCAGTTGGC
Source organism: Anaerolineae bacterium (assembly GCA_025454525.1). Lineage (GTDB taxonomy): Bacteria > Chloroflexota > Anaerolineae > Aggregatilineales > Phototrophicaceae > JALOOG01. The sequence goes on along the minus strand of JALOOG010000017.1, from coordinate 50,479 downwards.
GGTAGTTTCGTTGTCTGATGATGCTCAAGCCTACTATAGCAACATTTTAAAGATCATTGATCTTGACTCACAAACCACTACTAGTACCCCCTATGTGATCAACGAAAAATTTTTGAGTTCGTTTGATGCACTTGCATATATAAAAAACGGCATTTTGTTTCAAATTTTGTTTGATATGCGTGGCTCAGAAGCGACGGGTGGAGGTTTAAGCTATTTTGACCTCACAACGCGAACATGGTCAATTCTACTACCAGAGCAAACATTTCAACAATTTGAAACCTATCAAGATCGGGTGTTCATGTTAAATGCAGAGGATCAACGGCTCTATAGCACTGTGGTTACAGGCGAAACTGTTTCTCTTATTCCTCTCGTTTCACTTCCAGTCACAGATTACGCACTTTCACACACCGGACAAATCTTGGTGCATTATGCCGATACAGGTACGTATGAGATCCTTGATTTAGCGGGAAACACGTTGCAATCGGTGAGATTAGAGTCCCCTCACACATTGGGGAGTAGCGAACGAAGTATCCTACAGATGGATTTTTAGCTTTATCAAGCCGGTAAAAGCGAATTTCACCTAATTGCGAAAGTGATCCAATAAACCATGTTGGGAGAACGGATGTTATCTCAGTAACCTCAGAAAAATACCCCACCCACGGAGACGGATCAACCCATGCCACGCAATCCAGTTCCCTCCCCATGTATGGGTGAGGGCTAGGGTGGGGTTGGAAGCAAGAAACTTTCCTGAGATTACTTCTGTTCTCCCTGTTTTGATAGAAACGCTAATCACAGGGTGTAGAAAAAGGCAAATAAAAGATCATCGGAGTTCAATTAACTGATCCCAACCGCTTTACCTTTCCGACCCAACCCTTAACGCATTAACGGGGCGACTTTATCGTGATTCAAAATCGCATCAATTAATCCATATTCGACCGCTTGCATCGGAGTTTTGTAGAGATCCCGATCCATATCGCGCTCAATCACTTCCGCGTTTTGGCCCGTGTGTTTGACAAAAACCTCGATCAATTGCGCTTTTAAGCGGAGAAATTCATTGACCTGAATCAGCATATCGGTGACTTGGCCTTGTGTCCCACCTAACGGTTGATGGAGATGGATCGTCGCATGAGGCAAGGCATAGCGGAGTCCCTTGGATCCCGCAATTAACAACACTGTGCCGAAACTCGCCGTCATGCCAACCGCCGTTGTACTTACTGGCGCTTCGATCTGCTGCATCGTATCGTAGATCGCCATGCCCGGATAAACCTCACCACCGGGAGAACTGATATACAGTTGAATCGGCTTTTTGGGATCTTCACGACTTAAATATAACAGTTGGGCGATCAACAAATTCGCGGATTGCTGATTCACCGGACTACCCATCATCACCAAACGCTCTTTGAGCAGCAGTGAGTAAATATCATAAGCGCGTTCACCTTGATGACCTTGTTCCACCACCATCGGGATCACCTGATTCACGATCATTGAATCGACTCCTATCGAATATTGACGACTTTTAAGGGAATAAACGCGCCGCTTTAGGCCACTAAGCGTAACATCGGGGCGGCGCGCGGTGTAAACAATCTTATGTGAGTCTTCGGAAGACAGACCTGTACGGTCTCCAGCAAGTGATCGCGATCCAATACCATCCAGAGGTTGGCTTGTAAACCGCGCCGCGTGAGATCCGCGATAAACTGATCCCAGTGTTGGTGATCATCGTAACCGATCAATTCTGCATCGCCTGTCCATTTGACCCCGACTGCCACATACACCCGTTGCCATGCGTTAACTTCGATCACGTCTAGCGCTAATGACTCGTATCGTTCAGTGACTTGACCACGTTTAGCGCGCACCGTGAGCGCATCGAGGTTTTGTAACAAGTCCTCAAGTTGCGCTTGCGAAGGAGTTTCGATCTGAAGTGTTTGTGCGAGATCGATCAGCGCTTGCTCTGAACCTTGCTCCACGAACACCTCTTGAGCGATCTGAAGGATCAAACGCTCCGCCTCCCGTAGAAATTGTGGATAGTAAGTGCCGCGCCGCAATTTGGGGATGTCCAATTGGATCTCACCGATGCTTGAACGCCAATACCGCGAACGATAACCATTGCGGTAATTGGTGCGATGATCAATCCGTTCATAGTGACTCGCATTGATCATCGTGCTTACTTCCCAGTCCATCAATGCTTGCAGAGTCAATCGCAACACCTCTCGCTGAAAAGCGCGGGGTAGCTCCAATTGATGCTCATGGATATAGGTTAACAGCGCCTTTGCTTTGGTGGTCATACCGATTTGCTCCTGTATTCCCTCTATGAAACTGCAAAGGCGCAAAAAATTCAACTATTTACACCACTTTTCGGGATTAGGCCTTTGCTGTCAAACGGTAAGCGGCTTTCATCGTGTTCGCGAGTAACATCGTGCGTGTCAATGGCCCCACTCCGCCGGGGACTTTGGTGATCGCCTTGACCACCGCTTGCGCGCTCTCTAATTCGACATCACCTACATAGCGATAGCCTTTTTCGGCAGTGGCATCATCGATCTTATTCGTCCCTACATCGATCACTACCGCGCCGGGTTTTAGCCAATCACCCTTGATAAATTCCGGCAAACCGATCGCGGCGATCACAATATCTGCCTCGCGCAAATATGACGGGAGATCGCGGGTTTTGCTATGACAAATGGTCACAGTGGCGTTTTCTCTGGTGAGCATCAATGCGACGGGCATTCCGACAATATTACTCCGGCCAACTACCACCGCATTCGCCCCTGCGATCGGTACATTCATTTCTTTCAGTAAAACGAGACAACCGGTGGGCGTAGCAGGAGTAAATAGCGGTTCACGTCCACGCATCGCCAACAAACCCATATTAAGCGGATGAATGCCGTCCGCGTCTTTTTCGAGGCTGATTAGGTTTAACACCGCTTCTTCATTGAGATGTTTCGGGAGCGGTAACTGCACCAAGATCCCATGAACTTTAGTATCTTGATTCAGCGATAAGACCGCTTCTTCCACCTGTGCTTGAGTCGCATCGGCTGGAAGATAATGGGCATAAGACTCGATTCCGACTTCTTTACAATTTTTACGTTTCATGCGAACATACATTTGCGAAGCGGGGTCATCCCCCACCAATACCACCCCTAAACCAGGGGCATAATGATGTTGTTCGGTGAATTGTTGCACTTGGGCGGCAATTTCGGCACGCATTCGCACCGCGATCACTTCGCCGTCAATCAATGTTGCACTCATGTTGATTCCTTTTTCAAATTGGCAGTCTTTAAGCATAACACAGCGAATGCCTGTCACAAACGCATCCCGTTGATCGTCTCATCTTCAAATAGCGCACATCATCAGGAGGTAAACGCGATGACAAAAATTGTAATTTTAGGGGCAGGATATGCCGGCATGATCGCCGCATTGCGATTAGCGTGTCATGCAGAAGTCACCTTGATTAATGCGTCCGATTTGTTCGTTGAGCGGATTCGCTTGCATCAAGTCGCCACCGGCCAATCGATTCGCAATCTTCGCATTGCCAATTTATGCCCTTCAAATGTGCGTTTGATCTGTGGATATGTGACTCGTATTGACCCAGCCACCAAGCAAGTGTATGTGGGTGAACAAGCGATCGGCTATGATTATTTGGTGTATGCCTTGGGGAGTCGGGTCAGTGTTACCGGAGTTCCCGGTTTATCCCAACATGCCCTAACCCTAAATCCCGAAGATTCATATAAGTTAATCCAAAGATTGCGCTCCGCTGCCACAAAGCATGTCGTGATCGTGGGCGGCGGATTAACCGGAATCGAAGCAGCCAGCGAAATCGCTGCACGTTATCCGACTCACTCTGTCACCTTGATCACACAAGGTCAGATGGGGGCAGGGTTATCGGTGGGAGGGCGCGCCTACTTACAAGAGGTCTTTAATCAATTGCGGATCGATTACATCGAACGGACTTCAGTCAACCGTTTAGAGGCGGATCGCGTGATCACCAATCGCGGTGATTTTGTCTCTGATGTCACGCTTTGGGCGGGGTCGTTTGAGGTTTCTCCCATTGCTAGGGAGTCTGGAATTCAGACCAATGCGATCGGGCAAGTCTTGGTAGATCAATATTTGCGTTCCGTTTCGGATGATCGCATTTACGCGATCGGCGATGCGGCCGCCACAGGTCTACGGATGTCTTGCGCGACGGCAATGCCTACGGGAGCGTATGCCGCCGATCATTTGCTGGCACGCTTGCGTGGCGAGTCCTTGCCGGCGTTTCAATTTGCCTATATGGTGCAATGTATCAGTTTAGGGCGTTGGAAGGGGTTAGCCCAATGGGTTGATCAAGACGATCAACCACAATTGCGGGTGATCATGGGTTGGCGCGGGGCGGTTGTCAAGGAATTGATCTCATCTTACACGCTCTGGGCGATTCAATTAGAGCGCTTTTTACCGGGGCTATATCGTTACCCACGTCCAAAAAACTATGGACGTATTTGAGCAATACCGACCGCTGTTATTTGCCATTGCTTACCGGATGTTAGGAAGCGCAATGGAAGCCGAAGACATGATCCAAGAGGCCTATTTGCGCTATCAATCTATCGCGCAAGAGATGATTCACTCGCCTAAGCCATATCTCACCAAAATGATCACCAATTTATGTTTAGATCAATTAAAATCTGCCCGCGCTCAACGTGAAGTTTATCTAGGGCCATGGCTACCAGAACCGATCGTGACAGATGAAGATGAACCGGACACACTTTCCATGGCGTTTTTAGTCTTGCTTGAAACGCTGACTCCAGCAGAGCGTGCGGTATTTTTACTCCGCGAGGTGTTCGATTATTCCTATCAGGAGATCGGCGAAATGCTTGGCAAAGACACCGCCGCCTGTCGTCAATTGTTGCATCGCGCTAAACAGCACATCACCGCGCATCGCCCGCGTTTTTCCGCGACTCCCGCCCAACATCAAACGATCCTCACGACATTTACTCAAACGATCGCCAATGGGGATTTAGACGCGATGTTACAACTCTTGACCGAAGATGCAATCGTGACCTCTGACGGTGGGGGTAAAGTTACCGCCGCCACTCGCCCGGTGATCGGACGTGAGCGCACGGCAAAATTTTTGTTAAGTTTTCGCCGTTCTTATACCCCGACCATGCAGATCGAAATAGCGATGCTAAATGCGTGTCCGGGTCTCATTATCCGCGAACAGGGCGCGATCCGCTTAGTGTTGGTATTAGAAGTAGATCAGGGCTTGATCCATGCCGTGCGAATCGTCATCAATCCAGAAAAATTGGTGTATTTGTCACGCACCTTGAGGTAAAGCAACGGATGATCGATGAGTCGATCATCCGCTGATCCAGTTAAGTGCGAATTTGTTCTATTTCCACCGTTTGCAGCTTTTCCACGTTGATCCGTTGGATCTTTGCACCTAAAGAGCGTAACTTGTGTTCGATCTTCTCGTAACCGCGATCGATCTGCCCGATGTTCGCGATCCGCGTTTCGCCTTTGGCTGCCAATGCCGCCAACACCATCGCCATGCCCGCCCGAATATCAGGACTCGAAATATACGGCGATCCTTTTAGCGCGGTCGGCCCTTGCACCAACACACGATGCGGGTCGCATAACGTGATCCGCGCTCCCATCCGTACCAGTTTATCAGTAAAAAATAGCCGACTCTCATACATCCAATCGTGAAACATCACTGTTCCGGCGCTTTGAGTGGCGACCGTGAGCGCGATACTCATCAAATCAGGTGGAAAGGCCGGCCAAGGTTGCGCCTTGATGATCGGGATGCGTCCACCAAAATCCGGTTGAATCGCCATCGATTGATTCGGCGGAACGAGGATGTCTTGGCCTTCAACCTGCCAAGTGACTCCGAGCCGTTCAAACACCAACGCCACCATATCCATGTGTTGGGGATCAGCGTCTTTGATGCGGATCTCACCACCCGTCACCGCCGCCACGCCGATCCAACTCCCGACTTCCATAAAATCCGCGCCACATCGCACTTCTCCACCGTGTAATCGATCTACACCTTCGATTGTCAAACGATTCGACCCAACGCCGTCAATTTTTGCGCCTAAAATGTTTAACATCTGACATAGATCTTGAATATGCGGTTCACTTGCAGCATTGCGGATGATCGTGGTGCCTTTGGCTAAGACCGCTAACAAGAGGATATTTTCGGTCGCTGTCACACTCGCTTCTTGTAACAGAACGTCCGCGCCACACGGTTCAGACACGTTCATGATGAACATGCCTTTTTCATAGCGGGTATTCACCCCCAATTTTTTGAAGCCGTTGATATGGGCATCGAGTCGTCGCTCACCGATCAGATCCCCGCCGGGGGGCGCGATCTCTAATTGATGACAGCGCGCCAACATTGGCCCCGCCAACACAAAACTAGCCCGTAACTTTTGCGTCAATTCGCGATCTAGGCTTGTCGAATGGATCTTTTCTGCATGGATCTTGAGCGTCTTTTCGGCGATCCACTCAATTTGTACCCCGATCTTTCGCATGATTTCGATCAGCGTTCGCACATCGCCAATATCCGGCGCGTTATGCAGGATGACCGGATGATCGGTCAATAAACAGCCGGCCATCATCTTGAGGATCGCGTTTTTATTGCCGCCGGGGGTGACTTCACCCCGCAAGGCGACTCCGCCTTCAATCAAGAACTGTTGCATCAAATTCTCCGATCGTTAACTCAACCCGATCGCCGATCATCACATCAAGGCGTTTTTGCGCGTTGCCCTGATTCATACTGATCTCTAAATATGCCGAGCTACCGATCAGGCTCAAGAGACCACCGCGTTCTGCTTCGCTATACGTGTGCCGAATGCCAAGGATCGTATGATCGTTAACCGTGATCACACTCGTTTCTGCAAACACATGCAAAGCGGCCTCATGATGCCCGAACGACGGTGACAAAGTTAAGCGTTCACCACCGATCCAACGCAATTTCCCAATGTTGGTGATCAAGTTGCCAAAGCGATCAATGTGGACGATCTCCCCAATCACTTGTTTCCCGTCAATGTACAACGGCGGTTGGGGTAGGGTGAATAGGTGGGTGATCGATGTGCCAAGCGATGTCAGCGCATCACCTTTAAGTAAGCGGGCCGCGGTTGGCGCAAACACATCGCGCCCGTGAAAGGTCTTGCTAACGCCGTCATCGCTCACTTGGATCTCAATGGCTTCGCTCGTTTCCCCTAATTCGGCTAAGGCATATGAGAGTACACCATTATCCGGTGCCACAAAATAATAATCCCCCGCTTTGACCGCGATCGGACGACGCGTTGATCCGACTCCCGGATCGACCACCACTAAAAACACCGTGCCTTTCGGAAAATAGCGATAAGCGTTCAACAAGGCAAACGCGGCTTGACGCACATTTTGAGGTTCAATCCCATGCGTGAGATCCACCGTATGCGCGCCGGGGTGAAGGCCATGAATCACCCCTTTCATCACACCAATATAAATATCTTCTATGCCAAAATCGGTCAATAAGGCGATCATCGCGATCCACCTCCTAAATGTTCTCAATAAGTCAAGTCCGCTGATTATACCTGATTGACAGTCATGATCCGAGTCGGTATACTCTCCTTCATCAGCGTGAGGTGGGTATGTTTGTTCTTGGACATCATCATCATTCGGGACAATTTCGGCTAGTGTTGGTTTGACCGTCACGTTTGTTTGTGTTTGTGCTTAATCGCCCGTGTCAACCGACACGGGCTTTTTTTTATTTTTTGAGGAGCGATAACGATTATGGGGAACACCACGCTAGGCGTGATCGATTATGGCGCGGGCAATTTGCGAAGTGTGGTACACGCGCTCAAATATCTACAAGTCACCGATTTTCGCTTGATCACCACCCCCGCCGATCTAAAAGGGGTGACACGCTTGATCTTGCCCGGAGTCGGGGCCTTTGGTGCAGGCATGAATCAGTTACGTGAACAGGGCTTGATTGAACCGATCAAAGCGGCGGTACGTGCGGGAATGCCCTACTTAGGGATCTGCCTTGGAATGCAATTCCTCTTTGAGAGTAGCGATGAAATGGGGACGTTTGAAGGCTTAGGTTTATTGCCGGGCTTTGTGACCCGTTTTGAGGATCTACCCGGTGATCTCAAGATCCCGCACATAGGCTGGAATCAGCTCAAACCCTCGCGGACTTCATCGCTCTTAGACGGCATTCCTGACGGAAGTTACGCCTATTTTGTCCACAGTTACTACTGTTTTCCATCGGATCAGAACGATGTTTTGATCACGGTGGAATATGGATGGCCCTTTACGGCCGCAGTAGCACGAGATCATATCTTCGGAGTACAGTTTCATCCGGAAAAAAGCCAAAAGACCGGATTACGCCTCTTACAAAATTTCCTCAATTTGAGCGAGAAAGTGACACCTTCATGATCATTTATCCTGCTATTGACTTACGTGGCGGTCAAGTCGTCCGTCTACGTGAAGGCGATCCTAACCGACAAACCACCTTTAGCGATGATCCGATCGCCGTAGCGCGTCAATGGATCGAACAAGGCGCGCAATGGTTACATATAGTCAACCTTGACGGCGCTTTTTCCGAGGCCAACAGCAATGACGCAATCGTCAAACAGATCACCGCCTTAGGGGTAAATGTACAATTCGGTGGTGGTATTCGTAGCCTTCAAGACCTTGAAAACGCACTAGAGGCCGGCGTAAAGCGCGTCGTTTTAGGCACGGTCGCCGTAGCACAACCGGAATTATTAGCCCCATGGGTGACACAATTCGGGGCAGATCGCCTATGTGTGGCCTTAGATGCGCGTGAAGGCAAAGTCACAACGCACGGTTGGCAGCAAATGTCCGAAGTTACGCCGATCGAATTTGGCCGACAGATCGCGCAATTTGGCATCCAACACGTTTTATACACCGATGTGCATCGGGACGGTAGTTTGATCGGCGCGAATGTCCATGAAACGATCGCTTTAGGGCGTAGCACCGGACTCGCGGTGATCGCCTCCGGCGGAGTCAGCACAATTAACGAGATCGCACAATTGGCCCGTAGCGGAGTCGTGGCCGGCGCGGTGATCGGCATGGCGTTGTATGAAGGGCGGATCACCTTAGCCGAAGCATTTTTAGCGGCGAGTCTAGGAGCATAACCATGCTGGCAAAACGCATTATCCCGTGTTTAGATGTGCTGAATGGGCGTGTGGTGAAGGGCGTGAACTTTGTCAATTTACGCGATGCAGGTGATCCGGTGGAACAGGCCGCGATCTACGATCAAGAAGGCGCGGATGAATTGGTGTTTTTAGACATCACCGCCTCGCACGAAAATCGCAACACTACCTTAGATATGGTGCGCCAAGTGGCGGATACGATCTTCATCCCGTTTTGTGTGGGAGGCGGGATTCGCACGATTGAAGATATTCGTTCAACGCTTTTGGCCGGCGCGGACAAAGTTTCGATCAACAGCGCAGCGATCAAAAACCCGCAATTGATCAATGAAGGCGCGTGGGCTTTTGGCAGTCAATGTATTGTCGTAGCGATCGATCCTAAGAAGATCGGCGATCGGTGGATCGTGCATATCAACGGCGGCCGCGTCCCAACTGAATGGGAGGCAGTGGCATGGGCGCAAGAGGCCGCTTTACGGGGCGCGGGGGAGATCTTACTGACCAGCATGGATCGGGACGGCACTAAGGCCGGCTATGACCTTGAATTGACCCGTTTGATCGCGGACTCGGTGTCAATTCCGGTGATCGCATCTGGTGGGGCAGGGGCAAAAGAGCATTTTTATCAGGCCTTGACTGAAGGTAAAGCCGATGCGGCCCTCGCTGCCAGCTTATTTCATTATAACGAATTGCGGATTGGTGATCTCAAACGGTATTTAGCCGATCAAGGTATCGCGATCCGCTTAGCAGGATGGGAACGGATCGATGGATAAGCGCTTTGAGCAGATCAAATGGGATCAACACGGCTTGATCGCGGCGATTGTCCAAGATATAAACACTCGCGAGGTTTTGACCTTAGCTTACATGAACGCCGAATCGCTGGAGCAGACCTTAACGATCGGCGAAACCGTCTTTTGGAGTCGGAGTCGTCAAGAGCTATGGCACAAAGGCGCGACCTCTGGCAATACCCAAAAAGTGCATGAAATTCGGATCGATTGTGATCTAGATGCGTTGTTGATCTTGGTTGAACCGGCCGGCCCCGCGTGTCATACTGGTGCGGTGACGTGTTTTTACCGCCGCTTGGAGGAAATTGAATGAACACCATGTTAGAACAACTTGAATTGATCATCCAAGATCGTCGGACGAACCCCAAACCCGATAGTTATACCAATCAATTATTGGACGCGGGCCTAGAGCGAATCGCGCAAAAAGTCGGAGAAGAAGCGGTAGAAACGGTGATCGCCGCTTTGCGCCAAGATCGTCAAACCCAGATCAATGAATTGGCCGATCTCTTTTATCATAGCTTGGTGTTGATGTCGTCCTTAGACATCCCATTGAGCGCGGTTTATCAAGAATTAGAGCGGCGGCATCGCCCCAAAGGTTAATCCATACGAGGGGTAGATGTCCTCTACCCCTCGTTCCTCATCTGATTAAGGCGCGGTTTCAGGAGTCACTTCTTCAGTGACAATGGTTTCAGGAGTCGCTTCAGGAGTCGCTTCTTCAGTGGCAATGGCTTCGGGAGTGGCTTGCGCGGCCGCCAGATAAACGTCCCATGCGTCATAACCTTCCCATGAGGCTAAATTGACGCTGGTGAGGGTCTCTTGCATCAAGTCCGGTGATAACAGGTTGATCCCGATCACCGAATTTTCCGCGCTAAATGCCCCATCAACAAACACGTACACGATCAATTGTTTCGACGGGTAAAATAAGTAGACCAACGCCTCATTCGCCCCACGCACGTTCACATAGACCCCTTCAGGATCGCCTTGTGCTTCGATCAATTCGGCGGCGGTGATGTCGGTGATCGCGATGATGTTTAACCCGGCCACCGTCTGCCCGTCCTGACTAAACATCTCGCAACAATCTAGCCCATCGATCGAACGCCAACGAAGAAGCTGAGCCGTAGGGTCATTGGGTGAATTGATCGTCTCGACATTGACGAAATTACGTTCCGCACCCACTAAGATATTTGCATCCGTCCATGAAGTGACCCCCGGCGTAATGTCATTCCAGCAGGGGAGCGCACAAATCGGATCCGGGGTGATCAGTGAGGCCAACAGCGGGCGCGGAATCACGATCAACTCACGCGGATCGGGGGTATCCATCACCAATTGCAAGGCATCAAACGGTAAACCGCCGCGTCCTAAAACGCGCCCCTCTACCCTCATCCAACCGAGTGTCCCATCACTGGCTCGGATCAAGACGGCCGGCGTACCTGTCACGCCCATCGATTTGCCTAATGCGAGATCGGTCTCATGTTGGTTGGCGGTGGGAATACAATCATTTAGCACAGTTGCATCTAAATCTAAGGTTTCGGCCATGACTTGTACCGTCGTATTACGGTTTAATTCCCGGTTTAACGCCAGATCGTACAGGAGATCATGCGCGGGCCAAAACATCCCCTCCCGTTGTTCATCAGCACACTGCGCCAATTTTGCGCTATACACCGAAAGATCCGGGCTGACAACCGGATAAAGGCGGTATTCAAACTTGGCACGTCCCGTTTTAACATAACGATCGATAAAGTCATGAGCAATGGTCTGATAAGTTTGACAATGCGGACACATAAAATCGGCAAATTCGACGATCGTCACCGGGGCCGTAGCCTCACCTAGCACAAATGCGCCGTCAGCGGTGCGACTGGTCGGGATTCCCTCGTAACGCTCTAGATAACCCGATTGTAATGTCACCGCGTTTGTAGCTGGCGGAGTGACGATCGCAGATTGATTATTGAGTTGAATCGTAGCCAAGACCAAGACCACCACAATCGCGGCGATCAACATGACCAAAAAAGTTTTACCATTGATCATAACGTGATTTACCTTGTTTTATCGGATTCTAGCCAGTTTAAACGCTCTAATGTCTCTAGGGAAGTGCGATTTCAGTTAATCGAGGGGAGAGGTACCCGTGCCACCGACCGATCGTTTTGTCTCACAAACCACCTTTCATATCCGTTATGCCGAAACCGACGCAATGCGGATCGTGCATCACAGCAGTTATGTGATCTACTTTGAAGAGGCCCGTAGTGATTACACCCGTCAACGCGGCAGCGATTACGCGCTCTTTGAACGTGACGGCCTGTTTTTAGCGGTGACAGAAGTCCATGCCCGTTATGTCAAGCCTGCCCGTTACGGACAACAGATCACGATCCACACTTGGATCGAAGATTTACAAAGTCGTGGACTCGTCTTTGCTTATGAGATCACCCATGCTGAAACGGGTGAAATTCATGTCACCGGCACCACCAAACACCTCTGTTTAAATCTGGACGGCAAAGTGACCCGTTTACCGGACGCATGGCGACATTGGGCGGATCGATCAATGGATGATAAAATGGACAAGGAGTGAGGGAGTGCCGAATCACGCGGATGATTATTCAAATTGAGTTACCGAGTCAATGGCTATCTCCGTGAAGTTCACCAATCCTTAAAATGGGTGAGGGGTGAATCCCGCTTGCCCCATACTTTGCCGATCGTCTATACTTCCTTACAAGAAGTTGAAATGAACATTTTAGTTTTAAATTGGAGAGATTCTTAAATGGTCACTTACGCCGAGAGGCCCTGGATCAAATGTTACGATAAGGGCGTTGCTAATACGCTCACCTATCCCAAAATTGCTTTACATGACTTTTTGCGTCAAACCGCCGCCCGTCTCCCGAATCAACCGGCCCTGATCACCGCACCGCGCAAGTTACCCTTATTAGGGCGCTTATCGCACACCGTTACCTATGGGCAGTTAGATCGCGAATCCGATGCTTTGGCCGCCGCCTTAGTGGAATTAGGGCTAAAGAAGGGGGATCGTGTGGCGATCGTGATGCCCAATATGGTCGCATTTGCCATCAGTTTCTACGCGATCCTCAAAGCGGGTGGGGTAGTGGCCGCGGTCAATCCCACCTATCCCGCAGACAAAATGCAACTCCAGATCGATGATTGTGATGCGGAGTTTGTCTTGTGTATGAGTCTTTACTACAAGACGATCAAAGAGATCCAATCAAAAACCAAGGTAAAATCGGTGATCGTGGCCAACGTCAAAGAATATTTCCCGCCGCTGATGAAGTTCTTGTTTGAAAAAACCCGTGAGAAAAAAGACGGGCATTATGTCGAACAATTGGCTAAGGGTGATTACGCCTTCCAAGATCTGCTCAAGCGCTACGACGGTCGTAAGCCGAATGTCAATGTAACCCCTGAGGACATCGCCTTATTCCAATACACGGGCGGAACGACGGGCATCTCGAAGGCCGCCATGTCCACTCACAAGGCCTTGGTAGCTAACCTATTACAACAAGAATCCTTTTTGTTGGTGGATAATTTACCGCCAGAAAAAGAGATATTTTTAGCCGCGATCCCCTTGTTCCATGTGTTCGGCATGGTCTCGGTGTTAAGCGAAGGCGTGAAATTAGGCTCTACGATCGTTTTGGTGGTCAATGCCCGCGATATTGACGACGTATTGGGTCACATCGCCACGTTTAAACCGACCTTATTCCATGGTGTGCCAGCTCTCTATAATGCGATCAACAATCACCCAGATGTTAAATCCGGCAAAGTGAGCCTAAAATCGATCCGCGCTTGTGTGAGCGGTTCGGCCCCCTTGCCTCCGGCCACCAAAGGTGAATTTGAGCGTTTAAGCGGCGGCAAACTGTTAGAGGGATTCGGCATGAGCGAGGCCCCCACAGCCACTCATGTGAACCCTGTTCACGGCCAAAATCGCACCGGATCGATCGGTATTCCGTTACCGGACATGGACATGCGGATCGTGAGCCTTGACGACGGGGTGACGGATGTCCCAGTGGGTGAAGTGGGTGAGTTATTGATGTCGGGCCCGCAACTGATGAAGGGCTATCATAAGATGCCCACCGAGACCGCCAATGCACTCCGTGAACACAACGGCAAAATCTGGTTGTATACGGGGGATATTGCCCGCATGGACGAAGACGGTTATTTCTACATTGTTGATCGAAAGAAAGACATGGCCTTGATCGGCGGGTTTAATGTCTATCCCAACAATATCGAAAAAGTGATCAAAGATCATCCCGCCGTCTTAGAAGTGGGTGTGGCCGCTGTCCCTCACCCCGAAAAAGAAGGCCAAGAGGCCCTCAAAGCTTGGATCGTCTTGAAACCAGACATGCAAGTGACCGAACAAGAGTTGATCGATCACTGTTCAAAGTACCTCGCCTCTTATGAAGTGCCGCGCCGTTACAGTTTCATCAAGGAACTGCCTAAGACGGCCGTTGGTAAAACCTTACGACGCGAATTGATCCGCATGGAAACCGAAAGCTATCCATCCGCCCGTTAAACAGATTGATCAGGGGCGGGTGAAAATGTATCCGCCCCTAGTTCCGACGGCAAATAATAGCCCCGATAAAAAGCGCGTGCCGGCGCACGATTCATATACCACACGCTATACACACACACCAGCACGATCGTAAGTAAATAACCGATCTGTGACGATCGTACTAAATTCGCCGCCGAATCTAAACTTTGATCAATACCCGTCGGTGTAAGCAAGGCGCTTAGCAATAACAGGGCATAAACTGACCCTAATCCCAAAATCCACGCGAATAACATCCAGCGAATCCATTTCGGCCGCCCGATCCACGCCATGATCGCGATCATCAAGAATAAACCGCCCAGCGTCACCTCCGTGAGCAAGCGTTGATCGCTCACCACATCAACTTCTCCCCCTGCAAAATAGGGATCGTAGCGCTCTCCGCCTAAATCTAAGCTCCAATCAAGGTTACGGATATGGTTCTCAATTAACAGATCAAGCCCTAAGCGGGTCAACGGCAATAACGAAAACACAAACACTGTGCTAAGAATCGCTAAGCTTAAACCTAATGGACGGCCGGGTCTTGCAGCGACCGAAGGGGAAACTTGAGACATGATTGTCCTCTCAATCTACAGATAAATTTTAATGAAGATTGCATTAATTTTGCGCTAACCTTGTTACCAAAGTATGTACTTTCTTTGGTACAATCGGATAACCATTTACTTATTCTAATCGCCGAAAGCCGTCGCCGATGAAATTACCATTCAATTTAGAAAAAGCGTATCAAACCTTGCGACAATACATCCACCAAAGTCCGGTGGTCTTGTTGCATCCTAACAGCCGTTATCGTAGTTTGCTAGTAGCGCGTCTAGCCTGCGATCCCAGTTTCCAAACATTTTACTACCCATTTCACTTTGATGATGTAGACATCGCTTCGTTTTTAAACAACATCATCCACCGTTTAGCCGCCCAAAAACCCACTTTTGGCCAGCATACTATCCTATTACCCGACTCGATTTATGAACCGTGGGAGCAGAATTTACCACTGATCCTTCATACGTTTATTAAGGATCTCGCTGAGCTAAGCGACCGTCCCTACATCTTGATTTTTGATGAGTACGATTATTGTGATCTCTCGGATGAGGTGCAATATTTTATTGAGCGCCTAACGCTAGAATTACCTCTCAATTGTACCTTAATCATCAATAGTCGGACGATGCCGCGTTTATCATGGATGGGATTGATCGCACGCAACCGTGCCACCTTGTTATTAGATGATGAGCGCTTGATGGACAACTTTTACGGATTTGCCAATCATGAAGAATCCATTTTGGAGGTTTACGCTTTAGGGCCCGGCTTTGTCCGTTTGAATGGTGAATTTGTGGATTCATGGGAAGGTCATCTCCCGCGTTTAATGTTGTTTTATGCTTTGGATCGTCCCACCATTACCAGAACCAACATTTGCCGCGCTTTTTGGCCAGAACTCAATGGAGATGATTCCGTTAACATCTTTCATGTCACCAAACGCCGCTTGCATCGTGCTTTACACAGGGATGTTTTAGAACATCAAGACGGCTATTACCGCTTTGATCATAACCTACCGATGTATTACGACACGATTGAATTTGTCAAGGCCTTGATCATGGCGCGTGATCCCAACAATGCAGAAGCGTTAGAGTCTTGGTATTATGCCTCGCGTTTGTATCGTGGCCCTTACCTCAAAACCCATACCGAACCTTGGATCGAGGAGCGGCGCGCCGATTTTCGCGAAGGGTACATTGAGGCCCTACGCTGCTTGGCACAAGATGCCCTACAACGTCAAAATTATGAACATACCTTGATGATCTACCAAAAGATCCTAGAGGCCGATCCGTTGCTGTTAGACATCAATCTCGCACTCATGCGCTTATTGGCTTTATTAGGTCGGCGTGTCGAGGCCATCTTACATTACCGAAACTTGGAATTGTTGTATGAGCATCAACAACTCCCCGTCCCGCCCTCTTTAATCCAACTCTATCAAGAGCTTATGAATTAACCTTACAGGGCTTATCCGCCACGCAACACCCAAAAGTGTCATGCGTGCGATAGGGTTTCTGAGCAAAGTAGCGGAGCGCTTTAGCGTCGTAGAGGCATTGAGAAGTATGACGATTGCATGAGCAACATCACCTAAACGTCCATCATGCAAACCGTTCAATATTCCAATGCCTACGTTTAACTCACGGTGACTAGAAATTATCGCGGTTGTCGCATCCACTCAGTTTTAGGGTTAATATTCTGTTTTTGGGCATCATGTTCATCTTCAACCACACACTCCATCAATTGCTGACGAAGCGTTTCGACATCTAAGCCCCCATGTGAAGCAATCATCACGATCTGAGTACGGGGTGTTTCATCTCCCCATTCGCCAGCCAGTGTTAAACTCGCACGCTTACCCACCATCTGAAGAATAACCATGTTATCTGGTACATCATCCAGATGAACGACCCCTTTAGCGCGGTAAATGGTGTTCGGTAATTCTTCAAACATAGCCCGCAATGCCTTGAGTGACAATCGTTTATCGGTTGTCCAACTCCATGTGCTAAAAACAAGGGTATGATCTGTATGTTCATGATGCGTATGTTCATCGTGTTCATGTTCGTGTTCATGATGATGATCATCCTCCTCTTCTGCCCCATGCACATGCACATCTTTCACCTCGCGTTGCCACACCCGCTCTAAGGCATACTGCCCTACGCCTAGCACCAATTCTAACGGCACTTGTCCATAGGTCACTTCTAAAATGCGGGCCTCTGGCACAATACCACGGATGAGCTTAGTTTTGATGTCCTGAAGTTCTTCCGGGGTAATGAGATCAACTTTGTTTAAGATCACAATGTCTGCAACCGCAATTTGATCGATCGCCAGCATATAATATTCTTCTTCTAAGGTTTGGATATGTTCCGCATCAACCACAACAAGAATACTATCCAAACGCACCAGAGGTTTCACCTCCGGCATCAAGAAGGTATTGGCAACCGCAACAGGATCAGAAACACCACTGGTTTCAATGATGATATATTCGGGCGGATCTTCCCGTTGGAGCAATTTGAGGCTTTCCTTGAGTAAATCACCGCGAATTGTGCAACAGATACAGCCGTTAGACAGGTTGATCGTTTCGCCTTCTACCCCTACCACCAATTGCGCGTCAATGTTGATCGCGCCAAAGTCGTTCACTAAAATGGCGATCTTTAGACCGTGGTTGCCATGCAAAATATGATTAAGCAGCGTTGTTTTGCCGGCACCAAGAAAGCCGCTCAGAATAGTCATAGGAACTGGAAAATTATATTTATTCATAACAGATACGCCTCCATTCTGATTTATAAGGGTGTTAAACGACGGGCAACGCAGTAAGTTTCACGGTTAAGGATCTTCTCTAAAACCCAAATACGAGCGACTCGCTGTGTTTTTCTAACTCACTCTTTCCACACCTTCAGCAAAAGGGAGATCCCGTTTTTGGTTCAAACCGCACCCACTTCAATTCGATCTTGTCAATCTAATTGATACGTGGTATCAATACACTGTAAATGATACTTGGTATCAATTGATGACGCAAGGGTGGTAAGGTGGGGTGATGTTGGCACACACAATCGACGCGAATAAATGGTTGACGGCCTTGCGTGAAAACGGGTGCCGCATAACCGATGTACAGGAAATGCTAGTCCATATCTTGGCACATACAGAGATTCCGTTAAGTGCTGAACAAGTTTGGGAAACAGCGCGTCAGATTCGTCCAGAAACCGGGCGGGCCACGGTTTATCGCATGGTAGAGAAATTGGAAAGCTTAAATCTATTGCGTCGTATTCATGGCTATCAAGGGTGTTGTTCTTTTCTGCCAACCTTGCCTGAACCCATGATGCTGTTTATCTGTCTGGTCTGCGGACGCGCAGATTATCTTGACGGACAACCGCTACATGATCTCATACATCAAAGTGAACGCTCTAGTGGTCACCACATCACCGATAGTCGTTTGCAACTTTTCGGTACTTGCGTGGCCTGTCAGCAACATTCTTAATGATTTTAGTGACTGAAAAGAGGAAAACATGGCTTTACGCCGCTTAACCGCATTATGTCTATTTTTGGTTTTCGCTTGGAGTGGATCTATCGTTGTCGCACAACCAGAACCGCTGCGCGTGGTGGCCACTTATAGCATTTTGGGTGACATTGTACAGAATATCGCTGGAGATCAGATTGAACTTACTGTTTTAGTCGGGCCCGATGGCGACTCACACGTCTATGAACCCACCCCTCAAGATGCGATCGTCTTATCCGAAGCGGATCTCATTTTTGAAAACGGACTGGAATTTGAAACTTGGCTAGATGACTTGTATGAGGCATCAGGTTCAACGGCTACCCGTATCGTAGTGAGCGAAGGGATCGAACCGTTGGCTTTTGAAGAACATGAAGAACATGAAGAACACGAACATGAAGGCGATCATGATCACATGGAAGCACCAACCACCTTAGAAGCATGGCAAGGTGAGTTCATGAGTGCCTCATCCTTTGGTGTTGATGCCCTCCAACCCGGTTGGGAAGCGGTGATCGCCACGACACCCGAATTGACGACCGAAGATCTAAACACCTATTGGCAAATGACCAACGTAACCTCATTTGATACCTTTTCGGTAAATGGGGATCGTGTCACATTCGGACATTCTGACGGTGACTTGACTTGTACCTATGCTTTTGTCGAAACACATCCTATCCCCCAAGTTGAAGGGGAAACTTGGTCTATTTTTGACACCACCGAGGCAACTTGTCTGGATGCTGGGTATCAGTATTTGCTGCTCAATCCCATTCATGCCGCCGAAGAAGGCAGCATCCCGCACTTCCACATGAGCTATGGCAGTGGTGATCTCGAAACGCTCATTGAAGAAAACGGGGTTTTTTTCCCGTCACTTTACCCAGTAGGCACTACCGCTGCTGACATCATTCTCGTCTATGAAGCCAATGCCCGCCCCTTGGGAATATATGTCGCCGGGGTGGTCGGCCGAGAGATCGCCATCACGGATGAAGAAATGGCCATGATGAGCGAGGAAGAAGACCATGACCATGATCATGAGCATGGCGAATTTGATCCGCATATCTGGCATGATCCGAACAATGGTATCGTGATGACAGAAAATATCCGAGATGCTCTGATCGAACTTGACCCGACGAACGCAGCAGAATATGAAACCAACGCCGAAGCCTATATTGCGGAATTGACCGCATTAGATGAATATATCCGCTCACAAGTGACCCTGATCCCAGAAGCGAACCGTATCCTTGTCACCTCACATGACACCTTTGGGTATTTCGCAGAGGAATATGGTTTTGAGGTGCTAAATGTGTTGGGGTCTATTTCCACCGAAGCCGCAGATCCCGGCGCGGGTGAAATTGCAGAATTAGCCGTTGAAATTGAGGAAAGCGGCATCCCCGCGATCTTTGCCGAAAATATCACCAACCCAGATCTAATTGAGCAGGTAGCGGACGAAGCCGGCGTTCAAGTTGCGCCTGCCTTATACACCGATGCTTTAGGTCAATTAGGAACGCCGGGCGAAAGCTATATCAGTATGCTCCGCTATAACATCGATACCATCACCGAGGCCCTGCGGTAGCCATGTTTCCCTACAGTCGTCGTGTTCATAAGGATGCAGTGGCCGGGGCGTTAGCGCTAGAAGTGCGTGATCTCACCGCTGTCTACCCAAACACACGGCGACTGGCATTAAAAGGCGTAAGCCTTCGTGTGCCGATCGGATCACAGATTGCCTTAGTCGGACATAACGGCGCGGGCAAATCCACTTTGCTTAAGACCGTCGCCGGGTTATTGCCCATTCGTTCCGGTAGCATCGCCATTTATGGGAATCCACCGGGCGCTTGTCATCATCGTGTCGCTTATTTACCACAACGTGGAGAGATCGATTGGCATTTCCCGATTACCCTACGCAAATTGGTATTGACCGGACGTTATGTTCATTTAGGTTGGTTTAAGCGCCCCTCACAAGATGATTGGCGCGTGGCCGATCATGTCATTGAGCGCTTAGGTTTGAGTGATTTACGCGAACGCCAGATCAGTCAACTTTCGGGCGGGCAACAACAACGGGCGCTTTTGGCCCGGGCCTTAGCGCAAGAGGCTGAACTGTTATTACTAGATGAACCCTTAAACGCGGTTGATGCGGAAACACGTCAACTCATGGGGGAGTTGTTAGCCTTGCTTCGCGAGGAGAAAAAAACCGTGATCACGGCTACCCATGATCTCAGTAGGCTAAAAAGTGATTTTGATAGCGCACTATATCTTGCTGAAGGCCGCGAAATTATGCCCTTATCAGCAGACTTCACGGGGACAAATTTACATGGATGACATCATCAATTGGCTGATAACCCCGTTTCAATTCAATTTTATGCAATCCGCATTGATAGCGGTTGCTCTGGTTGGATTGGTTTGTGCCAGCATCGGCGTATATGTGGTGTTGCGACGCATGGCCTTTATTGGCGATGCGTTGTCTCACACGATCTTACCCGGTGTTGTGATCGCATATTTACAGGGAGTCAATCTGTCGATTGGTGCGTTATTGGCGGGGGTATGTACCGCCTTGGGGATTGGTTGGCTGTCACGGCGCGAAATCATCCGAGAAGATACAGCGATTGGCGTGACCTTTACGGGTATGTTTGCTTTAGGTGTCCTCTTGATGAGCAGTACCCGTTCGTTTCGTGATTTTACGCATATCCTGTTCGGCAACATTTTAGGCGTGACCTCCAACGATCTGATCTTCATTGCATTGATGACTGGAGGAGTTCTAGTACTGTTATTCCTGTTTCACAAAGAACTGGAACTCACCTCATTTGACACAATTCACGCCGAAATGATCGGGTTAAAAACCACCCGATTACGCTACCTCTTATTGCTTTTACTGGCCTTTGCTGTGGTGAGTAGTATTCAGGTGGTTGGTGTGGTGATGACATCCGCGCTGTTGGTGACTCCCGCGGCCGCAGCTTCATTGCTAACGCATCGCCTTTGGCACATGATCGGCATCGCGATCATCATCGCCATATCTTCCGGTGTGATCGGTTTATATGCCTCATTTTACGCCAATGTCTCCTCCGGGGCCGCGATTGTCTTAGTGTGTACCGGATTTTTTTTCCTAGCGTGGTTATGGCAAACGCTTAATGTTCGCATTCATCAAGAGAAACAAGAGAGAGAGGAATAAGATGTTAAATTTACCGGTTGATTGGTCAACCTTATGGTTAGGGGGATTTTGCGCGGTGGGAGCGCTAGGCGGGTTGCCCGTGCGTGGTGCAGATTACGCCGCGCATCCGCCCTTAGACGATCTGCTTAGCTTACCCGCTAACACCACTTTACCTACCAATGTCACCTTAGCAGCAGCGGAAAAAGCGTGGTCAGAATATTTAGGCGGCGCGAAAGTCTTGTTAATCCGTGACGCTTACCGCGCACGCCGATTATTGCATCAAGCCGCGAAGATTCAACCCGGTGATGCGATCGGCATCCCTGCCAATGCCAGCAATGATTTAGCCGAGTCGGTCAAACATCACAAAGCGTTACCGCGCTTTCTAGATTTTGATGCGAATTTACAACTCACTTCCCGGGAAGCCGATATTCGGTGGACTTGGACGCAAGTAGTACGGGGTTTATGGCAACCCGATCAAGCGGAGTGGCTTGATTATGCCGATACCTTGCCGCTTCCTTATCCAACCGAACGTCCGGCGGTAACGCTGTATGGGTTGCATCTATCCGATGTCAGTCGTTCTGGTGCTTTGTTGGTGTTCGGTGATGAGAACTTGTACAACGGCGTTCATAATTTGCGCCAAGCCAACGACATTCCCAATCCCGCGCAGGCCTTGGCCCAATGCCAACGGTTATTCCGGTTATCTGATTTGCAAACCAAGAATCTAGATGAGGTGCGGCGCGGTTTACATGAAGCGGCCGGACTGGTGACAGCTCAAGGGAACCGTCTGGCATTAGCCACGGGAGTTGCGGTGCAAATTCCATTAGAGAGCGATGTTGCCACGTTTTATGCTTATGTAGAACAAGAAAACACGCCTGTGCGTTGGCTACCGCAGATTCAACCGCTTCATTATGCCGCCTTGCGTCCCGACGGTGCGCCAGATCACCGCGCCACGGCTACCAATCTAAGCCGTTGGTTGTATGTCCCTGTCGGGCCAGACTATACCTTTGAGGAGATCAAACACGGTGTATTAGGCATTGTCAAATCTGCGGAATATTTGGGCGTGCGTTGGCGCATCAATCCATCTTATGCTGCGGAATACGCCGCTTTAATGGATCGGACGTATGGCCGCGGACACGACGCTTATCGCCCATTATTTATGCTAGATCCGATCGAAGCTGTCGGGGATTGATGCAACGTGCAATTAATCGTCATTACCGGGATGCGTCATAGCGCCAAAACGGAGCTTGCACGGGCTTTAATTGAAGCATTGACCGCGCAAAACATCCCCCTAACGGTGATCGACAACGGTGATGAACCGTTGAAGTTAGGTATAGGAACACGATTAGCGGGAGGGTGTGTTTGCTGTTCATTAGCCGCCGCCGTGATTCCTCTAGTTTGGCGATTAAAAACCGACTATGGCTTGTTGCTCACATCTTCATCGTCTGATCCAGAAACGTTGTACTTGTTGTTAGATAGTTTACGCGGATCGCGGGTACAAATCACGACGATTGCGTTAGTGGATGACTCGACAAAAACCCAATATCCCTATCTAGCACAGAAATTCGTGTTTTACAGTGATCTTGTCCTATATGAACCGTTTGTGTATGAGGAGACCGTCCATGCCTGTTTACGATTATCGTTGTGAGGAATGTCACACGGTTTTTGAGCAGAAAAGAAGCATGTCAGATGCTGATAAAGTGGCCCCATGTCCGGCTTGTCACAGTCTGCTCACCACACGTCTCATGAGCCAAGTAGCTGTTATCGGGATGCGACATTCCCCTGAAATGTTGCCATCCCCCGCTCATCGCTTAGGTTGTGCTTGTTGTTCAATAAAACGATAAAAAGGAGTGTTAAAAATGATGCCTTCAACTGAAACCCGAATCCCTGTCACCGTCTTAACTGGTTTTTTGGGATCGGGTAAAACCACCCTCTTAAACCGTATTTTGACTGAAAACCACGGCAAGAAAATTGCCATTATTGAGAATGAGTTCGGCGAAATCGGGATCGATAACGATCTAGTGATCGGCGCAGAAGAAGAAATATTCGAGATGAACAACGGTTGTATTTGTTGTACGGTGCGCGGAGATTTAATCCGTATCCTTGGCCATCTGATGAAACGCCGTGACAAATTCGATTACATCATGATTGAAACCACCGGCATGGCTGACCCCGGCCCTGTCGCCCAAACCTTCTATGTTGATGATGATATGCAACAAAAACTTTGCTTAGATGCGATCGTCACGGTGGTAGATGCTAAACATATCTGGGAACACATTGATGATAGCGATGAAGCGCAAGAACAGATCGCCTTTGCCGATGTGATCCTACTCAATAAGACCGATCTGGTAGCGCCAGAAGATCTGGATAAGCTTGAGGCGCGTATCAAAAACATGAACACGATGGCAAAAGTCTATCGCACCCGTGACGCGATCATCGAGATGGATAAAATCCTGAATGTGGGCGGTTTTAACCTAGATCGCGCCTTAGAAGTCGATCCTAAGTTTATGGAACCAGAATACCCCTTTGAGTGGTCAGGCCTCTATCACTTAGCGGCCGGCACATACGAATGGGTCATGGGGGAAGGCCCCGATCCGGTGATGGGTATGGCGATACTGTCAACCGAAAATAAGGGTATGGCTGCCCAAGAAGCCACTCTGATGGAAGCGGTATTGGCTTTTGCTGAAGATGATCATGAGGTGCAAGCCGGAGCGGTCTTGCCGATCGGTAAGGGGCAACTAAACCAATTGGTACTAAACCCAACCGGAGAAACCCTCTTTAAAATCAACATAGAACAACCCGGCTACTATCAGCTTTTCACCGAACATCACCCCGATGAATTTGAGGCGCATCTCCATAGCTCAGACGCGGTAATTGAACCGCTCCAAACTCGTGAATACAAACCCGATCACGAACATGATGAGGAAGTGACTTCCGTCGGTATCACCATCGCTGGGGATCTCCACTTGGATAAACTCAACGCTTGGTTAAGCCAACTGTTGCGTATCCACGGCCAAGACATCTTCCGTATGAAAGGGGTGTTAAGCGTGCGTGGGTGGGATGAGCGGTTTGTGTTTCAGGGAGTACACATGCTTTTTGATGGCCGCCCTGATCGCCCTTGGGGGCATGAATTACGCCATAATAAGATGATCTTTATCGGGCGCAATCTAGATCGCGATGCGCTTGAGGGTGGGTTTCGCGCATGTCTCGTATCATGATGCAACGGAAAGACAAATCGAAACCGCCACCAGCGGCGTTAAAAACCAAGTGGCGCACCTCATTCGACGATCATCCAGTTGCCTTAGCATGGTCGCCAAATGGGAAAACGTTAGCCGTCGCAGGGGTTTCTGGGCCAATTCGTTTGTTTAAAGGGGATGATGGCGCACCTCATCAGAATTTACCCGGCCACACGTTAGATACCATGGCGATCTCATGGCATCGCGATAATCGTTTCCTAGCGAGTGTCGGACAAGATGGCAAAGTACGTTTATGGGACACCGAAACAGGCACACAAACCGCAGAAATGACCGGAGGAGCCAGTTGGGTTGAACGAGTCGCTTTTAGTCCTACTGCCGATTGGTTTTTATCGGCCGCCGGACGCAAACTAAAATTATGGAACCTCCACGGTGAGTTACTCCGTGAATATCCCGATGCGAAAAGCACCATCACCGACATCAAATGGCGCAATGACGGACAACAGTTTGCAGTTTCTGCTTACAACGGGGTCGTGTTATACGACCCCCTTCAAGATGAACCGTTGCGGCGCTTTGAATGGAAAGGTTCAACCCTCACCTTAGAATGGAGTCCCGATGGTAGTTATATTGCCACAGGAGATCAAGACTCCACCGTCCATTTTTGGATCACCAAGACCGGACAAGACCTACAAATGTGGGGCTATGAAACCAAGGTGATGGAGCTATCATGGAGCTTCAACAGCCGCTATTTAGCGACAGGCGGCGGTTCGCAAGTGGTGATCTGGGATTGCTCCGGTAAGGGGCCGGCGGGATCAAAGCCGATCATGCTTCAAGGTCATCAGCACTTGATCAAGCACCTGAAATTTCAACATCAAGGCAATCTTCTGGCTTCTGGTGGCAAAGATGGTATGTTAGCGATCTGGCGCGTAGACAAGAAACAATCCGTCTTGTTAACAAGTGCGGTATTCAAAGACCCGATTGCCGGACTCGCATGGACACCAGATGACAGCATGATCGCAGTAGCCGACGAAATAGGGACTATCTCTGTCGGAAAGTTATGAAAAATAATCTCAGAAAAGTATCCGACCCATGCAGACAAATATCCCATCTTACACGGTCTAGGGTGGGGTTGTAAGCAAGAAATTTTCCGATTTATACGGTCTATGGTGGGGTTGTAAGCAAGAAATTTTCCGAATGTTACTGGGAAGTTCACATCACTTAGCGACCCCAAACCGAATATAAACGGTAAAACAGGTTTTATGGGTTGATAGCCACGATACTCCCCAGCTATCAACCCATAAAATCATCGTTCACAAAACATCAAGGTGCGATGATTTTATCAAAGCAAAAAAATATCGTTGAGTATCTTGCGAGTGATATGAAGGGATATTTGTTTTGGTAGAGTTGAGCCATGAAGATAACCTTATTGCCCCCGGCAGGACTCGAACCTGCGACTTTCCGCTTAGAAGGCGGCTATTCTATCCACTGAATTACGAGGGCGCATTTCCTTACTAATTGTATACAAAAATCCTTGATGGATCAATAGACGATCATCAAGCCTAACTCCCTGTGAACAGGCGTTATATCATGCTGTTTCCCCTCAACCGGTTTACGGAGAGGGGAAACACGGTGAGGAGAGCTTAATCGATCCCCATACCCAGATTCGTAAATGCAGCGCGTCCAGCATAGCGAGCGCTATCGCCCAATTGTTCCTCGATCCGGAGCAATTGATTGTATTTTGCGATCCGATCAGTACGGGCCGGCGCGCCAGTCTTAATCTGACCCGAATTCATCGCAACCGCAATATCCGCGATCGTGTTGTCTTCGCTCTCACCGCTCCGATGACTCGTGACCACTGTCCAACCATGCCGTTGACTCATTTGGGCCGCCGCGAACGCTTCCGTCAGCGATCCGATCTGATTCACCTTAAACAAGAGCGAATTGGCCGCCTTGGTCTTGATTGCGCGTTTGACCCGATCGACATTCGTCACCAACAGATCATCACCGACGATCTGAACCCGATGACCGATCTTCGCCACTAAACGCGACCAATTTTCCCAATCGTTTTCCGCTAACCCGTCCTCTAACGAGATAATCGGATAACGTTCGGCCCATGCCGCCCAGTATTCGACCATTTCTTCACCCGACAGTTTTTTGCCTTCGATCTCTAGGTGATAGAATCCGTCTTTATACAATTCTGAAGTCGCCGGATCTAGCGCGATGAAAATCTGCTCACCGGCACGATACCCCGCCTTTTCGATCGCTTCCATGATCACTTGGAGCGCCGCTTCATTTGAGCCTAAACTTGGCGCAAAACCCCCTTCATCGCCGACAGTGGTTGAAAAGCCTTTATCATGTAGGACTTTTTTCAGTGTGTGGTAGATCTCTACCCCCCAACGCAACCCCTCGCTAAACGTTTCTGCACCGACGGGCATCACCATAAACTCTTGAAAATCGGTGCTACCGAGCGCGTGTTTGCCGCCGTTCATGATGTTCATCATCGGCACAGGCAATTGGTGGGCATGGACACCACCCAGATAAGCGTAGAGTGGCAATCCGGCGCATTCTGCTGCCGCATGAGCGACCGCCATCGACACCGCTAAAATGGCATTCGCACCTAATTTTTTCTTGGTTGGCGTGCCGTCCAATTCAAGCATATATTCGTCAATGCCTTTTTGGTCAAAGGCGGAAAATCCTGTTAATTCTTCAGCGATCACCTCGTTCACCGATTTAACCGCTTTTAGCACCCCTTTGCCTAAATAGCGCGCTTTATCACCATCACGCAATTCTAACGCCTCGTGTTCACCCGTAGAGGCACCACTTGGCACGATCGCCCGTCCAAATGAACCATCAGCTAAGCTGACTTCGACTTCTACCGTCGGATTACCGCGGGAATCTAGGACTTCGCGGGCGTGAATCGTTTCAATATACGACATGCTTTGCTCCTTGAGAGAGAACGTTCAACGATCGCCGTCTACTATACAACGCCGGAGCTGAATCTGCACTTACGATTGTGACGGTTGTGAGATGACAAAACGCCATTTCTCATCGAGGATCACCACTCCGTTCCAAGCGTCCTCACAATAGTTCTTTCTCTAGGTTCTTCCTCAGAAAAAATACCCCACCCATGCAGACGAATCAGCCTATGTCACGCACACCAGTTCCCTGCCCCATGCATGGGGAAGGGCTAGGGATGGGGTTGTAAAATAAGCTCATAAAGGCTCAGAGATGATCTTTAACAGCTTATAACAGCTCTTTCTCTATGTTCTTCCTCTGTGGTTCAATGCTTTTCACGAAAACTTTCCTGTACCTACTTTGTTAGCTCAAAAAACGGGACAAATGTTACGACTTTTTCGCTCATCTGTGCTATGCTACCTCTAACATGACCGATCTCATACAAAAGGCGTATCTGATGAACAGGCGGTTCAAACTTGTTTGTGATTTTTGGCAGTTGGTTTTTGGGCGATCATCGTTTCAATCTTACAATCAATCTAACCACGTTGCCGCTGTCGCCGAAAAAATTTTACCTTAGCCGCTGCCGTCACTGCCGCAGGAGTCGAAACGATTTTTCAGTTTTCAGGTTTTCAGATTGACGCGATGATCCCAATTGACAACTGACAAAAGACCAGAGATCCGTTAAAATAGCTAAAATTTAGGTAATATAAGTGAGGAATACGACATGAAGAATCGCCGTTCAGTCTATCTTGATCATTCGGCCACAACCCCGACCGATCCGCGTGTCGTCGAAAAAATGCTGCCTTATTTTACCGAATTTTATGGCAATGCATCCTCAATTCATGGATTCGGACGTAAAGCCGAACAAGCGATCGAAGATGCCCGCGAAATGATCGCTAAAATCCTTCATTGTGATCCGATCGAGATCGTCTTTACCAGTGGTGGATCAGAAAGTGATAACCTTGCTTTGCGGGGCGCGGCTTGGACAGCGCAACAGCAAGGGCGGGGCAATCATTTGATCACGACTCCGGTAGAACACAGCGCGATTGGGCGCACCACCGCCCAATTAGCGGCGTTAATGGGATTTGAACGCACGTTACTGCCTGTGGATCGTCACGCGCAAATTGACGAAGAAGATTTTATCGCGGCCTGTCGTCCCGAAACCACTTTAGCGAGTGTCATCTACGCCAATAATGAAGTGGGGACGATCGCCCCAATCCCACAACTAGCCCAGATCGCCCATGAGCGCGGCATCTGGTTACATACCGACGCGGTGCAAGCAGCCGGCCAATTGCCCTTAGATGTCGAGGTACTCGGAGTCGATCTGATGAGCTTGTCAGCTCATAAATTCTACGGCCCCAAAGGGGTCGGCGTGTTATATGTTCGCAAGGGGATCGATCTTGTGCCGAGTCAAACGGGCGGAAGCCATGAGGAAAATCGGCGTGCAGGTACACATAATACCCCAGCGATTGTTGGCATGGCTTACGCTTTACAATGGGCGTATGACGAACGTGAAACCCGGATCGCCCATTATCGTGCGATGCGTGATCAACTCATCACGGGTATCTTAGCCCATATCTCCGATGTTGAATTAACCGGACACCCCCAAGACCGTTTACCTTCACATGCGAGTTTTGTGTTTGACGGCATCGATAGCACCAAACTGCTCATGCACCTCGATATGAAAGGCGTGGCGGCAAGCGGCGGATCAGCATGTAAGACGGGCAATCCTGAACCGTCTAGTGTGTTATTAGCGATGGGGTATCCGGCCGAACAGGCCATCGGGACGTTGCGTTTAAGCGTAGGCTTACAGACCACACCAGAAGATGTTGAATATGCTGTGAACGCAGTCGCTGACTCAGTGGAAAAGTTACGGAAGTTAAACAGAGTATTGTCATCGTGAGAGTATGGTCATCGTGAGAGTATGGTCATCGTGAGAGCATGGTCATCGTGAGAGCATGGTCATCGTGAGAGTATGGTCATCGTGAATGAAAACAAGCGAGTGGTAGTCGCCATGAGCGGAGGCGTAGATAGTTCTGTCGCTGCCGCGTTATTGGTAGAACAAGGGTATGAAGTGATCGGTATGATGATGCGACTCTGGTCCGAAGAATCAGACTCGTGTAGCACCCATAACCGTTGCTGTACCCCGGAACAATTAAATGATGCGCGTCGAATCGCCGATAAGCTAGGCATTCCGTTTTATGTCTTGGATACGCAAGAGGTCTTTCGTAACACGATCGTAGAATTTTTTATCGATCAACATCGGCAAGCGTTCACTCCGAATCCGTGCATTGAATGTAACCGTCATATCCGGTTCAATTGGTTATTAAACAATGCACTTGCCTTAGATGCGGACTATCTCGCCACCGGACATTATGCGCGGGTCATGCTTGGATCAGACGGTGTGTATCAATTGCGTGCCGGGGTAGATGACAGCAAAGATCAAAGTTACGTGTTAAGCGTCTTGCGTCAAGAGCATCTCAAACAGGTGATGTTCCCGATCGGCGAGTATCCTAAATCGGAAGTGCGAGAGATCGCCGCACGTTTTGGATTGCCCACGGCCAGCAAAAAAGACAGCCAAGACCTCTGTTTTTTGGGTGATGGGGATTACCGTCGCTTTTTGCGCGATTACGCACCGGAAGTCATGGAACCGGGGCCGATCGTCTTAAAAAATGGGCAAATTGTGGGTGAGCATCAAGGACTCGCCAACTATACCATCGGTCAACGTAAGGGATTGAATATCAGTTATTCCGAACCATTGTATGTGATCGGCACAAACCCGTATCGCAATGCACTGATCGTTGGCATAGCCGATGATCTTGGTAAAGATCATTTAACCGCGAAGCGGGTGACGTGGGTGAACGATCAAAATGTCCCGACCGCACCTTTCCGGGCGGAGGTCAAAATCCGCTATAAGGCGAAATCAATGCCCGCATGGATCACGCCCTTACCAGAAGATCGCATCGCGGTGAAATTTGATCACCCCTTACGGGACATCACACCGGGGCAAGGCGCGGTGATCTATCATGGAGATCAATGTTTAGGCGGTGGCATCATCGAACGTGACTCGGACGCAACCGTTGAAACCCCAGTATCCCAAGTCAATGTGACTTTGGTTTAGAGGGCGACTCAGATCGCCCTCAATTTTAGAAAATCAGACCGGAAAGGGTTCCCGCGAAGTTAGGAAACAGGAGCATGATCAGCGTGCCGATCACGATGTAAGGGCCATACGGGATCGCGGTGAAAGCGCTATAACGTTTGCCTAACAGTTGACGCGAAAGGATGTATAACAGCGCTCCGAATGCGCCTAAAAACACGGTGATGAACGTCGCAAATATCCAACCTTGCCAACCCAACATCAGACCGCTCACAGTGGATAACATCACATCACCATAACCAAATGCTACTTCGCGGATCTCGCGTCCGCGCAATTTGCCCATAATGTAGGTAAACAAAAACCCGCCGTTATAGAGGATGAAATACACCATGAAGCCGGCCGCACCTCCGATTAACGCATCTTGTAAGACTGGACGTGCTTGTTCACCTGTCAACAGTGCATCCAATAGCGTGATCACGCCAAACGGGATCATCACCACAAACAAGATCAATTTGTGTTCCACATCGATCACCGTGACTAACACCAGCAGCGCCATATACAGCAACCAGAAACCGAGTTGTAGCGCGCTCATGTCGATTTTCTCATAGGTGACATACACCGTTAACACCATGAGGCCAGAGGTCAGCAATTCGGTCAAGGGATAGCGCCATGACAGACTCACACCGTTAGGAGAGGTGCGTTTTCCCAAGACGAACGCGCTTAACCCTAGCCATGCGCTCAACGGGCGAGGGGTATCATCGGGGTAATGGGGTAAACGTGGATTACGCCGTTTCGGGAGGTCATCAGCTAAAACGTTGACCACCCCTCCGGCGAAGATCCCAATGACAGCGACCAACAACATCAAAAGGGCCATGCAAAACTCCTAAGTTGGAATAGGCGGAGCAGGAGGAAGTAAACTTAGCGCAATCGCGATCAACGCGGAAAAAACAAGCGCACCGGTGAGTAGAATCGCCACCGTTTGACGACTGCTTAGACTCTCATCAATATAAGGCGCTGGTGGGAGATCGCTAATATGAAGCGGGATCGGTGTCACTGCTCCGTAGCGCAATTCCCAAGCCGCTAAACGCCTTGTATCTTGTTTGATCCCCAAAATGAGATACGGCGACTCTGGATAAGTGGCCTCTGAGACATCGGTCACTGACGGGATCGGATCGCCGTTAGGATGCGAGTGGTAAAAACCGATCTGAAGCCCTTGATCGCTTAATTCAGGCAAATATTGGGCTAAAGCGGTCGGGTCAATCGCGTAAAAACGAGTCGGATCAGCGGCGCGGTTTGCGGTCGCAATCCAACGGATCACTTGACCCGAATCGGGATCAATGCCCAAGATCCCACAGGCTTCTTGTGGCGCTTCAGAGTAAGCATGATCAAACAACTGTTCAACGATCGGGGGGGGGATCCACAAGGGTTTCACGTTGTCGCTTCCGAAATTTCAATCATGACGGTTTGACGATCTTGTGGTGGATTGCGTGTCTCGTAAAACATCTCCACGACCAAGCGATACACCCCGGCCGGATTTTGTCGGCCACGAATGTGCATCGTGAACTCCATATCGGCGTGCATTGTTTCGATAATACTGAGTTCTGTGACCAATTGCTCATCAGCATCATACAAGGCGAGTAGCAAATTCGGACGTACTTGAAACGGCGTGATCCTGACTTCCACAAAGACCCGAAACCGATCCGCGTATGGCGCTGCTTGGATCGACTCGATACGGATCTTCTCTTTCGGTTGTGGGATCTTGTTGGGATCATGAAAAAATTGAATATCCATGTGAGGGTATCTACCTTGTGTAATCAGCTTTTAGTTTTTCGAGAGCTTTAATCGCGGTCTCAAATTGTGCTTCTGGCACAAGCAAATGATCGCGGCTATAAGCGGCTAACGGAAGAATACTGATCTTTTCGGCGGCCAAAGCCGCACCGATGAGCGCGATAAAACCTGTCAAAGTTGGCTCTAAGATCACATCGATCGTGATCAACCGATAACGTAGTTTAGCGATCTCTTGCCCACGCAAGCGCCCGCTAAATTCATCTAGGGCCGCTTTGACCGCGATCAAACTGATCTCATCTTTGTCCACGATCAACGCGGAAAAGGGGAGTCCAATTTCTGCCAGGACTCCGGCCGCGAGGGTGATCGCGGTTGGAGGTAATTTGATCAATTGATAAACCGCGCCGTCGCTATAAAAGCGGGCTTGTTTCAGGGCTTGTGCAATCGTTTGAGTCATCGGTCACTCGTCAAATTGATAGGTCGCTTCAGCATAATAGCGGACTTGACGCTTAGCAAACTTGCCTTGCATCCATACCTGTAAGGCCTCGTTTTTATCGGCAAGCGAAGCCGTTGCATCGCGCAAGATCTCCATCGGATAATTGACCCGGATCGCACGACCTTGAATGATATGGCGGCTGATACCGGGGGGAAGATAAGCGTGATGTTGGGCCGCTGCAATAATATCCGCAGGTTGGTAACTTGGAAAGACCACCAATGCGATCGCCTCTGGGTACAAGGGTAGAATCTCATGAGGTTCACTGATCGCGGTACGATCTAAGATCGCTTGACGTTGATAGAGGCTCACCACTTGACGTAAGGTTGCGTTGCGTTCTAACAGGGTCGGTACGGAGGCCAAGATCCCGTAACTACCCCCTTCACGAGGTAAAATGTGCGCGATCGCATCAGGGTGTTGACCTGTCTCTAGCGATACGCCGTCTAAAGCGCGGACTTGCTCTAAAAACGTTTGTAGATGCCAACGGCTTACAATGTGATGCCAGACATCCAACGAGACATGGCCACTTTGATAGGTTGCGAACTGCACCAAAATATGGGGATACCCCAACGCTTGGAAACTGAAACAACGGTTTGCGCCGTCTAAAATGACATATTGTTCCTCATCCATCGGCGCAACGATCGGCGGATTGAGTAGGTAATCTGAACGGCGAATGCTTTCGATCAAGGGTTGTGAGCGTTGGCTATCGTGTTCCTCGTGTGGGTGTAAACTGTGTGTCGCGACAATCCGTAAATCCGGTGCTGGCGCGTGGTGCATAAAAATTCCTTTGGTATAAAAAATCATTTGCGAGAGTCAGCGCGGCGTGGGCGACACCGCGCTGATAGGGCATAGGTTACGAAGCTTCAATTTTACTCAAGGTTGCAAATTGTGTGATCTGTTCGGGTGTTAACGTTTTTTGAGCGTTCTTGGGAATGCTTTTTACATAATCTTTGAGTCCGGGTTTTAAGGTATTTTGGGCATGAACCACCGGCACATCTGGATTAGTCACCGTAAGCTTGACGCGCTTCTCTACAAACACGATCACCGGATAAACCGGTACATCGGGCGCGATCTCTGCCAGCAGGGTTTTAACGTGTGCGGCCGCAGCTAATGCCTCAATGGTGGGATTACCCAAGTTATCAAACCGAAAAAAGCTTAAGATTCGCGAGATCAAGAGACGTGGCACGCGCCACTTATTGCCTTCATTGATGATCACCCCACCTTGAAAACGTGTGACGATCGCAAACACCCCTTGCGGTGCGATCAACACATGCCGAGCCGGAAAGTGATAGTAGCTATAAAACACCGCTTTATTGCCGATCCCTTTGAGTCCTTCGGCGATCTCCACCTCTGGACGTGGCAACCGCACCCAGAGGTTAGTCATCCGCACCGACAACAAGGTACTGACAAAGGCGATCGGCAAGACCAAGGCCGGTAAAGCGAGTTCCACCCAAAGCAGGGTGGTATCGGTCGGTTGTGTGCCGGAGATCAAGCGAAAATTGGTCGCAATGAACCCGACGGCCAAAGCGCCTAAACTAAAAAAGAAAAGATACTGTGCGATCCGGCGATTCCGCCGGATCAAGGCTTCATTGTTAACGACCTGCATAAAAAGAGAACCTCAGTTCGGGACGAAATAAGAGATAAACCCAGTGAATTTC
This sequence comes from Anaerolineae bacterium, assembly GCA_025454525.1. Classification (GTDB taxonomy): domain Bacteria; phylum Chloroflexota; class Anaerolineae; order Aggregatilineales; family Phototrophicaceae; genus JALOOG01. The sequence continues at coordinate 15,711 of JALOOG010000017.1, read as the reverse complement.
ACCTCAGCGCAAATAAAATCGCCAAAGCGCACAGTCGGTAGAATTTCCCAACGACGCGGCGCACCATACGCCACACCGATCAAAGCACGGGTGCGATCTTGTTCACGGGGGCGTAAACAGTGTGTCACCGCATCCGGTAACGGATCTAGGCCCGAAGCGACACCAAACACATAAACATCAAATAGTGTCCCAATACGGGTGTAACCCGTCGGCGCGGTGGGAGCAAGAAAATCCGCAATGATTTTACAGTAAATATCGATGTTATCGCGATAGGTGACAGAAATATCAGCGCGATCGTAACGTAATGCGCCACAACTACCATACCGATCCATCACATCAAAGTTAACCGTAGCCGGATCACCAACAATCTGTTGACCCACTATAGGCGCATTGTTGCTTCCATCCGAAAAAGTACGGGTGATCGACGCGGTGATCCGTGCGATCCCATTCATATTGATATTGACCGGAGCGGTACCATTGGCGGGGCCAAAAACGGTCGCACTTGATAGGTTATTCAGGTCAAAAGTGGTGTTCGGTGTCCAACCCCAATAGGTCAGCACCGACGATCCTGAACGATCGGCATAAAATTCAAAGCCAACCGGTAGATAAAATCCCACCCACATAAAACGATCCGTAACCGTCAACGGTGGGCTAAAAGTCACATTGGCCACGCCCGATGTTTGGATGTTGAGGCTTTGCCGTCCGACAATCCGCGCATCCACCGGAGAGCCTCCATTGGAGTCTTGATATACAACCGCTTCTACGGTAGCACCAGGAACCGGTGTCACCACCGAAATACTGATGCTTTCAACGGTGACGGGACGTGCAACGCGCAAGGAGTCCAGATCAAACCCGTTGATCACCAGTGACGGTTCACCAGAGATGAACCATACGGAAAAACCCGCCCCATTCAAGCTCAATTTGGTGTTATCGGCAGACGTAGCACTGGTGATGAGCAGTAGCATCACCGAGAGTAAGGTCAAAATTTTCCACATAGCGTTCACTTTCGTAATGCTTATTTACACAAAACGCACAGTTATTGTAGAGTCTGGCCAAAAAATGATCAAGCTAACGGTTGATCAAAGCCCATGCTCGTATCACTTCCGCGACTCCCCATGCTTGCGCGAAACAACCTCTTGGGGTAAACGGCGCATCCCCGTCAAACACCTCGCTAATTGACCCTAATCCGTGAGCCTCTAGATGACGGATCAAGGGTTCTAAGAAAGAGCGCGCAACCACCCGATCGTTATGGACTCGTAGATGCGCTTCGACAAACGGGCCGATCAGCCAGCTCCACACCGTGCCTTGATGATAGGCAGAGTCGCGTTGCACCCGATCGCCGATATAAATGCCCTGATAAGCCTCATCATCCCGCGTCAAACTACGGAGTCCATGTGGCGTTAGCAAATATCGCGCACAGATGTCTAATACCGCACGTTGCTGTTCGGATGAAAGCGCCGAATGATGTAATGAAACCGCGAAAATCTGATTCGGGCGGAGGGTTGCATCATGGCCTTGTTCGCCATCGATCACATCGTAACAGTACAGGCCATTCCAAAAACGACCGAAATTCGTCCGGACGCGCTCTGCTAATTGTGTATAGTCTCCGAAAGGCAACCCTAAACGCCAAGCAAAATCAGACATGATCCGCAAAGCGTTGTACCACAGGGCATTAATTTCGATCGGCTTGCCAATACGAGGTGTCACTACCCAGTCATCGATTTTCACATCCATCCATGTGAGTTGAACGCCCGGTTCACCTGCATACAGCAGACCATCGTTTTGATCCATGCCGATCCGATAGCGCGTCCCTTGCTGATGCCATTGCATGATCTCCCGCATCATTGGAAACAGATCGCGCACCAATTGAAGGTCTTCAGTAGCTTCAAAATAGGCGCGGATCGCCTCAATAAACCAAAGCGTCGCATCCACCGTGTTATATTCCGGTTCTTCCCCTTCATCCGGAAAGCGATTCGGGATCATGCCACGATCTACATATTTCGCAAACGTCCGTAAGATGCTGCCCGCAATATCAGCGCGTCCGGTGGCCAAAGTGAGGCCCGGAAGTGCGATCATCGTATCGCGTCCCCAATCCGTAAACCAGGGATAGCCCGCTAAAACGGTATGACCGCCGGCCCGTTGTGCGATAAATTGATCGGCCGCTAAGATCAACGTTTCAGGCAGATCGCGCCCTAGGGCTAAATTGATCAAGCGTGTCTCGTATTGTTGTTTACGTTGATAAGCAGCCTGCCCATCTAAATCAGGTTGCTGATTCAGACTAACGGCAAACGTCATACTTTGGTTAGGTTGTAATGTAACCTCAATTTCAGCCACACAAAGATGATGCTCCAACAGCTCTAAACCTCGTTCTGCTTCGATCTTTTTATAAAATCCGGTGATCCATTCATGCGATGAGGTGATCTTGCCTTGCGATGCAAACAGATAAAACGGTGTCGCTTGCTCATCCGCTTGAATCCGGATTCCTTGGCTGATTGAGGTGACTTGCATCACCCATGGTTCAAGGGTGCTACCGTGGTAATCGCGATAGTTGACCAACGCTTTAAATGACAACTGGACGGGGCGGGTAGCACGAGTCAGCGTGTATTGAACGTAAGTGGTATTTTCGCCTTGCTCCATCCAGATCCGTTTTTCCAACCAAGCATCGGCAAAGGCAAATGTCCAAACCGGAGTCGTGCCGTCAAGCGCAAAATGTTCAATGTTCTCAAATCCACGCGGGTCAATCGACCCATCTTCCCGATGATCGGTGTGCAGACGATAGAGCCGATCGTCATAAATCGCGGTTTCATTCAATTTGACGGCGGTGAGGGTGCGTCCAAGCGGAGGATGTAAGGCCGCGATCAACAAACCGTGATAATTTCTGGTCAAAACTCCGGCGATAGTGCCACAAGCATAACCGCCGATCCCATTGGTCACCAACCATTCGCGGCTAGTGCTTTGCTCAAAGTCATTACAGATAGCTCTACCGAATTGAATCATCTGCTTATCCTATTGATTCAAACCAAAACACATTGGACCATGCACGCCGGCCAAGATGATCGCGTACTGTAATGCGGGCATAGGGGCTTTTAAACTTGGCGAGATCAAATTCTGCGGTACGAATGCCATTTCCAGAGACCGCTAACGCCTGATACGAGATTCCAGTGACAAATACCCGTTCGGCCGGTGAACAGTGTACTGTAATTTTTTCGCGTGATACCTGAAGATCGTAAATCTCTGCGCCTGTACTGGAGTAATAATCCCCGGCTTTTAGCGCGGTTAAAATTGCGTCGGAGGTTAACTGTTCGCTTTTCACCATCACCCAACCCAGTAAAGCATCGTTTCTTTCGGGGTCAAAGTGAGCATCATCCGTCGCACAAGCACTATAACGATGTCCCCGCGCCGTTAAAACATCAAATAACGCCCAACCATATGGCTTATCGTTATGATCGATCGATGTGCCGTTGAAAATTTCGATTGCATGAACATCCCCTAATGAACGCGCTTCGCCTTCGCTTAGGTGATAAAATTCAGGGTGGGCGATCGCGACAAATGCCCCTGTATCTAAGGCACGCTTAGCCAATTGCGGCCCGTCTTCATGCTCACCTAAGGGCGCAAAATCGAAGGGCAAACCCACCGCCAATAAATGCCAAAGATCGCTAAATTCGAGTCCAGGGGCATGAAGTTCCGCACCGGTTAAGACCAAAAAATCATCGGTTTGATACGGCCGCCCATCTGCTAAACGCCATTGAAAATAGGGATGAAAGTGATCGGTTAACGCGATAAAATCATAACCGGCCGCCTGATAGAATTGGCAAACGTGTTCGGGATCGAGTTTTCCATCCGAAACCGTCGTATGCGTGTGCAGGTTGCCGCGCCAAAAGCGCCCCGCTTTGTGAAATGGATTCATCCTCTTTTTCCTTACCAGAACAAAATGAGACCAATGATCAAACAGACAAACGAGATCCCCATCAACGGTAGCCCAAAACGAGTATAGTCATTGAATTTATAGTTACCGGGCCCCATCATCAACATATTCACAGGATGCGCTAATGGACTCAAGTACGCGGCCGAACAACCCAATGCGGTCGCTACGGCCACCGCTTGCGGATTTAGATTTAGGCTGATTGCGGCACTAATCGCGATCGGTGCTGTTACCAACGCCGTCACTTGTCCGCCCATAATGTGGGTTAACAGTGAACTTAGGATGAAACTCACCGCGGCCAGTCCCACCATACCAAAAGGTTGCGCGAACGGGATGATCGTGTTGCTAATGACTTGGGCAAGGCCCGTCTCGATCATCGCGATCCCGACGGTATACATCGCGGCGATCAAAAAAATCACTTGCCATTCGACCGCACGATACGCCTCTTCCATTGTGAGCAGATTGATCAACACCATCAGAATCGCGGCGATCAACATCGCAAAATAGACTGGTAAACCCAATACAGAGCCAATCACCGCACCAGCCGTGATCGTAAGGGCAATGGCGGCCTTGCGACGTTGCAACGGTTGATCGCTGACATCGGGTTCAAGCGCGATGAACATCCCGCTACTTTGCAGTTTTTTGAGGTTACTCAATTGCCCAACCAACAAAAACGTATCGCCACGCTTCAACGCAAATTCAGAGACATCGGTGCGATAACTACGCCCATCACGCCATAAGGCCACGGCGGTAAACCCGAAACGTTTACGAAAATTCAATTGTTTCAGCGTTTGCCCTTCGGCCTTGGAATGTGGTGATAAGATGATCTCCACCACCGACACCCCACGTTCACTGATGTGCATATCGGTTTTTTCGCGGCCGATCTCTAATCCAACTTGGCTTAGCTGCAACACCCGATCTTCACGTCCGACGATCAACAAGATGTCATTTTCGCGGATCACTTGTTCGGCACTTGGATAAAAGATAGCAGCGCGCCCATGCCAGATCGCCACGACGCTTAACCCCAAACGTTGACCGATCTCGGTTTGAGCAAGCGTGCCATTAACGAATTTAGAACCGGGTTTGACCCGCGCCTCCCATAACCGCTCCCCCAGTTGATAGGCTTCTTCTAATTCGCTTCCGGTGGGCATTTGCATCAACTGTTCGGTGAGCGGTAGTCTCTCTGGCAAGAAATTTTTAGAGAAAAATCCAATGTAAGCGATCCCGCAAACCGCCATCAGGCCACCGATCGGCGTAAAGGCTAAAATGTTGATACCTGTTTGAGGCGGATCGGCACTACGGAGTAGCGAGTCTACGATGATATTGGCCGTGGTGAAATAGGTCGCGCTGCCTCCGAGTAGCGTCCCGAACGCGATCGGCATTAACAATTTACTAGATTTGATCTTGGTGCGGCGGGTGATCGCGATCGCACTTGGCAAGAGCAAGGCCCCCACCGCCACATTGTTCATAAACAGTGAAAGACTCGCGGCCGCCAGTGTAAATAAAACCACAATGCGCGCTTCGGAATCCCCACCAATCGCTAAAATTCGCCGCGCAATCCAACGGGTGACTCCGGTTTTATCTAACACTTGGGTGATGATAAACAACCCGATCAAGGTGATCACTACCGGCCGACTAAACCCAGAGATCACCATGATCAGCGCGTCCGGGCTATTCGGGGGGCCTAACACCCCTAAACCGGCCCATTGAGCGAGGCCTAAAATCAGCGCGATGATCAACGCTGCCAGATCGACTCGCCAACGGCCGGCAATGGCGAGTCCCAAGGGTAGGATCACCACGACAATCAAAAACACTTGTGTGAAGGTCAACATTTACTTGCAATAGCGATCGAACCAAGCTAGGGTTCGATCAATATGATCGATACGATGTTCGGGTTCACCCGTCCGCGTGAGTTCATGTCCTTCACGCGGATAACGCACAAATTCAACAATCGTACCAGCACGGCGCAGATACCCAAAAAGTTGTTCACTTTCAGAGATCGCGACTCGGAAGTCGTTTTCTGCGTGCATAATCAGCACAGGGACTTTGATCTTATGAGCATGGGCCAACGGAGAGTGTTCCCATAAAAATTGCGGGTTATCCATCGGCAAATAACCCATCTCATCGCGGACAAACGACGGAATATCACTCGTTCCAAAAAAGCTTAACAGGTTATAGACCCCGCGTTGAGTGACACCGGCCTTAAACCGATCGGTTTGCGACAGCGCCCATGTCGTCATATACCCGCCGTAAGATCCCCCTGTGATTCCAACACGACTCGAATCAACAAACCCTTTTGCGCTTAACGCATCGACTCCGGCTAAGATGTCCCCTAACGGGATCTCACCCCATGACTTATAAACCGCCATTTGATGCGCTTCACCATATCCCCCGCTTCCACGCGGATTACAAAAGAACATCGCATAGCCCCGTGCCGCGAAACTTTGCCATTCTAACCACATATTCGGATCACTGGGGCCCCACATGATATGCGGCCCGCCATGAACATTGACAATCAAGGGATATTGCTCACCCGCTTGATAGCCCACAGGTAGGAAATACCACCCCTCTAACGTGTACCCATCTGGGGCTTGATACACGAGGTGTTGTGGGGGTTGTACCTGCACTTGATCAAGCAACGGTTGATTGAGTGTCGTCAAACGCACAGGATCGGACTGATCAGGGCGCTGTAAATACAGTTCTGGGAGATGCGTTGGGGTACTAGCGGCATAAGCGATCAAACCACTTTGATGTACATCGAATCCATCCATGCGATGCACACCGGGGGTTAAGAGGGTGACATCGCCGCCTTGTGGTGCCACCCGATAAACATGCGATGAACCGTGCCACTCCGCGAAAAATACCAGCCCATCACCCACCCAACGGAAAATCGAAGCTTGACGATCGGAGGTTAAATTTAGATCGCGTGCTTCACCCCCTGACACAGGAATCACCGCGAGTCGATTGATCCGCATACTGGCGCGATCATCTGGAAAGCGTAAATAGGCGATCCATTTCCCATCCGGAGACGGGATCGGTTGCACATCGGTGTAATTGGCCAGATGTTGGATCGGCTCAGCGAGTCCATCTTCAAGGCGAATGCGATACAGACGGCTTTGGCGAAAGGGTTCATCAGCTGCCGGATCAACCGCACGGGCGGTGTACAGATATTGACCATCCGGTGACCATTGCGGCTCTTGGAAGTTGGCGAACTCTCCGGTGAGACGGCGAGCCTTTGCGCTTTCATCTACGGCATTGATCACATAAATCTGTGAAAACCGATCCGATAGATACGCCGTGCCAACCCGATAGGGGACTTGTCGTACTACCCGCGGATCGATCTTCTTTTTTTCGTCTTCTTCACGGCGTTCGGTGCGATACTTGCCCTCTAATTTATCTGCTGGCGGTGTTTCTTCATCGCGGTCTTCTAAAGGGTTAAAAGCCGCTAAAAACGCGATCTGTGTCCCGTCATGCGACCAGGTGAAACTCGTTACCCCTTGTGGATGACTGGTCAAGGCTCGCGGTTCACCGCCGGGCGCTTCTGTGGCGATCAAAAAAATCTGTGGCTTTTCGCCCCGACCAGAGAGAAACGCCAACCTATTCCCTGACCACCGCGGATGCGAGTCCTTGCCGCTACGGGTGAGTTGGATCGCTGGGCTATGGCCATCGGTTTTTACTAACCACAGATTGCGTTTATAACCGTTACTGGCCTTGTCTAGATCCACCCTTACATAAACCACCCATTGCCCATCCGGGCTGATGCGTGGATCTTCGATCCACTTCATCTGATACAAATCCGTCAATTCAACCGAACGTTTATCCGTCATAACATCCTCAAATACCGAATTTATCCGTCATGATATCCTCAAATACCGAAATTATCCGGTAACATCCTCAAATACCGAAATTATCCGTCATAACATCCTCAAATAAGGGCGGTGTGATCAAATGACCTCACACCGCCATGGAAAACCCATTATCAACGCAAGGTTAAGCGTGTTCAAATAGCTCCGCGTGATTTTCTTCCACAATCGCGATCGCACGTTCCAGAATATCTAAACCTTGTTCCATCAATTCACGACTGATCATCAGTGGTGGCGCGATCCGCATCGCACTTGACCCACAACCTAACGTGATTAAGCCGTCTAAATAACATTGATTGACCACTTCATCCCGGAATTGAGAAAGCGGTTGACCTTGTGCGCCACCAAACTCCACCCCGATCATCAAACCGCGGCCTTCAAGGCGCACAATCGACGGATGATCACGACGGAATTGTGTTAACCGATTGAGGGTATAATCACCTAAGTCAGTGACATGCTGTAACAACCCTTCGCTTTCGATCAATTCGATCGTGGCATTAGCTGCCGCGCACGCGACCGGATTCCCGCCGAATGTGCTGGCATGTGCCCCAGGAACCCATTTACCCATGATGTCTTTATGGGTGATGATCGCGCCGATCGGAAAACCCGATCCTAACCCTTTTGCGGTACAGACAATATCCGGTTGAACCCCTTCATATTCTACCGCCCACCATTTACCGGTGCGTCCCATGCCGGATTGAATCTCATCAACGATCAACAAAATGCCATACTTATCACACAATTTGCGTAGCTTGGGGAAAAAGTCATCACGCGGTAACACATACCCGCCTTCACCTTGAATCGGTTCTACGATGATCGCGGCGATCTCATCTCCCGGCAATTTGCGCTTGATCACAAACTGCTCAATAAACATCACCACATCGCCCCAATCCCACGAGTCTTGTTTAGCGCGCTCACTAAAAGCGCGTCCGGGGAAGGGGACATGCTCCACACCACCGGGGATATAGGAATATTCTTCACGTTGGATCGCTTTACTAGCCGTCACCGATAACGATCCCATGGTGCGACCGTGAAAACCGCCGTAAAAACCGATGATGTACTTGCGATTTTCGCGGTAACGCGCCAATTTTAATGCAGCCTCAACCGCTTCTGTACCAGAGTTACAAAAATAGATCATTTTATCTTCGGGGTGGGCGGCGTTATGAATCGGTGTGATCTCACGAAGTTTACTGCCTAATTTGATCTGTTGCGGACAGAAAAAATCCGTTGCACCGATATGCACATATTGTTCTGCTTGAGCGCGGATCGCGTCAATGATCTTGGGGTGCGCGTGTCCGGTCGCTAACACCGCGATGCCGGCCGCGAAATCGATGTAATAATTCCCGTCTATGTCCCAGACTTCGGCCCCTTTGCCATGACTCATCACAAAACCATACGAACGGGTGTAAGAAGGGGAGAGCAGTTGAACATCACGCTTGACGATTTCACGCGATTTTTCGCTTGGATCACGAAAAATAAAACCATGTTCCATGGTGGGCATAAAAGGTTTCCCTCACTCATCCTTGTGTTTAATTTTGTGTAAGTATAGCAACGAAAAAAGCCAATGTCGATTTAGACCGTGCGTGCTAAAATAGACCCGATTAGCGTAAAAACAGAAAGCCTAGACCAATGATGCGCGTAACACCCGTTCGTCAACAATATTTAGACATCAAAGCACAACATCCCGACTCCATTTTGATGTTTCGCATGGGAGATTTTTACGAGATGTTTGATCAAGACGCAGAGATCGCCGCCCGCGAACTTGACATCACCTTAACCTCCCGTAGTTTTAGCAAAGAAGGTGAAAAAACCCCTATGGCTGGTATTCCGCATCATGCGGCCGAAGGGTATATCGCGAAACTGATCGAACGCGGGTATCATGTCGCCATTTGCGATCAGATGACTGAACCCGATGGGCGGGGGCCGGTCGATCGCGAAGTCACCCGGGTGTTGACACCGGGGACGGTCATCGAACCCGAAATGTTAACCCAAAATCGCCCGAATTATTTGTTAGCCGTCTTTCCAGTGGGTGATGTCGAAAAGGGCGAATGGCAAACGGCCGGGATCGCCTATGCGGATATTACGACAGGGGAATTTTGCGCCACACAATTGATTGGCGAAAATGTCGGCTTATTGGTCTTAGAAGAGTTAGCACGTTTGACCCCGCGTGAAGTCTTGATGCCGACTTCTTGGGCGCAACGAGGCGCATCTTTGCCGAATGGCAGTCATCTCACCGCGTATGAAGATTGGCACTTTGAATTTACAACCGCCCAAGACAGCTTATTACGCCATTTTAAAATCAAAACCCTACAAAGTTTCGGTTTAGAGGATCAACCGTTTGCTATCAGTGCTGCTGGTGCCATCTTACAGTATCTCTACTCCACACAACGGGGTAACTTGGCACAACTGGTCAGCCTACAAAGTTACTCCACCGCGCATTTTATGGTCTTAGATCACTTCACCCGCCGCAATCTAGAACTCACCGAAACACTGCGCGCCCGCAAAACCCGCGGCAGTCTGCTAGGGGTGTTAGATCGCACCGTCACGGCAATGGGCGCACGGTTGCTCCATACTTGGATCACCCAACCCCTGTTAGATTTGCAACCGCTCAATGCCCGTTTAAACGCCGTAGAAGCGCTCACCAAAGATGAAGCGCATCGTCAAACCCTACGCGAACCCTTGAAACAGGTCGCCGATATTGAACGCCTTGCCAATCGTTTGATCATCGGACGGGCGAACCCGCGTGATCTGTTGGCGTTGCGTCAGAGTCTGTGTGTGATCCCCGAATTACATACATTGTTAGAGCGCCTTCCGGCATTTAATACCTTATTGAAGCACCTTGATCCCTGTCAAGAAGTCTGTGATTTAATCCAAAGCGCGATTGATGATCAAGCGCCTACGGTTTTGAATCATATCGGCACAATCCGCTCTGGCTTTTCTGAAGAATTAGACTCGATTATCCAAGCGAGTCAACATGCGCGAGAATGGATCGCGCAACTGGAACCGAAAGAACGGGAACGTTCGGGAATTGGATCGCTCAAAGTCGGTTTTAACAAAGTATTCGGGTATTACATCGAGATCACCCATGCTCATGCCACCAAGATCCCAGCCGATTACATCCGTAAGCAGACTTTGGTCAATGCGGAGCGTTACATCACCCCAGAACTGAAAGAATACGAATCACTGGTTTTGAATGCAGAAGAACAGATCCTATCGGTGGAACGGCGCTTGTTTCAAGAAGTGTGCGAACAATTAAACCAATATGCCCAACGTATCATCCAAGTCTCACGCACAATCGCGCATATTGATGCGTTTCTTTCGTTAGCCGAAGTTGCAGTACGGGAAGGGTATAGCCGTCCGATTTTGACCACGGATGATCGTTTACTGATCCGCGATGGACGACATCCAGTGGTCGAAAAATTGTTAGAAGCCGGAGCGCGTTATGTCTCGAATGACACCGATTTTGACACCCATTCGCGGATTCATATCATCACCGGGCCGAATATGTCCGGTAAATCCACTTATATCCGTCAAGTGGCGATTATCACCTTATTGGCTCAAATTGGCAGTTTTGTCCCGGCTGATGAAGCGGTGATCGGGGTGGTAGATCGCATTTTTGCCCGCATTGGCGCACAAGATGAGATCCACGCCGGACAAAGTACCTTTATGGTCGAAATGGTCGAAACCGCCCGTTTACTCTCTGGTAGCACCAAACGTAGCTTGTTGATTCTTGATGAAGTCGGCCGTGGGACATCTACCTATGACGGCCTAGCGATTGCGCGGGCCGTGATCGAATATATCCACAATAATCCCCGCCTCAATTGTCGCACGCTGTTCGCAACCCATTACCATGAATTGACCGAATTACCGAACGTCTTGCCTCGCACCCACAATTACAATGTCGCAGTCACCGAAGAGCATGATGAGATCGTGTTTTTACACAAAGTGGTCACCGGGGGAGCAGATCGCAGCTATGGGGTGCATGTCGCACAATTAGCCGGTATGCCGAAACCTGTGGTAGAACGCGCCCGTGAACTTCTTCAACACTTGGAAAATCAGAGCGGGGATTTTCGACCACTTTCCGAAAAACGCCCGAAACCGGATAAAGATAAACCCCAACAACTGAATATGTTTCAGTCCTCCACCACCAATCCAGCGTTGAAGGCCTTAAGTGAGCTAAAAGTGGATGAATTGAGTCCGATCGAAGCGTTGACCAAGTTGTATGAATTAAAACGTTTGGCGGATAGCGTGTAAGAATGGCTAAGACCCCTAATCCTTGAGGTTTAGGGGTAACATCCTCGATCAATAATTCCCGTTTCCGTTGGGAGTCGGCGGGATCGGTGTCGCCTTGTCATATTCCATGAGCAATGCTTGATAGCGTTCCCGGTAGAGTTGGGCGCGTTCACGCTCCAACTTCCATAGACGCTCAATGCTATCCTCAACGGGTTTTAACGCTTCGATCATCTCATTGACCCGATTGACAAAGCGCTCAAAATCTTTGTCATGGCTACGCCACACTTCATCATTGGAAAGTGTGAATTGTTTCCAACGTTTTTGATCATCGGTGCGCCAACTGTTCCACTCTTGACGGAAGCGTTCCTCGCTTAACCGTTGCATTTCGGCCACTTCATTGATCCGACGTTCTAAACGATCCCCAATACGGTTAAAATCATCGATCACCGCACGCATCGCACGATGTGTTTCTTCCCATGACTCGAATCGATCGATATTGCGTTGCATCACATCGTCTTGTGAGCCGAATTTTTTAAGCAAGGCTTCGATCTGTTGATCGCGTTGTTGTAACATCAAGGTTTGTTGGTCAATGAATTGTTGGATCTGTTCACGCCGTTCACGATCTCCGTTACCCACTTCTTGAATCCGACGTTCATTACGGATCGCGAGGTCTTCGATCAAGGTGACTTTGGGGCGCACATTTTCGATGTTTTTCTTAAGTTCAGGGATCTCGGTTTCAATTTCCGAGAGCCGACGGGCATCACCGCGTCGTTGTTCTTCCAAAAAGGCCAAGCGCCGATCCGGTTCATCTAACTTTTTAAACAGATCATCGACCTTCTGTTGCAGGATCATCACTGCCGTGCCAGTGCGTTCGCGATCTAATTGCAAAACGGGCATTTCGCCGGTTTGTTTCGCCACACTACCGAGGCGCTCTTCCAGTTCACGCACCGGCCGCATGATGTTTTCGCGGGCCAATTCGGCACGACGTTCGGACTCACGTTCGGCTGTTAACCGTTTTGCCTCAATCTGTTCGATCATTTGGCGCATTTCACGACGCATCTGTTCTTGGAGGTCAAGTTCGCGCCCAGAGGGGACAAATTGCCCTCGCATGACCGTTTGATCCGATTCGACGCTGTTCACCCGCCGTTGCAAGCCGTCGATGACCTCTTGCTGTTGTGTTAAACGTTGTTCTAAAGTGGCGATGTTGGCCTTATCGCGTCGGCGCTCTTCGTCTAGCCATTCGATCAAACGGGCAAGTTGATTAACGTCCATAAAGCTATTCCTAGACCTAAATTCTAACTTTCGGAGTGATTATAACACATTCAGCAGAGATTCAGCAGCACAGATAAAATGTGAAAGTGCGGCAGTAAGCGGCGCTCAATAATGTTTGCATTTTGGGGGGGAAGACGATGATCAACACTCGTCAACAGTTAGAAGAATTAGAACTACGCAATTTACATTCCTATGCGTTGTGCAGTCGGGATAGTCGGGGGCGCTTTCATCATGACCATGAGCCGGAATATCGCACCGCCTTTCAACGCGATCGCGATCGAATCGTGCATTCGGCGGCCTTTCGGCGGTTAGAATACAAAACCCAAGTATTCGTCAACGATGCTGGTGATTATTATCGCACCCGCTTAACCCATACCTTGGAAGTGGCCCAAATTGGACGCACAATCGCACGCGCCTTAGGGGCGAATGAGGATCTGGTCGAGGTGATCTGTCTAGCACATGACCTCGGTCATCCCCCCTTTGGACACGCGGGGGAGCATATCCTAGACCGTTTGATGAGCGAACATGGCGGCTTTAACCACAATCATCAGAGTTATCGAGTCGTCACCGAATTAGAGCGACGCTATGTTGGATGGAAAGGACTAAATCTCACTTTTGAGTCATTAGAGGGGATCGCAAAACACGAAACTCATTTTAACTGGTCAACAATCAAAGGGATACAAGCGGACACCCGCGGTAGCTTAGAGGCCCAAATCGCCAACATTTCCGATGATCTGGCCTATAACGCGCACGATATTGATGATGGCCTACAAGCAGGGATCCTCACCCCAGAGCAGTTAAGTCAATTAGCGATCTGGCGGACATTGTGTGAGCGAATCGCATGGCAAGGAGGAACCTTGGATGAGGTGACACGACACCGTTTTATCCGCGAACAGATCGGGATGCAGGTGGATGATGTGTTACAAGCCACCTCCGAAAAATTAGCAGACTTGAACCCGTTATCCCCGATGGATATTCAGACCCATCATGAAAATGTCGTGACACATAGCCCGATCTTTAAAGAGCAGAATCGCGCCTTGAAACAATTTTTATATGAGAATATGTACTACCACTTTCGGATTGTGCGGATGTCGCAACGGGCAGAACATTTTATTAGCGATATTTTTAACAGTTACGTCAAAGAGCCGCGTCAACTGCCCACCGAATATCGCACACAACTCTCCACACAAGACCCCTATCGCATTGTAGCCGATTATATCGCCAGCATGACCGATCGTGAGGCCTTGTTAGAACATCGGCGCTTGTTCGATCCTTTGACGCGCCCCTAATGTGCTGTAAAATTGAGGTAAGATTTTAGAAAACGGTGGTGAAAGGATCTGCATGGCTGGGGAAACGATTCTGAACGGGCGCTATCGGCTCATGACCCAATACGCTTCTGGGGGAATGGCTGTCGTCTATAAAGCAACTGACATCGCGCTGGGGCGGGTAGTGGCCGTCAAGATCTTACGTCCAAGTATGACCAGCGATCCCATGTTTATCACACGGTTTCAGAATGAAGCGCGGGCGATCGCCAATCTAGCGCATCCCAACATCGTCACCGTACATGATGTTGGGACGGATGTCGATGTGCATGGACGCAAAACCCATTACATCGTGATGGAATTTGTGGAAGGGCAAGACCTGAAAAAGTTGATCCGTACACAAGGCGCGCTCAATGTGGATCAAGCGCTAACGTTCGGAATCCAAGTGTGTGCCGGGATCGGTTACGCGCATCGAGCGGGTATCGTCCATGCGGACATTAAACCGCAAAATATCCTCTTGACCAAAGATCAAACGGTCAAGATGACCGATTTCGGCATCGCGCAAGCCTTAAGCGATACCCAACCGCAACAAAAAGAAAGCGTGGTGTGGGGGAGTCCACATTACTTTGCGCCAGAACAAGCACGCGGTGAAAAACCGACCGCTTCAGCGGATGTGTATTCGATCGGGATCGTGTTGTTTGAGATGTTGACTGGGCGCGTCCCGTACATGGGTCAAACGCAACAAGACCTTGCTATGGCACATATCAAAGAGCGGATTCCGTCAGTGACTGAATTTAATCCCAATGTGCCGCAAGAATTGGCGTTGATCGTGCAACGGGCCATGAGCAAAGAGCCTTCCGATCGCTTTCGGATCGCCGATCAGTTGGGGCAAGTGTTAAGCGCTTATCGTGAACGGGGGAATGATCGCACCGCGAATATGGCCCCACCTCCGCCACAAACCTTGCCACAAACCCAACCGCGTCCACAAGTCCCACCGGCCCCAGTTTCAGCCCCGACTCAAGCACCGCCTCCGCCGCCTGCAATGCCAACCCAACGCTATAACATTGCGCCGGATGCCCCTGTGCCAAATCCGGGATATGGAGCGCGTCCGAGTCAAGGGTTTCAGGGCAACCCGCCACCTGTGCCAACCCCGCAACCG
>JALOOG010000084.1 GCA_025454525.1 Anaerolineae bacterium | reverse complement strand
GCACACCGTCGGGCTTCACGATGATCAGGGTACGTTCTACAGCCATTGGTCTTATCCTTGTGTGGGTAGTTTGGCATGATTTTAGCGAAATTCGCCTCTATGACAAGTAGAGAGATGTTTTCGTTAGGGAATGTGACTTTGCAAAAGCCTGGATGATCAGTAATATCCTTTTGGAATCTGAAACGAGAGGAGATCCGCGATGTCACTCAATATGGTGGTTTACCTAGACAATTATGGATTTAGCCTTACAAATTACATGATTGGCATCTTGGGAATGATCTTAATCCTTGCAGGGATTAGGACACGCAGCCTTTCCTACGTAACCTGTGCGGCCATTTTTGGCATTTATCTTTTATTTCTGATCCACAAAACCTTTTTTCCGTTGTATATCTCTGGAAGTTATGCCGATATCATGAAAGCGTCCCCTTTTATGGTGGGCGTTAACCTCATCCCCTTCAAGTTTAACAACGCTTCGGATCTTTATAGTGTCGTTCGGGAACTAGCGCTTAACCTTGTTTTATTGATGCCTTTTGGCTTCGGTATCCGTTTTCTGGTCTCGTTTAGAACAAAAGATGTATTATGGCTGGCACTTGCCGTTGGATGCAGTATTGAGGCGATCCAACTCGTGATCTCACTGATCATCGGCTACCCCTACCGCGTGATCGACATCACCGACGCGATCATGAACACCTTAGGATTTTTGGTTGGTTATGGTTTCTTCAGGCTATTTAGCGGGTTGTATCTTGCCATAACGCATCGTTTAAAGATCCAACCCATAGGATTAGGCAAGTATATTTATACCATTGCCCACCGCGCCACTGACCAACAGAACAGCGGAGATCCCCATTTTGACGGAGAGGTGATAAAAACTCCCTGAAACAGGCGGAGTTTTTGAGGACACATCAGTCACCACCATGCTCATTGAATGTCTTAACGATGCGATTCGATCGCTTGCACCTTGCTAAAACGTCGGGCGTGGCGTTCTTCGGCGCTAGGTTGGGCGGTGATAAAAGCAGACACCAATGTTTCCGCGGTGGTCGTGCCGATGATCCGCGCCCCCAAACACAACACGTTCATGCGATCGTGTTCGACACCTTGTGCAGCACTATAGACATCGTGCGCGATGCTGGCGTAAATGCCGTCAAATTTGTTAGCGGCGATACATGCACCGATCCCGCTCCCACATACCAAGATCCCACGTTCGGCGGTTCCAGCGCGCACAGCTTGCGCGATGGCCGTCGCACTATCCGGATAATCGGCAGGTGTTTGAGCGGAGTCCACGCCAAGATCAAGGATCTCATGCCCTTGTTGCTGTAGATAGGTGACTAAGTGTTGTTTGAGCGGATACCCAGCATGATCTGCGGCTAAAGCGAGTTTCATCGTGTCCTCATTTCGGTAATTGGTCGGAAGGGATGTCTTGCCAACGGCGATTTTGGCGATCCCGTTGTGAAAGTTGGGGATGTTCGATTCCCCAAGGTACCTTCAGATCGGGATCATCCCACGCCACGCCGCGCTCATCTGACCCGTCACCGTAGTAATTGTTGACGATGTAGGTCAGGGTGCAATCAGTCAATGCGACAAAGCCATGCGCCACACCGATCGGGATCAATAACCCGATGTGATGAGAGTCGCCTAATTCCACAGTATATGTTTGACGAAAAGTGGGTGAATTAGGACGTAGGTCAACCATGCCCGCTCGAATGAGGCCTGCGGTGACAAACCAATAATCCACCTGGTAAAAATGATAATGGAGTCCGCGTAATACGCCGGCCTTGCTATCGGAGCGATTGGTCTGTAATTTGTCCCAATTGATACTAGGAAACCATTCGCGGCGAAAAGTCTCCATAAATTGCCCACGCTCATCAGCAAAAGCGCGGATTGGGACGGTATACACCCCATCAATCAGGGTGGGAAGAGCGAGGGGGGTGATGACGGTCGTACTCATGAAAACGCGATCCTTTGTCGGCCAATCTGTTATCAGATTACCACAAGGGGCGCGTGGATCACAGGTTATAATCAGAGAATCGATCGATAAGGAGCGCGCAAGATGCAGTTAAATCAGCGACATCGTTGGGATGTCAGTCCAGCAGAGGCGATCGCCATACAACGGCAATTGGCCGGAGAAACGATCACCGATCGTCCGTTGGCGGTCAACGAAATCAAACGGGTAGCGGGGGTCGATGTGAGCGTCCAAGAGGGCGAATCACAAGCGGCGGTGGTGGTGTTATCATTTCCAGAATTACGGATGATCGAAACCGTGTTAGCACGCCAACCGACTCCTTTTCCGTATATTCCGGGTTTATTGAGTTTTCGGGAGGCCCCGGCGTTGCTTGAAGCGTTTGAGCGCTTGCAAAATGTGCCGGATGTGTTTATTTTCGACGGCATGGGACGGGCGCATCCGCGGCGCATGGGCATTGCAGCGCATTTAGGCTTGTGGTTAGCGCGTCCGACGATCGGATGTGGTAAGACGCATCTGATCGGGGCTTATGATCCCGTGCCACCGGAGCGCGGGGGATATTCCGAATTGCGCGATCGAGATGAGGTGATCGGGGCGGTGTTACGGACTCGCGATCGGGTGAAGCCGGTGTTTATTTCACCGGGGCATCTGATCGATCTGCCGTCTGCGATCGCGATCACCTTAGCTTGCACGCGCAAATATCGTCTGCCTGAACCGATCCGCCAAGCGCATCATGCCGCCGGACAATTCAGCTAAGCGCTGGCCGCATGATGATCCAGGTAATGGCGTGCTTCTTCGATGATATTGACATAGATCACATGGTTCACCCCGTAATGGCGCGTAAAGGTCTGGCTGATAGTTTGCAAGGCGGGCGATTGATTCACCACGATAATTTGACGAATCGCCGGGCTTTTGGCTAAAGGAGTGCGGGCGGCGGCCGGGATCGCTTCAAACAAATGTGGTGGAAGGTAACTTAAGGGGGAATTATAATGGATGATCACGGTGACAGTGCTGTGATCGGCAACCCATTCGCCGATTGTGCGCGCACCTTGCAACCATTCTTCTACCGTCCATGCGCCTTCCACCGACATATACAACGTGGCGGTATCCCACCATGAGCAGTTGACCGACATTCGATCTATCCTCTCCGACTTGACGCTAAGGGTATTCACTAGCGTAATCGTTGAAGGTTAAATTTTGACCAATGCGGTTTTAAGTTTTGATGACGGTTTGAGTCTTCGCCCGACTCAAGGTTAACAACGCCACACCCGTTAAGATCACGATCATCGCCGCGATCCCCGTACCCGTGATCGCCTCCGCGGCAAACACCGCGCCCAAGATCACCGCCACGACGGGATTCACATACGCATAGCTGGTCGCTAAGGACGGGCGCACCGTTTTGAGCAAATACATATAGGCGCTAAACGCGATCAGCGATCCGAATGTGATCAAGTAGAGTACCGACATCACCGCTAAGGCAGTGGGAGCCTCGGTGAACTGTTCACCGCGCAACATCCCCACGAGGATCAACACCGCGCCGCCTCCGGTCATCTCTAGCGCCGTGGCCATTAAGCCCTGTGGGATCTCAATGCGCCGACTTAACATCGATCCAAACGCCCAACTGATCGGCCCGATGAATAAGACCAACGCGCCGATCGGGTGCGCTTGCATCCCATTTTCTAGGTTAAGCAGGATCACGCCACCGATCCCGATCACCAGTCCTAACCACTCTCCCCGTGAGGCACGATGCCCCCACATTTGCGCGAACACCGCTGCCCAGATCGGCATTGTGGAAACGGCTGTGGCGGCGAGTCCAGAGGCGACCCATTGTTGGGCATAAGCCACACCCCCCGTACCGACCACCAACATCAGACACCCGATCAGCGTGGCGTTGCGCCATTGTTTGCGCGTGGGCAGTGTGCCGCCGCGTAACATCAACCAAGTGAACAGGATCAAGCCCGCGGTCAAAAACCGGATGCCGGTAATGGTGAACGGTGGAAAGACTTCTACCGCAAACCGTAAGGCCAAGTAGGTCGATCCCCAGATCAAATAGACCATTAACAACGCGATCCCGATCTTGATCGGTTGCGGAAGTCCGATCCCCTCACTTGGTTCATCAAAGACTGCCTGTGCGCTCACAAAACCCCCTTGTGTGTGTCTTATAGACCGCTTTCACTATCGCATAGCCAGTAAGTCCATGCGAGATCCATTTAAGGCCGCGCACGGGATCGCTTGCCAATGGATCGATGATCGATCATAATGACGTAAAGTAACCACGTTGCCTGTTAGGTGATCCATGCCACCCAAAACCTACCGCCTGTTTATCAGTTATCGCACCACCGACTCCGCGCAAGTGGATCGCATCGCGCAAAATTTGCGTTTGCTCAAACATGCGGACGGCACACCCCGTTACATCCCATGGCAAGACAAACGCGATCTCATGGCCGGTGTGCCGAATTGGTGGGACGCGATCTTGGATGCGATCGAATCTTGTGACGTGTTTGTGTTTCATCTCACCTTAGACAGCTTGAAAAGCGAGGTGTGTCGGGCGGAATTGGATTACGCTTATCGGCTCAATTTGCCGATCATCGTGGTGGTGTTGGAAACCGCCTACGATCTGATTCCCGCGTCTGGGAGTTACCGCTTGCATGATGAGGCTAAAGCGTTGCTTCCCACATGGTTAGGCAAGATCCAACAGCTCTATTACACTGGGGCCGCCGAATTTTTTACGCGCTTTCAGACCGCGATCGAATATTATGAGCAGCAATGGCCACCCAGAACGACGGCCGATCGTCCGCTACATCCGTATAGCGATCAAACCCATAGTAGCGCCTTCGATCTGTACGATGAAGCGTGTGAGCGGGCTTATAAGCTGGATTTTAAAGCATCGGAAGATCTCTTTCGTGAATTGGTGCGGCGTAACCTAGTCGATTTTGCCGATATTGCCCGACAATGGATTGAACTGTTACAACGCTATCAAGAGTTGATCGCGATCGACTCGAAGCCGCATCTCCGTTTTAAGTTTCAGGAAAAATGGGACACTTATCTCAAGTTATTTCCAAAAGGCTTTTTAGTAGACATAGATAAGATTTTTGATCCCAAAGGCCTTGCTAAAAACGATTCACCACCGCCCACGCATGTCAAACCGCCGATTCCACCTTCTCCCAAAGCTAAAGATAAGCCGTCCTCACCACCCAATACGACGACTCGGCGTGACTGGCGGAAACCTTCCAGCGAAGCATTACTACCCGCGCCCTTTGCTTGGATTGGCATTCAGGGCAAAGGGCATAGTTTCGCAAAATACCCGATCACCAACGCTCAATACGCGATGTTTATCCATGCCAAAGGCTATCATGAACGTGACTATTGGACACCACAGGGGTGGCAATTGAGGCAAAGTGAACATTGGACAGAACCGCGTTTCTGGCAAAATTCAACTTGGAATAAACCGGATCATCCGGTGGTTGGGGTGTCATGGTATGAAGCACTCGCTTTTTGTGCTTGGTTAAAGCATGAAACGGGCGAATTGATCACCCTGCCCACTCAAATACAATGGCAATACGCCGCCCAAGGCCACGATCAGCGCGTTTATCCATGGGGGCCTGCTTGGGATTGCAATCGGTGTAATAATTCGGTAGCCCCGTGTAACAGCGAGTCCACCCAACCAGTACAACATTACGAAGGGAAGGGAGATAGCCCGTTTGGGGTGGTCGATATGGCGGGCAATGTGTGGGAGTGGTCTCTCACCGATTATGAGACTAAAGCAAATGACCCGATGTTAGAGGCGAATTTACGCGTGATTTGTGGCGGGGCGTGGGGTGAACACACCTCATCCTACTTTCATTGTGACTTTTGCGGTCAGAGTCATCCGGCTGAAAGACACGCGAGTTCTGGCTTTCGCATCGTCCGCAATTGACGCGATCCTCGCTTGCCAATGGATCGATGATCGATCATAATGACGTAGAGTAACCACGTTGCCTGTTAGGTGATCCATGTCCTTCAAGACCCATCGCTTATTTATCGGTTATAGCACGCACGACTCCGCGCAAGTCGATACGATCGCGCAACATTTGCGCTTGCTCAAACATACGGACGGTACACCGCGTTATCTCCCATGGCAAGACAAACACGATCTCACCGTCGGCGTGCCGAATTGGTGGGACGCGATCTTGAATGCGATCGAACACAGCGATCTGTTTGTGTTTCATCTCACTTTGAATAGTTTAAAAAGCGAGGTGTGCCGGGCGGAGTTAGAGTACGCTTATCAACTCAATTTGCCGATCATCCTACTGGTGTTAAATGGGTCGTATGACGTGATTGACCTATCAGCGAGTCCCCGCTTACATGATGAGGCTGAAGCGTTATTACCCGCGTGGTCAAAAAGGACACAACGGCTGTTTTACATGGGCGCGGCCGAATTTTCCACGCGCTTTCAGAAGGCGGTCGAATATTACGAACAGGACTGGCCAGACCGAACCCCCGCGAACCGCCCGTTAGATCCTTATCGCGATAACACGTATGACACCCCGCACGATATGTATGAGGAAGCGTGCGATCGGGCTTATAAGTTGGATTTTAAAGCATCGGCAGATCTGTTCCGTGAATTGGTGCGGCGTAAATTTTCAGATTATACCGAGATTGCTAAGCAATGGTTAGAATTGCTACAACGCTACGAGGAGTTGATCGTAATCGACTCGAGGCCAATGACTCGCCTCTCATTTTTTGAGGAAAAATGGGGAGCATACCGCACATTGTTCCCGAAACGCTTTTTAGCCAAAGATGAGATCTTCGATCCCAAGCGGTTTGAAAAACGCGATGAACCGAAAACCCATCTCCCACCGTCAATCGATCTACCGGATGTTGTCAATCCTTTCAAAGAACCGGTACCTAGGTCCGCACCGCCCGATCCACCGCCTCCACCCCCTACAGTAGTCAAACCGCGTAGCCAAGACCTGCTGCCCGCGCCGTTCGCATGGATCGAAATTCTAGGCAAAGGCTATAGCATTGCGAAATATCCGGTGACTAACGCACAATACGCGGTGTTTATCAACGAGGGTGGGTATCAGGAGCGGAAATGGTGGACGGAACACGGTTGGCAAGTACAGGAAGAAAAAAAGTGGACAGAGCCGCGTTATTGGCAGGAGTCGCGTTGGAATAAAGGAGATCATCCGGTGGTTGGGGTGTCTTGGTACGAGGCGATCGCCTTTTGTCAGTGGTTAAGCGAAAAGACGGGCGAAAAAATTATGCTGCCGACCGAGGCCCAATGGCAATACGCCGCGCAAGGGGACGACGGCCGGGCATATCCTTGGGGAAATGACTGGGATTGCAAGCGTTGTAACAATTCTGTCGGTGAATGTGATAGCAAGGCGACTACGCCAGTACGGATGTATGAGGGCAAGGGGGAGAGTCCATTCGGGGTAGTCGATATGGCCGGCAATATCTGGGAGTGGTGTTTAACGACTTACGAAAATAATTTAAATGATATTAATGGAATTGCGACTCGCGTGCTTCGCGGCGGGGCGTGGGACTTCGACGATGCCAACTACTTCCGCTGTGTTTTCCGCGATTGGAACTTCCCTCATAACGGGAACTACGGCTGGGGCTTCCGTCTTTCTCGCTCGTTCTTAAGTCCTGATTTCTGATCTTCTGGTTACTGTTTTCTGATGTCCTTAACCCTTTCGGCGAAGCCGATCAAATTTTTTTCGTCTAATCGTTATAAATTTATAACGATTAGACGACGCGATCACAGCGGCGCGAGATTCGGCGGGATCACGCGCCAGATCAAGTAGAGATCCAATAGCGCGAATAGGCAAAAGACGATGACCACGATCCAGCGAACCCCAACCCCACCCCTAGCCCCTCCCCATGTATGGGGAGGGGAATCAGGGGTGGAGGCGCTCAATACATGGGGAGGGGAATAAAACAAGCGCCGCCATGCGTCAATGCCTAACGCGAAGGCGATGCCCACCGGGATCAAGATCGTGAACATATACCGCCCTTGAAATTGCTGAAATTCGGTGTTGTAGTACAGAAACGCCAATACCCCTAAGATCGCCGTGCTGATCACCAAGATCCACGCGCCGATCTGTTCGATCGAGGTGTCGATCGCATCGCGCCGCCGCAAATACACCACATCGATCAGCAGCCCGATCACGGCGAAACCGATCAGCGCGCCGATCACCGGATAGATCCAAGCGACCGCCGGATCACCCACCAATGGGAGGCCCATCCAACCAAAATTGCCCCAAAAACTGCCGAAGGTCGTCTCCATGCCCAAGCGCAGATACTCCCCGAATCCGACGCTCGCGATCAAGTCAGCGGTGCGCGGTTGTCCGACCACCACCGCGTCATGTGCCGCGAGTCCTAAAAAGTCTGGGAATCCGTACACCGCGATATTGCGGCCCCACCAGAGCAATCCCAAGCCTAACATCGGCACGAATAAGACGATCGCCTCTCGTAGGATCGGGAAACGATGCCGCTCTTGATCGCGGCCGCGCCAACTGTAAAACGCTAAAAAGGTCTTGTGCGCCCACCGTGCGATCAACGCTAACACCACGATCGCCGCCATCATATACACCGTGGCTTTGGTGAGGAAGCCGATCCCGACCAAGAGACCTAACGCCCATGTCGGCACGAGTCGGCGGGGGGGATCATCGTCGTGGACTTCATGATCCTGTTTGACATAGACGATCGATAACCAGAGGATCACACTCACCAACGCCCACGCGAACCCGTCGTTGTTCACACTCGCTAAAATGGCCAGATGTTGCGGTTGAAACGCCACAAACGCCGCAACCGCGAGTGCGATCTCCGGCCGATCCGGTAATAAGGCGATCGCCGCCCCATAGGCCGCGATGATGATGATCACGCCGAATAACAGCGACGCGATCCGTAAGGCGATCAAGTCCCCGTCGGTGAGACGGTAAATCGGTGAGAGCAACAGGTAATACAGCGGCGGTTGATGATCCTCATACTGCACGGTCTCGATCGCGCTCAACGTCTCTGGCGCAAAGCGGGCGCTCTTCAGTTGATCTAAATATGCGGAATCCCAATCTCCGGCCGCGATGATCGGACAACAGCCTGCGTTGGCCACTTGCGCGATGTAATTGTAATGGGCGGGTTCATCCGGTGCTTGCCAAGCCGGAGTCCGCGTCGCAAATAAGCCGCCGATCCCCAAGTAAACGATGATGATGAGCGCTAAGACGATCTTCACGAGGCGCTCTCCGCCCGCTTGACGTGATCGACAAATTGATCAAACAAGTAGAGCGAGTCATGCGGCCCGGGCGATGACTCTGGGTGATACTGCACGCTAAACGCGCCGAGGCCGGTGTGACGCAAGCCTTCCACGCTCTGATCGTTCAGGTTGACATGGGTGATCTCCGCACCAGAGAGATCACTCTCGCCGACCACCGCGAACCCGTGATTATGGGCGCTGATCTCCACAATGCCGGTTAACAGGTTCTTCACCGGTTGATTGCCGCCCCGATGGCCAAAGCGCATCTTTTCGGTTTGTCCGCCTAACGCGAGTCCTAAGATCTGATGTCCCAAGCAGATCCCGAAGATCGGCACTTGTCCCAAGAGATGCTTCACGTTGTGGATCGCATAATCGACCGCCGCCGGATCGCCCGGGCCATTGCTCAAAAATACACCCGCGGGGTTCATCGCTAACACCTCTTGCCATGAGGTGCGGGCCGGCACGACCGTCACCCGCAAACCGCGATCGGTCAACATGCGTAAGATGTTGCGTTTGATCCCCATATCATAGGCGACCACCAAGGGGCCCATCGGATCATAATGATGTTGCTGATACCATTGCGGATCGCTGCGTTCTGTCCAATGGTAGGGTTCATCACACGTCACCTCATCCACCAGATTCGCACCCGACATATCTAAGGATTTTTGGGCGTAGGCGATCAACGCTTGTGGATCTTGGGCCGCTTCACCATGTGCGATCGCGGCGCGCATCACGCCTTTTTCGCGGATATAACGCACTAAGGAGCGCGTGGCCACTTCCGTCAGGCCGATCACCCCTTGCGCTTTTAGATAACTCGCGAGATCGCCGCGGTTGCGCCAATTGCTGACGATCGGACTTAGCGATCGGATCACAAACCCGGAAACCCAGACACGACTGGATTCGATGTCCTCTAAATTCACCCCGGTATTGCCGACATGCGGCACAGTCATCGTGACGATCTGACGATGATACGAGGGATCGGTGAGGATCTCTTGATACCCGGTCATGGAGGTATTAAACACCAATTCCCCCGTTTGTACCCCTTCCGCGCCAAATCCAACGCCGGGGAACAAGCTGCCGTCTTCTAGTGCAAGGAGTCCGTGCATAAAATTAAAACCCTATGTCATTTTGTACGAGAACGCTTATGCTTGCTTGACGGATCACGGCAAGCGCAAGTAGCATAGCGGAATAGTATAACAAACTTGCGGGAAAAATTGACATTCGATGATCGAAGTTCAACAACTGGTCAAACACTATCACGGTTTTACCGCGCTCAAAGGGATCACCTTCACCGCCCAACCCGGCGAAATTCTGGGATTGTTAGGCCCCAATGGCGCGGGTAAAACGACTACCATGCGGATCTTAACCGGATTCATGCCACCGAGTGAAGGTTCAGCCCGGATCGCCGGATTCGATATCCTCACCGATTCGATCGAAGCACGGCGGCGCGTGGGTTATATGCCAGAGCGCGTCCCGATCTACCCCGATATGACCGTGGAAGGCTACGTGCGCTTTTGGGCCAAATTGCGCGGGGTCAAACAACCGCACGACGGTGTAAAAAGTGTCTTGGAACGCTTCAACCTTTACGATCGGCGGCGGCACTTGGTTCGCACACTCTCCAAAGGGATGCGCCAACGACTCGGACTCGCCCAAGCATTAGTCCATAATCCCGATGTGGTGATCTTGGATGAACCGACGATCGGGATCGATCCCCAACAGGTGATCGAAGTGCGCGAAAGTGTGCGCGCCTTGGCCAAAACCCACACCGTTTTATTCAGCACCCACATCTTAAGCGAGGCCGAACAGGTTTGCGATCGGGTGGTGATCTTGAATCGCGGTGAAGTGGTAGCGCAAGGTCAACCGGATGAATTGCGTCGTCAGCTCTACCCCGGCGATCATCTCTACGTCGAGATCTTGGGCGGCGGAGTCGAAACCGGACTCAAATTATTAGGCGCGATCCGAGGAGTCGAAACGGTTGAACCCCAAGGCAGCGGGTTTAACGTGTTGGCGCGTGGCGATGTGCGATCGTTGATCTCCGAACGGGTTAGCCAAGCGGGGTATAAATTACTGGAGTTGCGGCCCGTGGCCATGACCCTAGAGGACATCTTCCTTGAAGTCGTCAAGCGGCGCACCCCGCCCCAAACATAAGGAATCGTCATCATGTGGATTGTCTTTCGCAAAGAACTAGGGCAATATTTTAACTCTCCGTTGGCCTATCTGATTATGGCCGGTTTTTTGTTTCTCACCGGCTTATGGTTTAACAGCGATCTGACCTTTAGCGTCGGCACCAAAGCACCTGATCCGGCCTTGATCCCGTTTAACCTCTCATTTTTTATGGTGTTCTTGGCTCCTGTGTTGACCATGCGGCTGTTTGCTGAAGAAACCCGTGAAGGCACGTTAGAGCTTCTGCTCACCGCGCCTGTGCGTGAGCGGGATATTGTGCTAGGCAAATTTTTAAGCGCGTGGTGCTTTTTCTCCATTTTGCTGTTGATTACCTTGATCTATCAGGGGATTTTGATCTCGATCAGCCGGCCGGATCTCGGTCATACGATCGCGGCTTACCTTGGGATCTGGTTATATGGCGGCGCAACCTTAGGCGTAGGCTTGTTGTTTTCCGCCTTGACTGAAAACCAAGTTCTCGCGGCCTTTTTGAGTACCTCCGTGTTGGCGTTTTTATGGTTGGGGGATCTGGCCGGCGCGATCGTGGCCAATATTGACTTGGCCCGCGTGATTCGCGAGATCACCTTACAAGGACATTTTTCGGATTCGTTCGCTTATGGGCTGATGCGTGTCGAGGATGTGGTGTATTTCGCCGGGGTGATCGCGATCACCCTGTTCCTCACGATGCGCGTGGTCGAGTCCCGCCGTTGGCGGTAGAGGATCGCACCTTTATGCAAGAGACAGTTTCGAGCGTGCCGTTACGAGAACGGATCGGACAATTTGCCAGTGGGATCGGGTCAGGCGCGTTGATCTTGGCGTTGGTTGGGTGGTTATGGCAAGGCGGTTTCACCCCCGTGATCGGGGCGCTGTTGGGCGTGGGCATCGTCGGTTTGATCTTGTGGATCAGCTTGAGTCCGCGTGAAGCGCGAGCGCTGCTCACCGGCCGGCAAGTCCGTTACGGCACGGGCGCGATCTTATCGTCGTTGGTGTTGATCGGCTTTATCGTGAGTGTGTATCTGGTGGTGCAACGGAGCGCGCTCACCTTAGACATGACCGATCGCCGCGATTACACCTTAAGCAACGCCACCTTGACCATGTTAGAAGATGTCACCCGTTCGATCCAGATCACCGGTTTTTATTCGCCGCAATTGCTGATCTCGCAAGAGTTGGATGATCAGATCTTCCGGTTATATGAGGTCGAAACCGAGGGATTGATCACCCGTCGCTATTACGATCCACAATTAGAGCCGGCCTTAGCGGCCGCTTTCGGGGCCGAAATTGACGGCGCGGTGTTTGTGTCTTATCTCACCGCCGATGGCCAAGTGGACTATACCACCCTCGTTCCGATCAGCCGTCAAACCACTGTGGAACGGGATACCACCGTCGCCCTATCGCGCTTATTGGCCCGCGATCGCTTTCGGGTGTATTTTGAGCGCGGCTTTAGCAATATCGATCCGCAAGATACCGGACAAGCCGGCCTCACC
This sequence comes from Anaerolineae bacterium, assembly GCA_025454525.1. Taxonomy (GTDB): domain Bacteria; phylum Chloroflexota; class Anaerolineae; order Aggregatilineales; family Phototrophicaceae; genus JALOOG01. The sequence goes on along the minus strand of JALOOG010000084.1, from coordinate 4,179 downwards.
GAAGTGATCATCTCGTTAGAACAGAACGGAATCCGCACCACGCCGATCGATTTTACCCAGTTGATCCAACAGAACGGCTTGATCCCGTTGGATGCTTCGGCGGTGGTCTTAACCCGCGCTAACACCGATTATCCGCCCCAAGTGATCGCGATCCTCAACGATTATTTGCAGCGCGGCGGATCGTTGTTGATCGCAACGGATGTCTTGTTTACACCCGCGCCACTCTTGACCCAAAACGGCGAATTTAACCGCTATCTATGGGACAATTTTGGGATTCGGGCGTTGGATGCCGCCGTAGTGGATGCGGTGGCGAGTGGTCAAACGCAATTGGATGTCGGGAGTTTTGCCGTATTCCCCGATCTAGAGATCGGATCGCGTCTCAACACCGATGCGAATACCGTGGCCCAATTCCGTCTCATCCGGGCGATTGAGGTCAATCGGGATAGCCCACCCGTGCCGAATGGACAAGTGATCGCGTCGTCTACCCAAAGTTACGGCGAAACCGACTTTATCACACTTAGCACCACCGGCCAAACCACCTATGACAGCGCACAAGACCTTAGCGGCCCGTTCACCCTCATGGCTTGGGCCCGTGATGATGTGACCGGGGCCAAGATTTTATTGGTCGGCGATTCGGATTTTATCACCAATGGGCAGATCTACGCGCCCTATGGCAACGCGATCTTGTTTGCCGATAGCATCGCTTGGTTAACCGGATACGCCGATCAGATCAGCATCGAAATTGACGCGCAAGTGTCTGGGTTGCCGTTGATGTTTATCTCGGCTTCCATGTTAGATACGGTCGGTTTTATCACCCAAGTCTTGATGCCGGGAGTTGCGCTCTTGTTGGGGGTATTGGTGTGGGTGCGCCGTCGTCGGCGTTAAGGAGGCGCTCATCCATGGCTACAGGGGTAAGATCACGGCGGATCATGTTGTCTATATTAGCGATCATCACCATCAGTGTGATCGCGTTGGGTATCACACGGGTAAATCAACCTCCCGCTAACCCATTTGACGAATTACGCGGAAATGCGCTGTTTCCGGATCTGATCGTGCGTGACTTAGTTTCAATCAACTTACGCGATCCAAACACTCATCAAACCTTCACTTTAGTCCGTGCTGAAGACGGATCATGGATCGCCCCGTTTTATGAGGGGCAATTAGATCCCGATCGCGCTTCGGACATCGCCCGCACGATCGTGTTATTGGCAGCAATCGATAGCCAACCGATCACTGATCAGACCAATTTGGCCTTATACGGATTTGATCCGAACGGAGGTGAGTTGCGTCTGTTTGTAGAGTTTTTGCGGGTCGATCAAACCCAACATATCATTGCGATCGGCGGATTCTTGCCGGATCGCCGCGATGGATACTACGTTTTGGTGGATGATCGCCCGTATTTGTACACCTTACCGCGGGGTGGGCTAGACTTTTTGATCCAAAGTTTAATAAGTCCATCGGGTGCTTGACACAAAATCGAATCCGCGTTACTTTAATTAAGATTAGTCCCCGTCCAGCACGTCGGGGATTTATCGACTATATCGACGGAAACATCAATTTGTGTCATACTGTTCTGTAAAGTGAGAGATAAAAGAGGAGCGCTCTAGGTCAATTTTTGCCGGGGCATCTAGTGTACTATGGTCGCTACGTTACAAATGTCACGAAAGGAACTGCAAAGCCAGTTACTTGAAAAAGCGCAGAAACAGGGAACTATCACCTATGATGATATTCTGGCTGTGCTACCTGAAGCGGAAAATGACGTTGCCTTGCTAGACGACATCATGGACGGATTGATGGAAGCTGGTGTTACCGTTGTCCCGCAGGCCCCCGCCCCGTCCCAAGAAGAAGTCCCGTCCGATGAAGCTTTGGCTGCCGCCGAACTCGATCTTGCAGAAGGTGAGGATTTATCACTGCCAGACTTTGATTTAGTAGAAGACGCTGGTTATCAACAGGCCTTAGATACCGACGATGTGGTCGGATTATATCTTAAGGAAGCTGGTCGGGTTCCACTTTTGACCGCTGAAGAAGAAGTATCACTGGCCAAACGCATGGAACGCGGAGTGATCGCACAAGAAACGTTAACGGAGATGGGAGACAAACTTCCACCGGACGATGTTTATGAGTTAAAAGACGTGATCATTGATGGTGAATTGGCACAGGAACATCTGATCCGCGCCAATGCCCGCCTCGTGATCAGCGTGGCCAAAAAATACATCGGACGCGGTGTTCACTTTTTGGATCTGATCCAAGAAGGCAATATCGGCTTGATCCGCGCCACCAACAAATTTGAATGGCGGCGTGGCCATAAATTCAGCACTTACGCAACTTGGTGGATTCGCCAAGCCGTCAGCCGCGCTGTGGCCGATCAAGGGCGCACGATCCGCGTTCCCGTCCACATGGGCGATCAACTGAATCGGATGCGCCGCGTGCAGTTGCAATTGATCCAAGAATTGGGCCGCGAACCCACCATCGACGAATTGGCGATTGGCATGGAGACCACCCCCGACAAGGTGGAGAACTTGCTAGAAATTTCGCGCCGGCCGGTCAGCTTAGAGACCCCGATCGATGATGAAGGCGACTCGACCTTTGGCGATTTTGTCGAAGATGTCACCAGCCCCGCTCCGGCGGAGGAAGTGGCGACCCATCTGCTCCATGAGCAGTTACAAAGCGCCTTAAACCGCCTGCCTCCGCGTGAAGCGCAGATCTTACGCTTGCGTTATGGGTTAGAGGATGGACGAGTCTATACGCTAGAAGAAGTCGGACAAACGATCGGCGTGACCCGGGAACGGGTGCGTCAATTAGAGGCCCAAGCGTTGAATCGCTTGCGTCAATCGTCCGCTCACATCATCTTGCGCGATTACCTATACGAAGAATAAAATCAACATAGGCGGGATCTCCCGCCTGTGCTTGTTTTTCGCTTAACTTTCAGGAGACCGCCCCCCATGCCCACCAAAGAAACCCGCGCCCCGTTGTTATGGTCGCTGTTGTTGATCGTGATCGGCGTGGTCTGGTTATTGGACAGCTTCTTGCTCTTGGGCGATTTTAACCCGTTGGGGCTGTTGCCGTTGGTCTTGGTGATCGCGGGCGCACAGATCCTGTTAGGCGGTGACATCCAGCTGATCACCAAAACGCATAGCTTCTTCCTCACCCGCGGCAGTGTGCAGTCCGGCACGATCGAGGTGAGCGCCGCTGATATTGATGTTGAGATCCGCCCGCTACAACGGGAGGGCCGGCTGATTGCCGGGCAATTTGCCGTGCCACGCCCGCAATTTAAATTTACCGAACTCGAAGCGCAATTGCGTTTTATGCGGGCCGATACCCCGTGGTATGCGTTCGGGGATTGGCAGATCGCCCTCGCGCAAGATCTCCCGTGGCAACTGTTTATCACCTCGCATCTGGGACAACTCAACCTTGACCTCTCCGATGTGATCATCCAAGACGCGGTGATCGCCACGGGTTTAGGCGATATTCGTCTGGTCGCCCCGCGTGAGGCCTTAGCGCCGATCTATGTCCAGACCGCGTTAGGCGTATGCACGCTGATCACGCCCCCGGGCTATGCCACCCGGATCACGGTCAACGCCGGCCGCATGGTGACGCTCAAGGTCAACGAGACCCGCTACCTGACCGAAGCGACGGGGGTTTATCGTTCGGTGGACGTGGATCAAGGCGATTGGCCGATCGTCGAGATCGTGTTGACGGCCACCTTCGGCGATGTCTACTTGACCTAACTCTTATCCTCACCTAACGATTTACCCCAAAAAATTTGATCGGCTTCGCCGAAAGGGTTAAGAACATCAGAAAACAGAAACCAGAAGATCAGAATTCAGAACTTAAGAACGAGCGAGAAAGACGGAAGCCCCTGCTGTCGTTCCAGCTACGTGGGTTGCCCCTATCGCGGCAATCACAGCGGAAGCCGTTGGTATTGCTGACGTTCCACGCCCCGCCGCGAAGCACGCGACTCGCAGCTTCATTAATATCATTTTCATTATTTTCGTAATCCGTTAAACACCACTCCCACACATTGCCGGCCATATCCACTACTCCGAACGGACTCTCCCCTTTGCCTTCATATTCCCGTACCGCGGTCGTCTGGCCGATGCCTTTATTATCCACATTGTGATTACAGCGTTTCGAGTCCCATTTCGGGCCCCATGGATACGCCCGTCCGTCATCGCCTTG
>JALOOG010000083.1 GCA_025454525.1 Anaerolineae bacterium | reverse complement strand
GGTGACGGGTGGTGATCAGCAGCGTACAATTGAGCAGAAACGGGGTGAGATGCTCCGGCCGCCACAGGTCATCGATCACCAACAAGACCGGACGATCTTTTAACGCTTGATTCAACGCCGCCTTAATCGCGTTGATCTCCGTGAGGTTGAGTTCACTTCCGGTCAACAATCGGTACAGATCCAAGAGTTGCGCCCGCGCATCCGATGGCGACTCGCCTAATGTCACCCACAAGATCCCGCCGCTGAATTTACCCCAGATGCGTTGATCATGACAGACGGCTTGTGCGATCGTGGTCTTGCCATAGCCGCCCGCACCGCGTAACGCGGAGGTGATCGCGGCACGATCATCACGGGTCAAGAAGTGTCCGATGATGTCCTCTAATTCCTTCCGTTCCACGTAATCGGGGCTGAGCTTATTCGCCATAAACGGGATCGGGTAGGTGGGTTGGGGTGGAGTCATATCAGCATCATCCGGTCAATCAACGCGAGTCATCGTTAATAGTATAACGCATCCGTGTGATTTTGGGGTGTTGATCTCCGATTAAGTGGGATGGGTGAAACGCCGATGTTAAAAATGGTTTGATTCGATTAAAATAGGGGATGTTGTCGAAAAATCATAACCCCCAAGGACAAATCCATGCGTGAAATTACGATCGCCCTCGTGCAGATGAAGCCGAAATTGGGCGAAGCGGAAGAAAATCTGATCAAAATGTCCGAGATGATCTCCACGATTGCCTCTCAACAGCGCGTGGATTTGATCGTGTTTCCAGAATTGGTGACCAGTGGTAATGAACTCGGTGTGCGTTTTACGGAATTGGCGCAACGGGTGCCGGGTCCCACGATTAACCTATTGGCGCAACGTGCAAACGAATACGGGATCTTTATCGCGTTTGGCATGGTGACTAAAGAGCGCGTTGAAAGTGTGTTGTATAACTCCGGTATCTTGATCGGCCCCGAAGGCGATCTCATCGAAGTTTATAACAAAGTCCACCTACGCGGTGAAGAGCGCATGGCCTTCCGTGAAGGTTTCAAGTTGCCGATCGCGGAGACCGAGATCGGGAATATCGGGATCATGGTCGGTTACGATCTCGCATTCCCAGAAGTAGCCCGTAGTCTGAGTTTGGACGGCGCAGAGTTGATCTTGTGCCTAGCCAATTGGGAAGCGTCCCAAATCGACGAATGGAAAACCTATGCCCGCGCCCGCGCCTACGAAAATTCGGTGTATATCGCCGCGGTGAACCGTGTGGGCGAAGACATTACGCTTAACTTTGGGGGGGAAAGCATGGTGATCGGCCCGCGTGGGCAGATCTACGCCTCCATGGTGGATGAGACTGATCCCAACACCGGCGCGCCCTTAGAAGGCTTCACCGTAGCGCGGATCGATCTGGATGAAGTTCGCAAGTATCGCGAAGAATACCAATTCATCCAAAACCGTCAACCTCCCGTTTATAAGACGGTGGTCAAGAAGTATTAAGTCAATTGAGACAAAAGAGGGCGGTTGCGCCCTCTCGGTTTTGTTTATAGCTTGGGTGTGAGCGTGTAGAGCAGTAAACGGCGTGCGCTTTCAGTCATGCCGGCCGCCATCACCGCCTTAGCGAGGTTTTCTGGCATGAAGAGTAAGATCCCGGATGAGATCGCTTCTCCAACGGTCGGATAGATCCCTTTGATCAATAACGCGGTCGCACCCAACCCAAACAGGAACATCGACCCGATCAAGGCCGCACCCACATACCACAAGAAGCGATTCGGGACTCGCTCCACAATTAACCCAGTGACCAACGCGCACGGGATGAAACCAATCAGATAACCGACGGTCGGGCCAGCAAAAACCGCCGAACCGAGTCCGCGAGCATCAAACGGGAGTCCGATCGCGATCAAGCCGACATAAATCAGTTGCGCGATCATGCCGTCACGTCCGCCTAACACCATGCCACACAGAAACACGGCAAGGGTTTGTAGGGTGAGCGGCACGGGGCCGATCTCTAAGGTGACTCTGGCAAAAATGATCGTCAACACCACAAAAAAAGCGATCGCGGCCAAACGTTGCGCCAAACTGTGATCGCGAGTCTGTTCTAAAGTCCTTAACATGGTCATAATCCTAGTTTAAAAATGTCACGACGCTTATAACCCAACCCAACGATCAGAGTTACGTTAGGCCCGATTGCCCGGCATGGCCTCTACCACCACCTCACGCAAATGATAATCGGTCTTTAAGCGACCGAAGGGGCCGGGAGACGACTCGCGATCTTCGATCAAGGTGACACGAGTCCCTAATGAAGGCAACTCAAACGCGGTCAACCATTCCCCCACATTCTGCACATTGCGTAGGTACAATAAACGCGCTTTTGGGTCGATCTGGTTCAAGTAGCCTTTGGCGCGGTTAAATTTCATGTGACGTAATTTTTCTAACAACTCTGCCCGTTCTTGCCCATTGAGGTAGGCCATGATCGTTTATCCCTTGTGATCAAACTGAATAAGAGAGATTATATCGGCGACTCCGATAACAACCAAGATGAGGTGTTGGGCAAGAGACCCATGCGCTTAAAAATGAGGTACAATGCCCACATGATTTTTCAGTTTAAGCGAAGCACAGGAATTTATGAATTTACCCAAAGTGACGATCTATTCTGATGGTGGTGCGAATCCGAATCCCGGCCCAGGCGGATGGGGCGCGTTATTGATCTTTGCCGATGGACGGGAACAAACGCTATTCGGCGGTGAATTGGAGACGACGAACAATCAGATGGAGCTAAGCGCGGCGTGTGAGGCCCTAGAGGCACTGTCTGAACCGCATCAGGTGGTGTTTTATGTCGATAGCCAGTATGTCCAGAAGGGGATCACCGAATGGATCAAAAATTGGATCAAAAAAAATTGGAAAGGGGTCATGAATCCGGAGTTATGGCAACGCTTACATGCCGCTACCCAACGTCATCAAATTAGCTGGAAATGGGTCAAAGGCCATTCCGGCAATGTGCATAATGAGCGCGTTGATAAACTGGCAACCAACGGCCGCGCCCAAATTTTAGGCCAAACGGTGACTCCACCCGCTGCGACCCCCGTTGTCTCTGCCGCCTCATTTGATTGTGTGATCCATACAGCGATTGATTACGACTCTGGGAAGCGTTTCGGCGCTTGGAGCGCGATCTTAACGTTTGACGACACGACGATCGAATTGAGTGGCACCGAACCCAAAACCAGCGAATATCACCTCGCTTTGATGGCCGTCCACCAGGCCTTTAAGCGGCTGCCTGAACAGGGATCGATTGTGGTGTATACCCCGAATGAACTGGTGCAGAATGGGGCGACTCAATGGATCAAGGGATGGCGCAATAAGGGATGGAAAAACAGCAAAGGCGAAACGATCGCCCATTGTGAGCTGTGGCAGGCGCTTGATCCGATCCTCCAAGCGCGCACGATCCGTTGGAATTGGGAGGCGGGATCGAGTCCCGCGGCGGATCAATTGGCGATCCACGCCCGTCAACAGGCGATCCCTTAGGAGTATGTGCATACATCATGGAATCAGCGGGGGTATAGCGAATACAGAAGTCACCTTAGAAAAAGTACTCTCAGGAAAGTTTCTCCTGTCCAACCCCACCCTAGCCCTACCCAACCATGAGGCGAGCATCGGCCCGCGTAAGATGGGCTGATCGATCTCCATGGGTGGGGTATTTTTTTTCTTAGCCTACTCATGCAGACTCATCACCTCATATAAGACAGTTTTAGGTGGGAAAGTCTGAGGTTCAGAATTAAGTGAGGAGTATCTACCGAACAATGAACCTAAACGGATTGTTCCCATGGCAAAATGAAGGGATCAAGCACTTTGCGGCGTTAGGAAAATGGTAAACGGCCTGATGAAACTTGCTAAGTTTTGGGGTAATCCTCGCACGCTAGGGGACTTTGACACGAATCACCGAGAAGTATCGATCGAAACGCTCAACAAACGCTGGCAAGGGGACGTTGGATTAATTTTCATTCCACGACCTTGCTTACTTTGAGCTTTAAAACTGCCCCTCTAACACGATCTCCATTGATACGAGATTTTCCTAAGAGGATGTTTGTCTGTTTTTTTAGGGGAGATCAAAACAGCCCTTGACCAACTGATCAAGGGCCGTCCGTGTTATCCGAATGTTGGGACTAATCTCCAGCAGCGGGTGCGGTCGCCCCTTTGGTCTCACCCCCCGCAGGCACATCTTCCGGGAAGGGCAAAACATCTGGCCAGATACTCGCGCCGTGTTCGTACACATCGATCCCGATGATGTCCGCCTTCTTGTTGACCCGCAGACGATTGATCACTTTCAACAGGCCAAACATCAACACCGACGCAACGCTGACATAAGCGATTGTCGCTAATGATCCGACCACCTGCACCCCCAAGATCTCGAAGCCGCCGCCCATCAACACGCCCGCTTTACCCGCGTTCGCGCCGAAAGTGGTCAAGGTGGAGTCGGCGAATAAGCCGATCGCGATCGTCCCCCAAATGCCGCATACCCCATGCACCGGGAACGCGCCCACCGCGTCATCGATCTTTAACATTTCGATCAGATCAGTCGCTAAGACCACCAAGATCCCCGCGATTAAGCCGATCAAGATGCCACTGGTCGGGCTGACAAACGCGCACCCCGCGGTAATGGCGACCAAACCTGCTAAAGTGCCGTTTAAGGTATAGACCAGATCCCATTTTCCTGTGCGGAAAAAGATGAAGAACATCGTCGCTAAACCGCCGGCCGCCGCACCTAAAGTGGTGTTCAGGGTGACTAAGCCGATCAAGCTGCCTTGACCATACGCCCCTAAAGTTGAACCGGGGTTGAAACCGAACCACCCGAACCACAGGATCATCGTGCCGAGGGTGGCTAAAGCGAGATTGTGCGGTTTCGGTGGGCTGCCAAATTCACGCCCAGAACGCGCCCCTAACATAATCGCACCGATCAGCGCGATCACCCCGCCGACGGTGTGAACGACGGTGCTACCCGCAAAGTCATAAAAGCCCAGATTCGCCCCTAACCAACCACCGCCCCACACCCAATGCACGATCACTGGATAGATCGCAATGGCGATGATCGCGCTGTAGATCAAGTCGCCGATGAAGTCGGTGCGTTCGGCCATCGCGCCGGTAGTAATGGTGCTGGCCGTGGCCGCAAAGGCAAATTGGAAGAAAAACATCGTCAAAACTGAAATATTCAGTGTGCCGAATGGCGCGGACATCTCGGCCACGCCGGGCATAAACAGCGTTGTGCCGAATAACCCGCCACTGGTCGCACCAAAGGCGATCCCAAAACCCACGACCCACCAACAGATCGCGGTGAGACCCGCGTCGATGAAGTTTTCTAGCAAGGCGTTCACCACCGCTTTTTGTCGGATTAAGCCCGCTTCTAACATCGCGAAACCGGTCTGCATAAAAAAGACCAAAAAGCCCGTTAACATCACCCACACGGTATCGATGGACACCTTAATCGTGGTGAGATCAGCCGCCGTCGGGGCCGCATCTTGAGCAAAGGCCGAGGTAGAAACCACCATCAGCACGCCTGTCGCAATTGCTAAAACGATTAACCGTGACCATAACTTCCGCATAGGTTGCGCTCCCCTTAGTGAATTTTTTCGCGTTGTTTGTCTGATTTGACTACAGATTAACCGAGTCGTTCACCGAAAAACACCGAAACAAGCGATGAATTTCCACGCGAAGATTTAGCCAAAACTGACAGGAGAACCCCTAAATTTTGGGGGTTGAAGCGGATCCTCCCAGACTATCTAAAACTTATACAGTTGAAATAGGGATCATTTTAGGCAGTGTGTCTAACTTTCACCGACCCCTTGATCCTCCCTTGCACCGTCATTTTAGCTATTTGTGCTAGATTCTGGGTCATGATCTCTAGGGGTGATCGTGATCGATAGACAAATTGCGCCGAATCACGGGCTTCGGTGGGACAATCTGTTGTGTGGGGAGCGGGATCGCTTCGTGAAAACCATACAAACAGCGCATTTTCCCTCTTTTCGTTAGAATAGCGCTAACGCCTCTAACCACACTACGATATTGATAAAAGGAGCAGCACCATGAGAATCGGCTTACAGATCATCCGTTTTGATTGGCAAGATCCCCCTCAAACCCTTGCGGAGCGGTTGCGCGTGATCGGTCAAACCGCGGATGAGGTCGGGTTTTATAGCTTATGGGTGATGGATCACTTGTTTCAGATGGGCGGTGAATTTGGCCCACCGGAAGCGCCGATGTTAGAAGGGTATGCGACAAGCGCATTTTTAGCAGGGATCACCCGTCGGATCAAGTTAGGGGTCTTGGTGACCGCCGCCACCTATCGTGCGCCGGGTTTGCTGATTAAAACGGTCAATACGTTAGATGTCTTATCCAATGGACGCGCTTATCTGGGAATCGGCGCGGCGTGGTATGAGCAGGAAGCCAAGGGGCTAGGGTTGAATTTTCCGCCATTGAAGGATCGTTACGAATGCTTAGAGGAAACCCTGTTGATCGCTAAGCAGATGTGGTCAGATCAACCCGCCCCGTTTATCGGAAAGCATTATCAATTGGATTATCCGGTGGGACATCCGTTGCCGATCAGCCAACCTCACCCGCCGATCTTGATCGGTGGAGAAGGCGAAAAGAAGACGCTTCGCTTAGTGGCGCAATATGCCGATGCGTGTAACTTCTATCTGGGTGCAACCACGGCCCAATCTGGTAAAGGTCATCATCAACGCTACGTGAGTCGCCGCGCCACCTTGATGCAATCCCTAGAGATTTTACGGGGACATTGCGAGTCGGTGGGACGGGATTACAACACGATCGAAAAAACCGTGTTAGGCACGATCCAACTGGATCACGACGGCATGAGCGCCCAAGCGATCATCGATCTGTGTGGTGAGCTAAATGAAATGGGATTTTCGCATCTGATTTTGAATATGCCCGATACCGAGACACTCCGCCCCCTAGAAGCGTTCGGAAAAGACATTATCCCGCAAGTGTCCTAACATCACCGGGCGCATAAGGTTGATGCGCCCGAAATAACCCACCCTCATTCCGGAATCGGATCACAAGTCGTCCAAGTTTGTGGGATCGCCGTGCAATTCATGGGCGGTGGTGAACCGTATAGACGCAATATGACCTCGGTCTCGGTGCGTAGCTGATGACATGCGGGGTATTGCACACGCATCAATTGATCAAACTCTTGAGCGGCGGGATGCGTATGATAATCTTCACGTTGGATAAACCAGACGGACTGAGCCTCACCGATAAACGTCAACCACTTTTCCGCTAGGGTGTCCCCTTCAATTACAACCTCTGTTTGAAAATCATACACCCGTAACAGTTGTGTGTATTGGATCATTGGATCGCGTTGATCTCTAATATAATAATTTAATATGTTTACAATAAACAATTCGTTCACTTCAGGACGATCAACGATGTTAAAAACTACCGCGTCCCGCTCACCTACACACTCGCGATAAACGGTGGTGATGTCGCTCATTGTGTCATAGGGGATCGTCTGCTGTTGACCGGCTAAGGCGTAGATAAAATCGGTGCTGGTCATCTGGATCACCCCAACGATCATCCATACGCCTAATAATCCCACCCCGATCACCCGATAACGTTGCCGTAAGAGATGATCGATTCCCGCCGCACAGATCAGATATAAGAGCGGTTGTATGATCATGATATGACGGATGTGAAACAGAAAATCGGTGAATAGGTTAAAGATCAAGGCGGTGATCGTCGTGCCGATCAACATGATCCATAGATAGCCGATCGTCCGTCCACGCAACACTAGCGCACTGTAGATGAGTAACCCGATCAGCCAAGGTGCTAAGCCATTGCTAAAAGCATAGAGCATTTCACTTATAACCAACTCATTCGGCAAACCACGTTCAACGACTCGCTCCGAAAGCACGACCGCAATGGTTACGCCTAACCAGGGTGAAAACAATAACAAGGTCAATAAAAAAGTACGCATCACTTGATGCCAACGGCGTTTTTTGGGCACAAACAGGAGATGATAAAGGCCAATGGCGGTCATACCCGCGGCTGCGATGTAATGGGTTGCCATAAAGGCAGCGTTGACTAAGGCAAAAACGATCCCTTGCCCGCGTTGGATTTGGCGTATATTCAGGAATTTCCAATAGAGCAAGGCAGAGACAATCATCAAAAGCAAATAGAGACTGTAGGCCCGCGCTTCATGTAAGTAGTAGATATAAAAAGTGGAAGTGGTCAATAAAGCGGCCGAAATCCAACCTATTCGCCAATTGATTAGCCTGCCGAATCGATATAGTGAGGCGATCGCGATGATCCCAAAAAACATCGAAAATGAGCGCAAAGAAAACTCACCCCAACCGAATACCGTCGTCCAAGGATGAATTGCAAGATAGTAAAATGGTGGCCAACTATATTGAGCCACACGTCGCAACATTTCATACCACGGTGCAGTGTATCTATCGCCCGCAGCCATGAAGATCGTATATTCTTCATCCATCCAAAACGCATCGACACGGAGTTGGCTTGCCGCGACTCCCGTTGCAAACCATAACAACGGGATCACCGCAAACCATACCGGAAGTTTACGCCAATTCATGGAATATCCTTGCCTTTGATGTCTCCAAACGGCTCATCTGTGTTGAGCGGTTTGGCCAAGGGATCTGAATAGCTGAGCATCACTTGGCGCTCTAATTCGATCTCTAATCCCCCGACCCATTGCGCGACTCGGTTGTAGATCAAGGCAAATAACGCCCCAAACACACCCCCAATGGCGGCGTATAACGGCACTCCACACACCACAAAGGTGATCAAAAAATTGAGCGGCGAAATTGAACCCGCATCCTCTAACCCTAATTGGCGCGCAAATTGAGGGGATGACAGGGCCGGCACGACGATCATCGTATAACAAAAGCCTACGATCGCGAATAAAATCCCAAAGACCAAGGCCCCCACACGAAACGCTGAAGCCACATGAATCCGTTTGACTGTTACCATGAGTTTCTCCCTCTGATCAACTCGCTCTTTTACCCTTTGATGATAACGAAAATCGTCAAATTTTCATAAAAATACTTGCTTTTTCTGTAGACCAGTTGGTATAATTTAAGTGAGAAAGGGAGCGTAAATGCCGAACACACGCGATCAAATCATCGAAACCACTTGCGAACTGTTGGAAATGCAGGGGTATCATGCCACTGGGTTAAATCAGATCGTCAAGGAAAGCGGTAGCCCAAAGGGATCGCTCTATCATTATTTCCCCGGCGGCAAAGAAGAACTCACCGCCGAAGCGATTGAGAAGGTCGGGCATTCGGTATTGGCGCGTCTGGAGATGACATTAGAGGAGATCGAAGATCCGGCCGAAGCCGTGCGTGCCTTTATGATGCGCGTGGCACATCATATCGAAATCTCTGGCTATCGTGCGGGTGGGCCGATCACCACCGTCGCCTCCGAGACCGCCTCGACCAGTGAGCGCTTACGTCAAACTTGTCAAGAGGTCTACGGATTGTGGCAACGGGCGATTGCGACGAAATTGGCTTCACGCGGGATCGCCGAAGATCAGGCTGGACGCTTAGCGATGTTGACGATCGCCACCTTAGAGGGCGGGATCTTGTTATCCCGCACAGCGCAAAGCCCGCAACCCTTGTTAGATCTGGCCGAATATGTGGCGACCTTGATCCGACAAGCGGAACGTGGATAAGGTTAAAAAATTTTATCATTTCTATGTAGACTGGTCTATAGAAAGGACTCAGGCAAATGACAACCGCCACTTTACCCGCCCCACGATGGGGAACTTACCTGCGTCAAAATGTGTTACCGGCCGTGATCGTCACGCCGATCATCACCGTGATCGTGTACTTGGTCTTAGAGGCGATCGGTTGGATGCCGGATACCGTTCTGGTACAACCTGCCAATCAACCGATCACCGTGATTCCGGTGGTGATGTTAACGATTATGTCTACGTTGGGCGCGTCGCTGGTTTATGCCGGATTGCAACGCTTTACCGCGACTCCCACACGGATTTTTTACATCGTGGCCGCGGTGGTCTTTCTGATCATGGCGATCCCACCGTTTAGCTTGCCCAACGTGCCGACTGAAATGATCATCGCGTTACAGGTGTTGCATGTGGCGGCGGCCGTGCCGATCGTCTGGTTGCTCACCCGCCGGACAGCATAAGCCGATCGATCAAGTCGTTCATCAAGGTGAGTCCCGCCTGTAAAACGCGCCCTTCTTCATCGTGACGCGGGTCATAAGCGGACACACAGAGACTGGAGATCGTCGTATGAGTGGCGATCTCCGTCAAATTTGCCCGTACCTGATCCACACGCAACCCGCCTTCAGTAAAAAACGGATTGACGGGTTGATCAAGGACATCGAGGTCAAGATGCACATGAACCCGTTTGAAGGATTCCAAGACCGCACCGCTCACGCGCTGATCGATCAACTGAACCCCCGCCGCAATCATGCGCTCACGTTCTTCTGGGTCAAAGTCTCGCCCGCCGATATGGATCACTTGTCGAACGGGGCGAAACCCGGGAATCTGGTGCATCACCGCGTTCCAACCATAGCCCATCAAGGCGGCCAATCCCATCCCATCAAAAAACCCAGTGACCGTCGTATCGGGGGTATTAAAATCGCCATGGGCATCAAACCAGATCACCCCCAGATCCTCCGGTTGTCCAGCAACTGCGCCGATCGTGCTGCTGCAATTGCCCGACAGGATGATCGTGAGATCGGCCGACACTTGGCGGATGCGGATCGCGATCTGTTGATTCAAGGCCAGCATCGTCCCAACTTCCAACGGGAAATTCAACGGCGACTCGATCGTTTCGACCGTGACACGCACTTGATCGCGCTTGAGTTGATCAGCGAGTCCGGCGGTCAACCAATGTTGCGGGCCAGCGCCCATCCGTTGGGCGCGCTGACCGCTGTCATACGGCACGACCAAGATCAACACTTTTTTTAGAGGTTCAAGAACAGGAAACAACATCATGACCATCCTTATCACAGGGGCTACAGGGAACGTCGGTTACGAAGTCGCGAAGGGTTTACCGGGGGCGCGGATCGCCGCCCGTGATCCTGAACGCGCCCGCGCACAATTGGGCGACGCTTACGACTACGTGCCATTTGATTTTATGCAACCTTGGACGTTTACGCCCGCTTTAAGCGGAGTCGAACGGCTCTTTTTGATCCGACCGCCTCAAATCGTGCAGACGCAAGCGATCGAAGCGTTGATCGAGGCGGCCCAAGCGGCGGGAGTCTCTCAAATTGTGTTCTTATCGTTGATCGGAGTCGAACAACGGCGCTATGTACCGCATTATCGGATTGAAGCCTTGATCCGATCATCGGGTATCCCTGCCACGATGCTACGGGCCGGCTTCTTTATGCAGAATCTGAACACCACACATCGCGATGAAATTCGCGATCAACATCAACTGGCGATTCCCGCCGGCCAAAGCCGAACCGCTTTTATCGATGTGCGTGATATTGCAAAGGTGGCGATCCGGGCGTTGACCGAACCCGGCCATGCGGACAAAACCTATGATCTCACAGGGAGCGAGGCCTTGAGTTATACGGAGATCGCCACGATCTTAAGCGAGGTGTTGGGGACTCCGATCCGCTATACCAATCCGTCGATCTGGCAATTTGTGCGAGATCAACGGACATTCGGGCGGCCATGGCCGTTTACGATCGTGATGACCCTGCTCTACACGCTCACCCGTTTCGGCATGGCGGCCCAGATCGCCCCCGATACCGAACGCTTGTTAGGCCGTGCGCCGATCACGTTTCGACAATATGCCCAAGACTACAAGCGTTGTTGGATCTAGGTTACACTCAACGGGTAGATCACGATTTTAGAAAGGATCACCTGTGCGTTTAATCATCGTGCGACACGGCGAAAGCCATGTAAATGTGGCCAGTTGGGAGACCCTACACACTCTGGACACGGAATTGACCCCAACGGGCCACCAGCAGGCCACCCAATTACGCAATTGGTTATGGAAACATGGTGCCAAAACCGATGCGTTGTATTGCAGCACCATGATCCGCGCCCGTCAAACGGCGCATTATCTCTCGGAGGCGTTTAATCTTGCTCCGACGTTTGATGATCGCTTACGGGAGATCGGCACGACTTATGCCACGGGATTACCGATCGAAGAAGCGCTTTTGCCCCGTAGCTTTGCCAACCGTTACGCCGATGAAGCGCCGTTTATCCCCCGGAGTATTGAGGTCGAAAACGTCGAAAGTTGGATGCACTTTCGCATCCGATTAGCCGTGTTTATCGATGACTTGATCGTTAAACACCTTGATCAAACGGTGTATGTGGTCGCCCATGGCGGGGTGATCGCGGGCATGATCGATAATGTGTTCAATGTCGGCCCCTACCGCCGTTGTAGCACCTTGATCGATAACACAGGTTGGACAGAGTTCGGGTTTAAACCTAACGCCGGTCGCGAACCGTGGACCTTGAGAGCGCATAATCGCACCGATCACTTGGGTTAATGCCAAGATCATGGGGCCGGACGCAACACAAACAGGCCCCAGCCGAGGTATTTACGCCCGTAAGTGAGATACGCCCGCCGATTGTGCGCGCTCCATTGACGCAAGGCCGCCGCGTCTTGATCATCTTGATGTTCACGCAGGTAGCGATCGACCGCTAACCATTGTTGCGCCTCATAGCGATCTTGATCGGCTGTGTCCGCGAGGATCATTTCAACCAACGTCAACCCTAATGACTCGAAACGATCTAACGTG
Organism: Anaerolineae bacterium; assembly: GCA_025454525.1. Taxonomy (GTDB): domain Bacteria; phylum Chloroflexota; class Anaerolineae; order Aggregatilineales; family Phototrophicaceae; genus JALOOG01. The sequence goes on along the minus strand of JALOOG010000083.1, from coordinate 4,383 downwards.
CCGTGCAAAGTAGCGAAGGTGTCTTCGATCACGCCTAAAGACTCACACGCTTCGGTCGGTGGGAGATGATGCCAAAACGGTTCACCGATCACGATCCAACCGTCTTTAGGTTTAAGCGCGGTCTGCATCAAACGCAATGCGCCGATCAACCCGCCCCCGATCCACGATCCGCCGATGCAACTGACCAGATCAAAGGTGTGATAATCTTGGGGATAGGCGGCCGCGTCATCCACGACAAAATTCACCTGATCGATCACCTCTAGCTCATCGGCGCGCAATTTCGCGGCCTCAATAAACAGTTCACTTTGATCCACCCCTACCCCGATGATCTGATATTCCCGCGCCCAATGGCATAACCATTCGCCCTTGCCACACACCAGATCTAGGTGACGCATCCCTTCATGAAGTTCACAGATCGCGCCGATTTGTGAGATCTGATCATGGCGAAATGGGGTTTGCAACAGCAGATCGGACTCCGCAATCTCTTGAAATTTTAGGTTCATTGTCTGCCTCAAACATCACTCGATAGCTGTAGATCATAGCCTGAATCAACAACGATCTTCAAATGGTTTTCGTACCGTCTCTAAATAGAAAATATGTTCTGATTGTGTTAAGATCGCTTAGACGACATCGTTAAGTCATCCTTAGGAGCTAATCCGATGCCCTTACCCGATCAGACCATGCGGATTTATCAATTTATTAGTGAGCAGATTCAGCAGGAACAGCTACCACCAACGCATCGCGAGATCGCAAAAGCGTGTTTTATCGCGCCGGCGGCGGTGGAACATCACCTTGAGATTTTGACAAAAGCGGGGTTAATCTTACGAATCCGTCACACCGCACGCGGGATTCGTCTGTTGTCAGTGGATGAGGCTTAGAGGGCCTCATCCACACACTATATTACGATTGACTCAAGATTTCTTTGAGGCGTTTCCAACGATTTTGAGTGGGTTCACATGGGCCGATGATCACAGTTTCCGATGCGCTATCCCCTTGATCTAAATCAACCGTCAATTGCCCGGTGATCGTAAACGTCTCGGTGATCAGCGTATAGGTGAGGTGGTAACGTTCGGTTTGATCGATCGCGCTCACCACAAATTGGACTTGACCGGAGGTGATCGGAAAGCGTTGATCGGTGGACGGCACGCCATTGTCAAGCTTAAGGGATCGGATCGCGGCAAATACCCCGATCGCCCCTTCACCGATCTGTTCGGGATCATCGCTTAGCGGGAGTGTGCCTTCATACGGCGCGGTGATGTTGACTGGAAAGATCGCGATCGCTAAAGGAAACACGTCACCGTCTCTTTCCACCGGAACGCGCAAGTTGATGCCAAAGGTCTGATTGATGCTTTCTTCGGAGTCTTGTCCGCGTACCATGCTCAGTGCTGGTTGTAAAAAGCGCTCTGAGGAGTCGTGATCCAAAGCGAGTTGTAGATCACCACTCAAAAGGAGACAAGCGGACGGCGCGATCGGTGGTGTGGGGTTCAAGGCAAGTCCACACGACGCGATCAACAAGGTGAGAATGAATTTGAGCATCATACAGATTTAGGCCTCTTGGGGAGGATCATAATTCGGCACATCGTCAAGGTATTCCTGCGGCACGTCGTCAAAGTTGTAATCTCCGGCGTTGTAATTGTCGTCATAACGACTTTCGATAAAGGTTTCATAGCGATCTAATTGATCACCTGACAATTCTCCTAACAAACCGTTGGTGATAATATCCGCCCGGATTTCAAAATCTTGGTTGGTGGAGCGCGGTTCTTCGCTTAAGCCGTCGGTACTCGTGCCAAGTGCGGTACGTTCGGCCTCAGTTGCTTGAAATTCGATTAGGTGTGAAAATTCATGGGCGATCAGGCCTTGTGAGGTAAATGTGCCGTAGGCGCTGTTCAAAGTCTGTCCGACTCCTTCATTCACAATGTAATCGGACAAGATCACGGAGCCGGTAGAGGCTAATCCGTACCAAGTGGTGGTTCTGGTTTCAGTCCGGTAGTCCGGCCCCAGCATATTATCAACTACAAAGGGTGGGCCGGGGTTAGCAGAGGTCGAAAGCAAGGTGTAATCTCTGGAGTCAAAGCGAATGTTTTGGGGAGTCGTGCCGCCTTCGGCATTAGGAACATCCACTGTCCGCACCATCCGCATTCCGTAACCGCTCCCTTCATCAGGTAGATAAGCGACGGAATTGGTATTACCATGCCCGCTATCAAGACGAATTTCAACGTTACCATCGGCTAACAGCATCAGTGCGGCATCGTTGACTCGTTCTGGCGGCAATCCCATTTCATAGGCCACCGCGATCAACGCTTCCATTCCATCTCCTGCTTCTGCTCCTGGTTGCGCTTCCACTTGTGCGATAAAAATAGCGGCAGCGTTTTCCGCCATCTCGGTAAAAGTTTGATCCATCACGCGCAATTCTTCTACCGACCAAGTGTTGGGATTATAAGGGCTATCCGTTAGGCTAATGCCCATATCCTCTAAGCGGCGGGCGATACCGACAGCTTCAAACGCTTCATTAAAGGTCATATCTGTTGACAAAATACCGGGATTCTCCTCATAGTAATCAAGCACCGCTTGGGCTTGTTCAGAGGTGATGTTCGCGCCGTCGGGAATTTCGATTCCTAACGCTTCTAAGGCGGCAAGTTGTTCATCGGTTATCGGCGTAGTTTCGGTATCCTGTATACGGATCATGTTACCGTCGTGATCCCATAGATCGCGGAAAGGATCGTTTAAGCCTAAACCGCGTGGTCGTGAACCACCATTATTAGAGGTGACGATCGGCATGATTGTCGTTTGATGCCGAATATGATTAGCGGCCTGTTCTTCGCTATCGGCCATAATGACGATCATCTGTTTGATCCCGTCGGCAGTAGCATCTAAGGCGCGGATTAAACGCACCACTCGCGGTAAAAAGTTATTGTCCATCTCGTTATAGAAGGCATCGGACTCTTCCGAGATCCACCCGTTTTGACGCAAACGATCGACTTGTTGATAAACTCGTTTATAAATCGCTTCAATGCGATCCGCTTCGCCAGTGAGATGGCTGGCTGCTTGTTCAAGTTGTTCATACTGAACTTGGAGCGTATCTTGTGGCATTTTTAACCTATTGGGCTAAATTTCGATGTAGATTACCGAATTGATTATAAAACGTGAGATCGGGGTTTTCAAATGCGTTAAGTGGGTTACGATCAAATTCATCCCATAGTCCCATGTGCATTCGTGGCGATCGGGATATAATGTGGGATAATGCAGGGATATTGAGGGATAATCGTTCATGAACTACTGGCGTATCACAGTAGGGATCGGTGTGATCTGTTTGTGTTTGTGGTTGGTGGCTTGTGCTGCTCAAGTCCCACCCCGCACCTTGACTCCGATCGATCTCCCTCCGATCACACTCACTTTGTGGTTGATCGCGACTCCATCGCTCCATCCCTTCATGCCGCCGATCACCGCTACCTCGCTCCCGATTACCCCAATGGTTTATCAGGCGGAGGCGGGTGAAACTTGGGAACAGTTAGCACAAAATTTTGATACCGAGTTATCGGTGTTACAGACATTGAACCCAAGTCAAGGTGATCTCGGTGAGGGATCAGTGGTGAATGTGCCGTCCTTGCATGGTGTGGAATTGCATTCACCGTTGTGTTCTTTGACGATCGTAGAAGAATTGATCTGTTTGGGGTATGTCCGGAATCAGCGCGATACCGATGTGGGTGAAGTGACATTGCGGGCGGATCTGTATGATGTGGATGGCGCGCTGTTGAGTACGCGGGCGGTGAGTGTGGAACAGCGTTGGATTCCACCGAATACGGATGCGCCATATCGGGTGATTTTTGAGGGTGAGAGCGCGTCGATGCCGTATCGTGCGTTGGTGGTTTCCTTAGAACGGGTCGATCCGCTCAAAGAGCCGCATGTGTCGTTAAATGTGAGTAATGCGCGGGTGGAACGGGATGCGGATCTGTTCACGGTGGTAGCGCAAGTGGAAAATGTGCAGTCCGCGAAGGTGTATCAGGCGCGGGTGGTGGTCACGGTGTATGCAGGTGAACAGCGGGTTTTGGGGTATCGGGTGATCGAATTTGGGGAACTTGCGCCGGGGGAATGGATTCCGTTGCGCGTGCCGATGGGCGTAGAAAATGGGGAACGCGATGTGCGTTATGTGTTGCACACAGAGGCGCAAGTCGAAAATGATCATTGACGCGGCGGATCAAGTGGCTTAAAATGTGAAGCATGATAAACACACTGACTTTAACAACTGTAAGCGGATAAGAGACCAGTTGAGCCTGCCAAGGGTAGACTGGTAGGCGGAGAGCGTGTGTCAGTCAGCGCGGCGGAAAGTGTCGCGGCTGAGACAATCGCATCGTCTGGGGTTAAACCAAGCCCCCTCAAGATGGA
>JALOOG010000209.1 GCA_025454525.1 Anaerolineae bacterium | reverse complement strand
GCGATCCGCGCCCGTTTGTTGCGTAATGCGGCGTACAAAGAAGAAAGCACCAAACAACTGGATCAATTGCGTGCTAATATCACTTTATCTTTGCCGCATGAACTCCGTACCCCATTGAACACGGTGATCGGTTTTTCGGATATGCTGTTGTTAGAGGCGAACAATATGGAGCCACAACAGATCACCGAATGGGCCACTTATATCAACTCCGCCGCCTTACGCCTCTATCATCTGGTTGAAAATTATTTGACCTACATTCGCTTAGAAACCGTGGCCCGCGATGAGGTGCGCTTAGCCAACCTCAAACAATTTCGCACACCAGAACCGGCCAAGGCCTTAGAATTTCAGGTCTCTGAACAATCCCATCGCCTGCACCGACAAAGCGATGTTCAGGTCAAGCTTGAACCTTCGCAAGGGGATCTTGCGATGGCCGAACAAGATTTTGTCAAGATCATCCATGAGTTGATCGATAACGCCTTTAAATTTTCGACCGCTGGCCAAGCGATCCATGTGAGTGGCACGCATGACGGCGCGATGTATACCATTCGCATCATCGATCACGGACGCGGCTTCACCCCCGAACAAATCGCCGCGATCGGCGCGTATATTCAATTTGAGCGGTGGTTTTATGAACAGCAAGGCAGCGGACTCGGCTTGATCATCGCAAAACGCATGACCGAGGTGCATGGTGGCAAGTTTCAGATCGAAAGCGCTCCCCGTCATACGACCACCGTCACGGTGAGTTTGCCTTACGCCAAGGACTAGGCATGTCCTCACGGGCGATCTTGTTTGGGGTGATGTGGGTGGCGCTGCTGTTAGGCGGATCACTTGGCATCACCTCTACCGAAGCGCATTTTTTGGCTGTGATCCGCGATGTCACTCCGCTAGAACCCGCTGCACCGAGTGAGGTCTTACGCGCCGTTCGCATCAATGTTACCGCGTTGATCCAACGATCCGATCACCCCGTCTATCCGCTGTTATTGGATGGGTGGGCCACGTTATTCGGCGACTCGATCCAGCTGAGTCGCTTATTGTCCGCTTGGATGAGTTTGATCGCTTTTGCGTTGATCATGCGTTTACCGCTAAAATCGTCTGTCTGGTTGGTGGTGCCGATCATGGTATTTGCCGGACATACGATCGCCCCGTATGCGCTGTTATTGCTGTTGGGTGCGATCAGTCAGTTAACGCTCTCACGATCCCGACTCCTATACGCTGCGATCTTGATCATCGCCCTGTATACCGACCTAGGCGCGTTGCTGTTGATCCCGTTACACGCCTTGATCTTGCGTGATGCGCGTCATCTGGGTTGGCTGATGATCGGGATCTGCGTGATCCCCTACGTGATCCTAAAACCCCCGATGGTCGCGCCCCTGTCAGCTGCGATCGTCACCTTGCCCGCGCTGATCACGCTGTTAGCGAGTCGCGTTGATCGAGCGCGTCTTGCGATCACAGGTGCGGCGTTGATCAGCTTGATCTATGTGATGACGTTGTTCACCCGGCCGGATTGGCCCGGTCAATGGGCGCAATATCTGACAGAGCGCGATCCGCGTCATCCGGTGATCGTGGCATGGACTCCGGAGAGCATCCCGGCCGCTTATGATCATGCGTTGCAATTGCGACGCGGGATCAGCGTCGATCTGGGTTGGCGGGATTTTGATCCGACGGAACTTAGCGCGATCCTCAACCGCTTGACCGTGGGCGATCAACCGGTTTGGGTGATCCTCGCAATCGATGATCCCCAAACCGATCGGGTGTTGCCTCTTTTGGAGCGTACCTATCAACTGACATTGGAATGGGCGATCGCGGAGTTTCGGATCTACCGCTTTAACCCAAAATGATCATACCCGCAGGCGGTAACGTCACCGTGATCATGGCGCGTCCGTCTATCCCGTTGGCTACCTGTAGCGTGTCCAATGAGGTCGGCGGGGTGCGTAATTGCGATGCGTGCCAATCGCTCCGATAGCAGACCGCTAAGCTTGATCCGGCCGGATGAAGGCCACCGTCTACGGTGATGTTGACCGTTTGATCGGCGACTCCGTTGGTATTATAGGCGATCACCACCTCACGATCGAACATGATGCGAGACCATGCCATGACTTCCCCCGCACGGGGAAAGTGAAAAGGTGCATGATCATAAGCGATCTCACGTAAGTATTGTCGGCCGCGTCGCAAGGTCAATCCAAGCAGATCGGGTTGATTGCGAAGGCGGTTGATCGCGCTGATCCGTAGATAGGTCGGATGATCGGGATTAAAGAAATGACAACCTTCGGTCTGAAATGCGCCGAAAGTGCCACCGAACATCGACTCGCGCACATAACGATCCTCAAAACTCAACGATCCTTCCACACGGTAATCGTGGCGTTCTTCGCTTCCGTCTAAGGCCTGCTCTGTGCCGTAGTACACACAAGGGATGCCCAAGGTGGTCAACATAAATCCGACCGCGTGGGCCACTTGAGCGGACTTGGCCGGAAATTCTGGACCTGCGGCAAACCGCCGTTTTGGGCTGCCCACCATGTCATGATCGTCTAAAATGGAGACATGATAATTCCCCATTTCGCGATGACTGCCTAAGACATCATCCCCGTGATATTGCTCAAAAAACACCTCGGGATCGGCAAACCCCTTGACTACATTGGCGATATTGAGGCGCGGCCCGCCGATGTCTAAGATCGCGTCTAAGTTGCGGCCCAAGACATCTAAGTAACTCTTGGCCATATACGGCCCACCCGTGACTTCACCTAACAACCAAAAGTTATCCTTGCCGATGCTTTCGGCATATTCACGGATTCCGCTACAGAATTTGCGCGAGGCCTCTTTTGGGATGTGTTTGACCGTATCGATCCGAAACCCATCGCAATCGCTCAAGGCGATCCAATACTGATAAACTTGGGTGATCGCGGTGCAGACTTCATCACGTTCAAGATCAAGGTCTTTGAGATCAAAAAAATCCCCGCGCCGAAATTCCACTTCCGGATGCAAGGGGTCTTCCCACCCTTCTGCATCCCAACGTCCGATGCTGCCAGCGCGGGTATACCACTCTAGATTCTGAAATTCACGCGGATACACACCGTCCTCAATCGATTGGATCGCACGGATCGGCTCACCCGCTCCAGAGCGCCAACCATGCACCGGATACGGTGGATGATAACGATAGGGCATGGAGTTCCACGCTTGACCGCTGTTGTCGTAATACCAGTTATTGCCCGTGTGATTCAAGATGATGTCTAACAGGACGTAGATCCCGCGGTCATGCGCGGCATCGACCAGATCGCGCAAGTCTTGACGTGTGCCGAAACGGGGATCCACCTCCAAGAAGTTCTGCACCCCGTAGCCGTGATAGGTCTCTAGATCGGCGCGTTGTTTCCAGATCGGGCCGATCCATAACGCGGTGATGCCTAATTCTTTGAGGTAATCCAACTTGGAGCGGATGCCGTTTAATGTGCCACCCTGAAAGCGTTTGCCACTTTCCATCCAAGCCGCTATATCGGTGGTGCGAAACCGATCCGGTTGGGTCGGATCAAAACGGGGACGGGTGGATTCTTGGCCATCGCTAAAGCGATCCGGCAAGAGAAAATACAGGTTTTGATCACGCCAATCAATGGGGCTAGGGTAAACGCGCCCACGCGGACGAAAATCCGCTTGCGCTAAGGTGAGTGGGGCTTGAGTTTCGATCGTGACCATATTACCACGCATACGCTTCAGGAGCGGGGCCACCGGGGCCGGGGAAGATCGTATCAAGGCGCTTGATCTGTTCATCGTCTAGGTGGAGCGTCAAGGCGCGCAAATTTCCGATGAGTTGATCTAAGGTGCGCGGGCCGATGATCGGGCCGGTGATCGCCGGATTGCGTAACATCCAAGCTAAAGCGACATCGGAGGGTGCGTGGCCGATCTCATCACAAAAGGCCTCGTATTGTTCCAATTGGGGGCGATGCTTTTCGATCAATTTTTGGGAACGTTCAGAAGTCCGACGGCCTTGTTCGATCTTTTTCAGCACACCGCCCAAGATCCCACCCGCTAATGGACTCCAGGGGATCACGCCGAGTCCGTAATGTTGACAGGCCGGGATCACCTCTAATTCGATCGTGCGTGAGAGCAGGTTATACAAGCTTTGTTCGCTGACTAGGCCCATCAAATGGCGGGCTTTGGCGGTTTCGTTCGCTTGGGCGATATGCCAACCCGCAAAATTGCTGCTACCGATGTAGATCACCTTGCCTTCACGCACCAATTGTTCCATCGCTTGCCAGATCTCCTCCCATGGCGTGGCGCGATCGACATGGTGCATCTGATAGAGGTCGATGTAATCGGTCTGGAGTCGGCGTAGACTCGCTTCGCACGCCTGTTTGATGTGACGGGCGGAGAGTTTCGAGTCGTTTTGGCCCTCGCCCATGCTCCCGTAGACTTTGGTCGCAATCACCACTTGATCGCGCCGTTGACCGCCTTGTGCAAACCAACGTCCGATGATCTGTTCGGTGATACCTTCGCCACGTTTCCAACCGTAGACATTGGCCGTATCAAAAAAGTTGATGCCCAATTCTAGCGCTTTGTCCATGATGATGTGACTATCGGCCTCGGTGGTTTCGGGGCCGAAATTCATCGTGCCAAGGCATAATCGACTCACGCGGAGTCCGGTGCGTCCTAAGTGTACATATTCCATGGCAATCTTTGTTCCTCTCTGATCCTCTGTTTGGATAGGGGGAATCAGACCGCGAAATACGGGCTTTGTCAAAACTTGATCGGCCGCTAATAGCAAAGTTTCCCGTGAAACGCATTGAACCACAGAAGTCATCTTAGGAAAGGTTCTTCTGTCCACCCTAGCCCTCATCCATGTATGGGGAGGGAACTGGCCCGTATAAGATGAACTCATCCGTCTCCTCCATTGGTGGGGTAATTTTCTGTTCGGAGATGGGTGAATAAGCGACGGAGATGG
>JALOOG010000208.1 GCA_025454525.1 Anaerolineae bacterium | reverse complement strand
TAGAGGGCCTTTGGCTTTTGGATGTGTACTCACAAACCCCACGCCTCTTGATCGCCGCCGATCCGGATCGCCCTCACGCGATCGCCCGTTATTTCTCACCTGGTGGCCGCTATTTGGCCGTCACTCAAGGCGATCAACGCGCTAATTTAGATCTGGTCACGATGACTCTTCACCCCGACGGGGTGATCTCCCCGGATGAGCGGTCGTTATTAGCGTATGACACGGGGGTGCCGACTAGCGAACATCGTCTCTGTCGATTGACTGCACCGGATAACCCCTGTTATTCGTTAGGGTTAGGACGTGGCGGGATTTGGATCAACGATCAGCGCTATTTATGGGCCAATTGCGAGTCAGAAGCGTCGATCGCTTGTGATTTTATCGTGGATCAACATCTGTGTTGTAGCAATATCTGGTTAGGGCGAGGCTTGATCGCCGATTATGAGCGCGTGACCGATACCTATTTAATCTTACGTGAGGATCAAACATTGGACGTAGTTTCGCCTTATCGCACCGGATCGGAACATGCTTTATCGCGGTGGTTTAATGAGCCGATCATCGCGGCCGAATGGCTACCGACGCTTTATACTGAAAATCGCACGTTTTCGCCGATCGTGATCGCACGTTATCAAGCCTGGTTAGATAGCCTTCCTGATTTTTAGAGGTGTGCATCGCGTAAGGGCAGGGATGATCGGCGCGTCAACATAGCCTAAACACAGGCGAGAGCAAATGGCGTTTTTAGATCCAGTGATTCAACGCTTTAAACAGACACAATTGGCACGGGTGACTCCGTGTCCGATTAACCGCGTCCTCAAATTAGAGCGACAAATAGGCGCACGCTTTCCGGCCGCTTACCGAGAGTTTCTCCAATGGGGCGGGGAAGATTGCGGTGATCTGTTCCCGATGAGCGCGCCGTATTTCCTCTATTTAAACCCCAAAGAACACGGCTATCATACCCATGCTTCCGCCGTCTATGACAAATTGCCGATCTTTAATCAACGCGGACGCGGATCGGTGCGAATGGAAGTGGCCGAATCCTTGGGCGAAAATGCGATCCGCATGGCGGAGTTATTGAACCTTGAAGAAGGCAAGGCCCGCGATGCGATCGAGTCGGCTGACTTACCCGATGATCGTCTGGTGTTTTTGATGTTCACCAATGGCCATGACTGGACAGAAGGCCGCTTTTTCCGCCCGTCTGAAGGTGAAGATCCGCCCGTCTATCGTTTTCGTGTGCAACAGACTGGCTATAGCCGCATCACGGATCGCTTTAGCGAATTTCTGCTCACCGAGATCAACGGGCGCGCTTTGTGGAGTGGCTGATCGGTGTTATAATCGAATCCTAGTTAGATTGTCAAACGTCACAACGTCTAAAAAACAGTCCTATTAAAGGGAAGGAATTTTTTTATGAGAGAAGCAGTGATCGTCGCGGCCACGCGCACGGCCGTCGGCAAAGCGAAACGCGGTTCAACCGCCAACGCACGATCGGATGAGATGGCCGCAGTGGTGATCCAAGAGCTGCTCCGTCAAACCGACGGCAAATTAGATCCCGCGCAAATTGACGATGTGATCATGGGATGCGCGATGCCGGAAGGCTCACAAGGCCTCAATTTTGCCCGTGTGATCTCGTTACGCGCAGGTTTACCCGTCAATGTCCCCGGTCAAACGGTCAATCGCTTCTGCTCTAGCGGGCTACAAACGATTTCGATGGCCGCCGAACGGATTATCGCCAACGGCGCGGACATCATCATCGCGGGCGGCGCGGAGAGTATGTCGATGGTGCCGATGAGCGGTTTCCATATCAGCCCGAATCCGTACATGGCCGAAAATGACCCGAACGTGTATATGAGCATGGGGCTAACTGCGGAGCGTGTCGCCCAAGAATTTGGTGTCTCGCGGCAAGATATGGATCAATTCGCCTATCAAAGCCACATGCGGGCCGCCCATGCGATCGATAGCGGCAAATTCAAACAAGAGATCGTGCCGTTCACGATCGAAGAAACCGTGATCGGTGAAGATGGCCGCCCGACCTCTGTCACCACGACGTTAGATCAAGATGAACATCTGCGCCGTGATACCACCGTAGAAGGCCTCAATAAGCTGAAATCCCCCTTCAAAGAAGGCGGCAATGTCACCGCAGGCAATAGCAGCCCGTTGAGTGACGGCGCGGCCGGGGTGATCATCATGGAAGCCTCGTTGGCCGCGCAATTGGGACTCACCCCGTTAATGCGTTATGTGGGCTACCATGTGGCCGGGGTGCGGCCGGAGATCATGGGGGTCGGGCCGATCGAGGCTGTCCCCAAACTGCTCAAACGGCATGGAATGCGCGTGGAAGACCTTGACTTGATCGAATTAAATGAAGCGTTTGCCTCACAATCGTTAGCGGTGATCCGTCACCTTGAGCTTGATCCGGAACGGGTCAATGTGAACGGCGGCGCGATCGCTTTAGGTCATCCGTTGGGTTGCACGGGCGCGAAACTCACGGTGACGCTGATGAACGAGATCAAACGCCGAAACGGAAAATACGGCATGGTCACGATGTGCATCGGCGGCGGTATGGGTGCGGCCGGCATCTTCGAGAATCTCAACTAATCCAACTCCAAGCGCGGGATGAGTGAATTATCCCGCGCTTGATCCTTTATTAACGGGCGCGCCCAAATTCGATCGTACCGTCGGCTAATTGCCCGTGTTTAAGCGTCATCAGATCCAAGATGTAATTTTGATACAACTTCCATGGCGGTTTAGAGCCTTGTTTCGGTAAGCTATCCATGGCGCGCAACACGTAACCCGAATTGAAGTTGATCACCGGTTCCGGTAATACCTCTGGGTCATGTTGGCGCGGCACAGCATACGCATACCCCTGTTGATCCATGTAATTGAGTAAGCGACAGACGTATTGTGAGGTCAATTCGCATTTTAGCGTCCACGAGGCGTTGGTATACCCGATCGCGAAAGCCAAATTCGGGACATCGCTCAACATCATGCCCTTGTAACTCATCAATTGGTTGAGTTCGATCGTGCGACCGTCCACGATCATTGTGACCCCTTTCATCAGGCGCATCACCAAGCCCGTAGCGGTCACAATGATGTCCGCTGGGAGTTCTTCACCGGATTTCAGACAGATCCCGCGTTCGGTGAAGGTCTCGATCTCATCGGTGACGATCGAGGCTTTACCGGCCTTGATCACATTGAACAGATCGCCGTCTGGCACTAAACACAAGCGCTGATCCCATGGGTTATAGGTGGGTGAAAAATGCTTTTCGACCTCAAAACCTGGCCCTAATTGATCGCGGATCGCTTGTAAAAGGGATTTTTTGACCGTTTGAGGAAACCGCCGTGCCATAAAATACGAGTAAATCGTGAACAAGATCGCCCGCCACCGCGCCACGACATAAGCGGCCTGCTCTGGCAAGAGGCGGCGGATGGTGTTAGCAAAGGTATCCTCTGACGGCATCGAGAAGATATAAGTGGGTGATCGCTGTAACATGGTGACATGCTCCGCCCGATCGGTCATCGCTGGGACAAGCGTCACCGCCGTTGCGCCGCTCCCGATCACGATCACCCGTTTTCCGGTGTAATCTAAGTCGGTCGGCCATTGTTGCGGATGAATGATCTGTCCCTGAAAGCGCTCCATGCCCGGCCAAGTCGGGGTATAACCTTGATCGTAATCGTAGTATCCCCCGCACGAATAGAGAAACTGACAGACGATCGCCTGTACACCGGCATCGGTGGCGACTTGCAACGTCCACCGCATGGTCTCACTTGACCATTCGGCATGGATCAACTTGTGCCGAAAACGAATATGCCGATCAATCCCGTAAGTTTGTGCGGTTTCGCGGATGTAACTTAGGATCGCGGGGCCATCGGCGATCGCTTTGGGATCACGCCACGGATGAAAGCGATACCCTAAGGTGTACATATCCGAATCGGAGCGCACGCCGGGGTAACGAAATAGATCCCATGTCCCGCCGATCGCATCGCGGGCCTCTAAGACTGTGTAACTTTTGCGTGGGCATTCCGTTTGTACATAATAAGCCGCACCGATCCCCGATAACCCCGCGCCCACGATCACGACATCAAAATGAAGCGTTTCCATCACTACCTATCCTTTGATCCCTAACACCGTGCGGAGCGCGTTTAATAAATTCTGTACCCTGGCATCGGTCGCATTTTTACCGTTAAATTGGTTGGTGACATAGGCCATCGTCACTTGATGCGTGGGGTCATTGAACACCAACGACCCGCTCACCCCGTAATGTCCATAGGATTGTGCGGTGAGCATCGGAAAATTGTCGCACGATAACATCATACCGAGGCTAAAGCGTGATCCTCCACCGATCGCTTGATCGATCCCTTCACTGATCGGACGGGCAAAATAAGCGGCGGTTTCATCTTGGATTAGGCGCAGCCCGTCTACCGGAGCGATCAACGCATGGAACAATTTTGCCAAAGAAGGCGCGTTCGTCACCCCATTAAACGACGGGATCACCGCTTGTAACACATCGCGGCGATTAAACACCTCGATACTTTTGAGTTTGAGAGTGCCGTCAAAGGTCAAGGCGCGCCACAACGGAAGGCGCAATATCGCAAATAGGCGCAAAAGCCATAATTCGATCGATGTGAACAAATGGCCTTCTTGTACCGGGATCACTTGATCGATCGCGTGATCCGGCACACCCATATAAAAGGTAATGCCGAATGGATCACAAAGGCGCGTTTGGATGAATTGCGCTAAGGAAATTCCAGAAACCTCTTCCACCAATTTGCCGATCATCCAACTGTAGGAGACCACATGGTAGCCAAAGGCCGCGCCGGGTGTCCAGATTGGCTTGGCCCGTTCGGATTCTGCGATCATCAAGTCCCAATTGTTCATCTCCTCGATCTGATAACGGCGATTAAATGCGATCACACCGGAACGATGCGCTAACAATTGTGCGACCGTGAGGTCTTCTTTGCCGTGTCCAGTGAAGGCCGGCCAATAGGTACAGACTCGCTCATCCGGGTTGATTTTGCCGTCTTGGATTAAGACTCCGACACAAATCGCGGTGACGGCCTTAGAAATCGAAAAGACCATCTGGAGATCGGTGGTGCGATAAGCGGTGGTACGGGACGGGGTGGTATAACCGCCCGCTATTTCGACCACGGATCGCCCCTCATGGTAAATCGCAAGGGACGCACCGAGGGACGCACCGAGATCCCCATGTTGTTGAAAGTTCGCTTGAAACGCCGTGATAACCGGTTTAAATTGATCCATCGTATGCGATCCTCGTTTCGACGATTGACTAACTATAACACCGATCGCTCCCTCTGTCGTTAGGGTAGGGGCAGGGGAGTGGTAAACTTTCTAGATATTTCGAGGTTCACAGAAGTAGGTACAGGAAAATTTGTGTGAAAAGCATTGAACCACAGAGAGCGCAGAAGTAACCTTAGGAAAGTTTCCCACCCATGGAGACGAAACAGCCCATCCCATTCGGCCCAGTCCCCTCCATGCATGGGTGAGGGCTAGGGTGGGGTTGCACACAACAAACTTTCCTGTACCTATTTCTCTGGCTTACGGCACATCCGCAGGATCGAAATACGCCGATCCTACCGTATCACCCAACAGCGCCGAAGACGCGCCTCAACCATCTGCCTAGGGTTGGGCGGATTGACCTCGACACAGCGTTCCAAATAGGCGATCGCTTGATCGTAATCTTTTTGTCCACGATAGATCATGCCGATGTTAAAGCAGATCACTGCTTCGCCGCCACGATCCCCCACCGCCCGCATAGACGGGAGCGCCTGTTCATAATACGACAACGCCCTTTGTTTCTCCCCTAAATCGGCGTACACACCGCCGATGTTGTTGAGCGTGGTCGCTTCACCGCCGCGATCCCCCACCGCCCGCATGGACGAGAGCGCCTGTTCATAATACGACAACGCCCGTTGTCTTTCCCCTAAATCGGAGTACACCGACCCGATGTTATGGAGGGTGGCCGCTTCGCCGCCGCGATCCCCCACCGCCCGCACCAACGGGAGCGCCTGTTCATAATACGTCAACGCCTTGTCGTTTTGCCCTAATGACCAATGCACCGACCCGATGTTGTTGAGCGTGGTCGCTTCACCGCCGCGATCCCCCACCGCCCGCATGGACGAGAGCGCCTGTTCATAATACGACAACGCCCGTGGTTTCTCCCCTAAAGCGGCGTACACCGCGCCGATATTGGTGAGCGTATAGGCTTCGCCGCCGCGATCCCCCACCACCCGCCGCAACGGGAGCGCCTGTTCATAATACGACAACGCCCGTGGTTTATCCCCTAAAGCGTCGTACACCAATCCGATGTTGTTGAGCGTCGCCGCTTCGCCGCCGCGATCCCCCACCGCCCGCCGCAACGGGAGCGCAACGGGAGCGCTTGTTCATAATACGACAACGCCCGTTGTTTCTCCCCTAAAGCGTCGTACACCGACCCGATGTTGTGGAGCGTGGTCGCTTCGCCGCTGCGATCCCCCACCGCCTTTTGCAACGGGAGCGCCTGTTCAAAATACGACAACGCCCGTGGTTTGTCCCCTAAAGCGGAGTACACCGCCCCGATGTTGGAGAGCGTGGCCGCTTCATTGCGTTGATCGCCGCGTTCCCGCTTGATCGGCAGCGAGGCTTCGTAGTAGGCCAATGCTTGCGCTTTATCCCCGAACTTGTCCGCCATGTTGCCTAATTGGTGCAGAAACAAGCCTTCCCGCGCCCGATCCCCCAAGCCACGCGCCGCTTTGAGGCCCAATTCGACCCAAGCCTCGCGCCGCTCTTCAGGACGACGGAAAACATAGTTGTATGTATTCACGGCAAAATCCAACGCTTGCCGCATGACCGCCTCACCCGCCTCGCCCTCCCGATACCCCTTGACCAGTTGATCCCCGATCCAGCGCACATGCGGGAGATACGGGGTGAGCTGGCCCCAATCTTCCGGCGGGAGGGTGTGGAATTGCATGGCGATCGCGGTGACGATCAGAGCATACCGATCGAACGCGGCCGCCTTTTCCCCTCCCGCCTCTAACAGGCCCAACGCATACCGCCGTAACAGCGGATGCTGCCCGTACCACGCCGACTCCTCGCTG
>JALOOG010000082.1 GCA_025454525.1 Anaerolineae bacterium | reverse complement strand
TTCGGATAACGCCGACGATTCCAAGCAAATACAAAGATCTTGATGCTACCGCACAAGGCTTGAACACAACGCGAGAAATTACGGGTTTTACGCACCAAGCGTTTCAAGGAATGTCGCAACTCTGTATTCATCCCTTCTACTCGGTAAGTTTCGCTTTTATCGGGCATGGGTGTATGGAGATCGAGGGTATACCGTAACGACTTGTAGGTAGCAAACCAGTCACTAAAATACCAAACCGCCGCCGGAGTACGGTCAAGTAAAGCTTGGCGTGTCGGTTGGTCTCGTTCAAAGGTGACTTCCCAACCGACAATACCACTCGTGCTTCGCTCCATCAACGTTACCAAGTAGACCCGTTTTTTTTCCTGCCGATCTAGGTATATAACGCATCCATCTCGACGATGTGTAGCGGCTCTTCATGAGGGACAGGTGCTGGGGGAAGTGGCTCGGCATAAGCTTTGACCCAGTTCATCACGGTGACATGATCTACCCCCAAATGACGACCGATTTATCGAAATCCTAATCCATCCGCATACCCACGTACCGCTGGTTGGCGTAGGGTGTCGCTGTAATATTGGCTCGGCTCAGGCTGACTCGTGTCGAGCAGCCTTCACTTGTGGTTCGGTGTCGTGACAATAGGGACATGCGCTCATTTTTCAGAGTTTATCACATCTCTGTATCTTTCACCGCTACCGCCCACTTTAGCGATCCGTTGGAATTGCGAAAGATCAGGGAATCTGTTTTAATGGTGTTCGTTTTAGAGAGTCTGGGATATGAGCGTACAACAAGATCAAATCGTGGTGGTCGATATTGAAGCCACTTGCTGGGAAAATAACATCCGCCCGTTAGGCCAAGTCAGTGAGATCATCGAAATCGGGGTGTGCTTACTGCACACCGAAACCTTTGACATCAGCCAAAAACGTAGCATTTTTGTGCAACCAGTGATCTCAGAGATCAGCCCCTTTTGTACCCAATTGACCACGATCACGCCCGAATTGATCACGGAACAGGCGCTACCCTTAGTGGCGGCCTGTCAGATCCTTGAAGAAGCGTATGGTTCACGGGAACGCTTATGGGGGAGTTGGGGCATGTATGACCGCACCATGTTTGAGACCCAATGTGCGCGTATGGATGTCCGCTATCCGTTTTCAAAACACCATGTCAACATCAAGTCGCTATTTGCCAAATATGTGAATGATCACGAGCGTGTTGGCATGGCCCAAGCCCTGCAAAAGATCGGACTCGAATTGATCGGGACTCATCATCGCGGCGATGATGACGCTTATAACATCGCACGGATCTTAGCTCATACCTTACGCCAACATACGATCAAGGTCTTAGGGCGTTACTGGTGATGCCTAATTGAGCTAATTTGCTCTCTACATCGCGTCGAGTGTCACGCATTGCGGCTTCAATATGCGGTAATCCGAACCACGCGGTCATGAAGCCAAAATACGCCCCAGTCAAGACCCGAAAGACGGGCAAGGTCTCGCGTGCCGGCCACAAGGAAAACGGCGGATACCCTAACAATTGGCTAAAACCGTCGATTGCGATCGGTGTCACTCCAACGAATAGATATAACCAAAGTGGCAACGGACGTAAACGGCGGCGAATAGCGGGACGACTGTAGATCACGGTGAACACAAAGATCATGCTATAAATGGCGATGTCACGGGCGCATAGGCTCATCTTATAGCCCATTTCTTCATTACCGGGGAAAGCGGCCGCAGCCAATTGGAATTGCCCGAAATTTTGTACCTCACTCAAGTTTTCTGGGTTAGGCAAAACTTGATCCCCAATATCGAGTCCATAAAATGCGGTGATGTTTTCGACGCTAAACGGTGGACGCGGGATCTGACCCGATCGCAAAGCATCAAATACCGGAGATCGATTGATATACGACTCAAACGGTTGCCATGTGCTACCTGTGCTGGCCAAAGGATAAACAGGTTGATCACCATATAAAAAGATCGTGCGAAACCCCATTTGATGACAAAAGCCGCGATAGACGGTGTAGATCGCGTTGGCTGGCCCCTCTAACCCCACTTTCATCAACGTGGGCGCGATCCAAGGTAGCGAGATATAGATCGCCAAGAGTACCATGACAAATCGCAACCAATTGCGCGTGAACGAGAGCAACCATAAGTTTAAGCGTAATCCCCATGACATCGCGGTATCCTTTGTTTAGCGTGTGACAAGCTTAACGAAGGACGGGATGAAACTCAAGGCTAATCGCGAGGGGATTGCGTTAAAACACGGCTTAATCCGGTCTTTTTGTCCCACTTTTGCTAGGCGCATGTTATAATCATGGCAACGCACGAGACAAGATGCTAAAAATTATTTTTGGAGAGAATAACGTGGTGGACATTCAGCAAATTCAAGAAGGTGTTAGTTTTGCGTTAACCGAAGAACAGAAGATGCTACAAAAAATGGCGCGGGAGTTCACGCAAAAAGAGATCATCCCCGTGGCCGAAGAATTTGATCGTGAAGCGAAATTCCCAGAAGAAATTTTCCACAAAGCGCGGGAATTTGGGATCGTCAATATGAACATCCCCGCGGAATACGGCGGGATCGGTGCGACGGCGTTTGAAGAAGTCATCGTAGGTGAAGAATTGGGCTATGGTTGCACAGGCATCAGCACCAGCATCAGCACCAACGGACTCGGCGCGTTACCGATCATCCTCGGCGCAAATGACCAACAAAAACAACATTGGTTAGGTGAGCGCTTGGTCGATAAAGGGCAATTTGTCTCGTATGGTGTCACCGAAGCAGCGGCCGGATCGAATGTGGTCGGGATCGAAACCCGCGCCGAACGCAAAAACGGGAGCTACATCATCAACGGCTCTAAGACCTTCATCACCAATGCCAGTCACGCTAATTTTTTCACCGTGTTCGCTAAGACCGATCCGAGTGCCGGACATCGCGGCATGTCTTGTTTTATCATCGATCGCGAAACGCCGGGCGTATCAGTGGGCAAGAAATTTGACAAATTAGGTCAACGCGCCAGTGATACCGCCGAGATCGTGTTTGAAAATGTGGAAATTCCAGCGGAAAACTTGATCGGCCAAGAAGGGCAAGGCTTCTACTTAGCGATGAAAGTGTTCGATTATAGCCGTCCCGGTGTGGCCGCCGCCGCAGTGGGATTGCAACGCCGCGCCCTTGAAGAATCGGTGAAATATGCGAAAGAACGCCATGCTTTCGGTGTGCCGATCTATCAACACCAAGCGATCGGCCATAAGATCGCGGATATGGCGATCAACTACGAAGCTTCGCGCTTATTGGTCTGGCAAGCGGCGTGGGCCGTGGATACCGGCACCGTGAACCCGAAATTAGCGGCGTATGCCAAGGCCTTTGCGGCGGATATGGCGACTCGCGCCGCGGTAGATGCGGTGCAAGTGTTCGGCGGTTACGGCTTCATGAAAGAATATCCGGTGGAAAAACTGTTGCGCGATGTGAAGATCTTCCAGATCTACGAAGGCACTAGCGAGATCCAACGCAACATCATCGTGCGCGAACTGTTCCGTTAATGAGAGATTTGTCCTACAAGGGGCGAAAACGCCCCTTGTTTGTCGATCGCTTAAAGGTTTAAAGCAAAATTCTAACGCTAATTTAAAACTTTTTACCTTATAATCAATAGTTTGAGACTTGTCTTGATCAACAACATACAGTTGCTTTGTGAATAACCGAACAATCTGTTAAACTTAAGGCATCTCTTCCATTTTTAACTTTTGACATTGAGAATATTCCGCTGCTCTTTAAAAAAACCATGCAGCGTTTTACAGGACTTTGATTAAATGGCTGCGTATTTAGTGATAGATGTAGATGACCTAGTGCGTCGTTTTCGCACACGGGGGATCAAAATTGACCTTCAAGAACTTGCGGTCAGTTTGCGGGGAAATGCCGCATTGGCCGCAGGATTGGTAAACGTTGATAAATTGAAAGCGATCGCGGTCGCCGATTGGCCCCAACACCATGAGGAAAGCGCGGTTGATTTGCAGTATGTGTTTAAGGCGGCCGGATACGAGATCTTCAATATCCCACAGCGCGAAAGTGTTACCGATGCGCTGATCATCCATTATTTCTCGTATGATCCTGAACCCGTGAGTGAGTTGATCTTAGTCACCACCAGTCGCGATCTGATCCCGTTGGTGCGACGGGTCAAGATGACTCGTAATGCCCGCTTGCGCGTGTGGGGATCGGAAGATGTGTTACAAGGCACGGAATTTGCGGAAGATGTGATCTTTCAGCCGTTGGAGTCGCTGTTAGGGCTGCAAAGTCGCAATGTGGCGGTGTTCATCGACTTTGAGAACATCTCGATCAGCCTGAATGAGCAGGGCTTTATGGTCAACTTGGATCAGTTGATCAGCAGTTTTGTATCGCGGGCAAAGGCACATGGCCATGTGGTCAAAATGGCGGCGTATGCCCCTTGGGGACAACGGGGTACTCTACCGCCTTTAGTGGACTCAAGCGGACGCGAAATCGCCGAAGAAGCGCCGAGTCGGTTGGCGTTGGCCAATATTGATCCGGTGTATAACTTGCCGGGTAAAAATAGCGCCGATGTGCGGATCGCCCGCGATGTGATGACCGATGTGAATCATGATGACGCGGGGGATGTGTTCATCTTAGCCAGTGGCGATCGCGATTTTAACGATGTGGTCAATGCACTACTGTCCAAAAACAAGACGGTGATCTTATGGGGCGTGCGGGGTAGCACCAGCCGTCAACTGGAGAATCATCCAGGGATCACGGTTGAATATATCGACGATTTTAGCCGTTTGCAGACGCATCAATCGTTGAGCAAATCGGCTTTAGTGGAAGAAAGCGCCGAAAGCTTCACCCCGTCGCAATGGTCAAGTGTGGTGGTGCAGTATGATCGCCTCGCACAAGAATACAGCGTAGATCAGGTGTCGATTCGGCGTTTGATCGATCAATTGCAAAACGTGGGCGCGGTGATCTCGCAACAACGCGGGGATGACCTGATCTCACAAGCGATCTCCTTGGGGATTTTAAAGGTCGTCTCTAATGGCTATGTTACGGCCAACGGGGGACATCCGGTCGTCGATAAAACCCGCTTGGTGCGCGATCGGATCGTGACACGAGTCGATAACACCTTGCAGGTGCGCGGGTGGGAATACGTCAATTATGGTTTCCTACTCAAAGGCTTGGCCATGGATCGGCAATTGGATCGACCGGGCTGTAACATTGATGATCAATGGCGCTCTCATTGGATCGATGCGTTGGTGCGTGAACAAGTCTTAGAGCGCGAATTGATCCCACATCGCCATAACCCAGAAGATCTTGTCCCGGTGATCAAACTCTCCACCAGTCAGATCAACATCCGCTCCACCGCGGAGATCCAACAATTGAGTGAAGCGGAGACCAAAGAAGAAGCGCGGATCGATAACCTGTGGTTGAGTACCTCGCTAGAAGAATTGGAACAAATGGAGCCGCAAACCGTCGATATGATTCGGCGGATTGTGGTGAGTGTGGAGCAGTTTACCAGTTTTCGCGGGTTTGCTTGGTGTCCATTGGGCAGTTTACACCGCCGTCTAAATGGTTTTGACAATGGGATCTCATTTCAGCGAGCGGTGGAATATCTGGTCGAAAACAATGCGGCTTATGTCGAGGAATATCCGAATCCGCAAAGCTCTTATAACACCAAAGGGATCTCACTCAACAATGACGATCTGTTGGTCAAACGCATTCTCACCTTGCGCGATAGTTTTATCCATGTGTTGCTGACTTTGTATAGCAAAGACCTGTTGATCTCCCGACAAAGTTTCCTGTTAGAAGACGGGAGCAACGCTTGGGATCTGGATCTTTGGTTTTCGATCATGGAGACCGAGAACGTCCTCAACGCGCTGCCGGGGCGGCCGGGACAATACAGTTTATTTCGCACCCATCACACGGTGAACCTAGTGGCGGGGGCCGAAGAAAACGCCACGCCACGCGATCAACAACCTGAAAGTACCGATTAGCTAGGACAACAAAGATCATGACTGAAACCAAGTACGATTTACAATCACAGCCGGTGAATGAGATGCAATTTTCCTACGGGGGACAGGCGGTGATCGAAGGCGTGTTGATGCGGGGCGCACATACCGCCGCGATCGCGGTGCGTGCGCCAGACGGCCAGATCGTGGTGCATGAGCAACCGCTCAATAAACATCTGTATCGCGGGTGGATGGCCAAACAACCGTTTGTGCGTGGGTTGGTAGGGTTATATGATGCGTTGGGACTCGGCACACGCGCCTTGATGTGGTCGGCGGACGTGGCGATGCAAGAACCAGCCCCAAAGCCCGGCACGACGATCCTCAATATCTTACTCGCGCCGTTGATGTTGAATGTCTCACCACCCACCAAAACCGAAAATAAAACGATCGATTTTAATGGCCCGATCGGTTGGGCGATGATCGTGTTTTCGTTGGTGTTGGGATTAGGGCTATTTATGGCATTGCCGAATGGCGGTGCGACTTTGGCCGCCAACCTGCTAGGGATCGAGTCGCTGTTGGTGATCAATTTGCTGGAAGGTGTGATCCAATTGGCGATCTTGGTGGTGTATATCTGGTTGATCGGGTTGATGCCAGACACCAAGCGCTTATTCGGCTATCATGGCGCGGAACACAAGACAATCAACGCCTACGAGGCCGGCGGTGAACTCACCCCCGAAAATGTGGCAAAATACCCGATCGAACATCCCCGTTGTGGCACGGCGTTCCTGCTCACCGTGGTGTTTATCGGGATGTTGGTGTTTGCGATCTTGGATACGCTGTTCGGACGCTTGTTGATCACCCGCTTGATCTTTATTCCCGTAGTGGCGGGGATCTCCTATGAGGTGTTACGCTTCACGGCCAAGAACATCACCAACCCGATCATCCGGTTGATCGTCACACCGAATCTGATGTTACAACATTTGACCACCCGCCAACCGGATCTCCAGATGATCGAAGTGGCGATCGTGGCGTTTAAGCGGGTCTTACATTCCGAAGGGCTGATCAGCGCGGAAGAAGCGGCGATCCCCGAACCGACTCCGGCTGCACCGATCGCGGCTGTGGGTGATTAACCTTAAACAGCTTGGATAAGTGATGATGTATCCCGAAAAATTACAAAGTGTGGTAGACGATTTTGCCCATATCACCGATCGGCATGAGCGTGCCGAATACTTGATTGAGATCGCCGATCGATTTAGCGAAGGTTCCAAAGTGCCGACAGCGATCTCGGTACGACCCCATGATGAGGCGCATCATGTCACCTTTTGCGAGTCGGATGCCTATGTATGGGCGATCGATAATCCAGACGGGACGCTCAAATTTTACTTTGATGTGTTGAATCCGCAGGGGCTTTCGGCCATGGCGATCGCGGTGATCTTGGATGAAACACTGTCGCATCAGCCGTTAGCGCAAGTGGCCCAAGTGACCACCGATATTATCTTTCGGATCTTTGGGCAAGAGATCTCGATGGGCAAAGGTCAAGGGTTAATGGGAATCGTGAATATGGTCAAATATGAGGCGGAAAAACGCCTCAAAGCGGTGTAAATCAAAAATTAAATTTTTTAAATATATTTTTTAAATTGGTTTAATAAATGATGTCACAAGATGGCAACCCAAACGATTTTTTAAAACAAATTGGACAATGGTTGAAAGCGTTGCGGGAACAAATAGGGCTTTCCGAGTCAGAGTTGGCTAAAAACATCGGTTTAGATCCGGTAAATTATATAAATTTAGAATCCGGAGTTGGTAGAGTCGATCTTCAAGATTTTTATAACTTAACACAAATTTTGGGAATAGATTTAAATACTTTATTGCTACAGGCCACTCCGAAACAAGCAAGATTACCTAACACAGAAGGTTTTCTCAACGAAAAGGCATTAAAAGAAGTCGGCTTAACAAGTGAAATGGTCAAACAGAGCATCCTCTATTCCTATCGAATTTTGGATGCCCTTGATCAAACGTTGTTAACAGGACATGCTTATCCATTAGCTAAATTAGTCGAGTTAGCCAACCTATCTTCTATGCTCGGTAATTTACTTAGCACAGGTATCGCTGATTCCTCGGAAGGGGCATTTATTAGAAATGGCCCTCACAAATACCCTGATTTACTGGCCCAACACGGTCAACAAGCAGATGTTGAGATCAAAGTAGCCTTAGAAGATAATGCACCTAAAGGTCATTTGGCTAAAATCGGTTACTATCTTATTTATCGTTATGTTTTGTGCGATCACTCAGGGGTATTTATACGCGGTACACAAAATCGGGGTGATACCGTATATATCTGGGAAGCGCGTTTCGGATTTTTAACACTAGAACATTTCAATATTAGTAATATGACAGGTGATTCAGGTAAAACAGCTGTCGTTAATGCTGAAGGAATGAAAATGTTAAAAGTAATCTACTGTGATTTACAAAGATGTCCTTACCCAAACAACAGCAAAATTTATCAAACCTATCAAGCACTTTTTAACTCACCATTGTTCTAGTAAAGCATAAGCAAGCACTTGTCCAAAAATGGGGGGAACTGCATTTCCAATTTGTTTGACAATTTGCGTTCGTGTTCCCCAAAAGCGGTAACTGTCTTCAAATCCTTGTAATCTAGCGCCTTCGCGTGGCGTTAAAGCGCGCTGTTGATATGGATGAATACATCGATTAGAGGATGGATGTACAAAATTTACAGTAAGT
This sequence comes from Anaerolineae bacterium, assembly GCA_025454525.1. GTDB lineage: Bacteria > Chloroflexota > Anaerolineae > Aggregatilineales > Phototrophicaceae > JALOOG01. The sequence goes on along the minus strand of JALOOG010000082.1, from coordinate 9,447 downwards.
GTAACACTCGGTTTATCCGGTTCCAGTCGGCTATAGCTGGTACTAAAACCACTTTTAACCATACCATTTGGCAAAGCATTTTTGTTGAAACCCGATTTTTTAATAATTTCTAACATTTGAGGGGAGTGAAAAGTGGCTTGGTGTAAAGTTAACTGTGTTTGTTGTCCGCGCATTTTTTCTTCATAAGCAGTCATAATAATATCATTTCTATAACGATCGGATGATTGACCTGCATCAAGCTCCGGTAAATCGTGGATGGCCTGCATAATTGTGACTGAGGGAAATAACTTTTGGTTAGACAAACTTATATCTTTGGTAGGATCATATTGTTTACTCACCATGCTCCTACAGTCATTATCAAGTAGGTGTGTCGGTGCAGGCCAACGAAATTTCTTGCCATTTGCATTACCAACGATTATCAATCGTTCTCTACGTTGAGGTAGACCAAAGAGTGCAGCATTTAAGACTTTCCATTCAACGGTATAATTTAGCTGTTCAAAAAGTTGTATAATTGCTTGGAGTGTTTGCCCCTTTTGATGTGAAATCAGACCCACCACATTTTCCAAAAAGAACCATTCTGGTTTAAAAATGTTTACCGCAATAGCAAAATTTTCAAATAAATTGTTTCTGGGATCATTCTCAATTAACGCACGAAAAGGGCGAATTGATGAAAATCCCTGACAAGGTGGGCCACCAATAATAACACGAGGATGATTTGATAAGCTTTCAAGTTTACTAATATCAAATTTTTGAATATCAGCACAAAAAGTTGTGGCATCAGGATGATTTTGAGCAAAGGTATGCACACGATCAGGTAATAAATCTAATGCAGCACATACTTTAAATTGGTTAGTTAGCTCAAAACCATGAGAAAAACCACCTGACCCACAAAATAGATCAAGAATTGGAATCCGATTTTTATCAAAAGAAGTTTTTGCTTCAACTGAAAAGTATTCCTTAGTAACACCAGTGGTATAACCTTCACCAAAATTGACGGTAGCAGGTTGTTTTGAATAATGAGTCAATAGGTCTTGAAGATCAACATTTAGAAAATTAGCAGCCTGTTTTAACAGTGTTTCAGGAGGTGTGGTTAAATGTTTCTCGATTTTTCGCAATTCTACCAATTGAATATTCAATGCTTCAGCTAAATCTCGCTGGCGTATTTTCTTACTTAAACGCAGAGAACGTAAATCCAATTTAGGGGTCATGGAATCATCCACATGAATATTCTTTAAAATTCCTATAAGGATTTTACCATAGTTTGCTTGAAGAATATTTAAAAACCTTTCCCGCTATTCATCATCATCACCGCCGTCCTCTGGTGGATCTTCCGGATCATCATCTTCCGGCACATCTTCATCATCTGGAGGATCTTCATCGTCATCACCAGAGTCATCTTGATCATCGGAGTCCTCATCTTGATCGTCATCTTCTGGCGGAGTCGAGTCCTCGTTTAGATCTTCCGGCAAATATAAGCGCGATCCCACCGTGATGATCCGGGCATCGGTGATGCAATTGACACGCATCAACTCAGTAATCGTCGTCCCGGTAGTTGCCGCTAAACCAGAAAGGGTATCCCCCGCTTCAACGGTATACAGTTCCCAGCCTTCCGGTTGCACCACCTGACACCCCGCATCAGGAGTCGGATCAAGGGTGGGTGGGGTCGGTGTGAGCGTCGGTGGAGTCGGTGTGAGCGTCGGGGATCGGCGCGTGGCAGTCAACGTGATCGTCCGCGTCGGTGTGACGGTTGCGCTGAGGGTGATCGTTAAAGTCGGTGTTACGGTGGTGGTGAAAGTGATCGTTGGTGTGGCCGTGTGGGTTTCAGTGGAGACTGCCGTCACTGGAATCTGATCCACGCCAAAATCATCGCGCTCCGAACGCTGAATCAGCACCGCGATCACCCCAACTAAGGCCACCGTGATCACCGCGGCGATCGCCCACAAAGGCGCACGATTCCGTTGTACGATAGGCTCTGGAGAATTGGCTAATTCGGCGCGAATCCGGACGCGGACGCGATCTTGGGCCAATTGGGTTTCCCGGAGATCGACTTGTAATTGATCTTGAGCGATCTGTGCAGTTTGTAGCATCGGACGCAATTGATCGGCATATTGCGGGTAGAGACGCAAACACGCCGCCACCGATTCACCAGCTTGTAATCGGTTTAGACAATCCTCAAAAGCGTTGAGCAGCTCACGATTAACGGCCATCAGATTCCACCAGTATCCGGCGCAGGGCTTCAACTGCGCGAAATTGTAACGATTTGACCGCGCTAAGGCTTTTGCCCATAATATCGGCGGTGTCTTGGAGCGAGAGCATTTGACCAAAGCGCAAAATTAAAACTTCTTGTTGTTCTTCCGAAAGCTGTTTGAGCGCGGCTTGGGTGCGACGGGCATCGGTTTCGCGCATAAATTCGATCTCAGGTTCATATTCGTGGGGTGCATTGACCCATTCCTCTAAGGTTGTCACCGTGAACTTACGTTTTTGCCCGTGATGTTCATATAAGAGCGTGCGCGCAACCTTGAATAACCACCCGCGTAAACTGTGTGTTGGAGCCTTGCGCTCTCGAAACGCGGTGATCAATCGGACAAATACCTCACTCGCGAGATCTTCGGCGATCATCGTCTCCTCAACCCGTAAGCGTAGATACCCATACACGGGTGAAAAATAGACTTCGTAGATCTCCATAATCGCGTTTTGATCTCCGTTACGCGCCCGGCTTAATAGACGGTCTTCAGCAGGAAGGTCGGGCAGTACAATCACGATGGGCATCATAACAAGGTGAGCTTTCCAAACGAAAAACGCTGTAATTGTTAAGCAGAAGTATGTCGCATTTTCGTTAAAAAAACAGGTGAGGTAGCCACTAGGCTACCCCACCCGGTACGATTAGACTAGAGGTTAGGGTTGGGTTTCGCCGTCGTCGTCGTCACCGTCATCATCGCCTTCACCGTCATCATCGCCTTCACCGTCGTCATCATCTTCGCCGTCATCATCATCTTCGCCGTCATCGCTGCCGTCGTCGTCGCTGCCGTCGTCGTCATTGCTGCCGTCATCGTTACCGCTGTCATCATCATCGGAGAATTCAAATTCATTCGCCACAAACAGGGTTTGCCCAACGATAATTACAGAGCCGTCTTCGATACAATTCACCTCGATCAAGTCGTCCAGATCGGTATCGGTCGCTTCGGCAATCAACGAGAGGGTGTCGCCTTCAACCACGGTGTAGGTCGTCCAGCCTTCAGGTTGGGTACAAGGTTCAGGTTGTACGATCTCATCGTCATTCCCACCCATGTCCTCATCATCGCCTTCATCTTCATCTTCGTCATCATCGGTGCGTGCATCTTCTTCATGCACTTCAAGGGCCACCAATACGCTGTCTAATTCGATGTATTCGACTTCCACCATGTCACCGACCGCCAGTTCATCAGGGGTGTTGATTTCGGCGATGCTGATGTCAAAGGTCATGCCGTCTACGGTGAGGCTGGCTGCGTCTACTGCTTCGATCGTGCCGTAGAGTTCAAGGGTTTCGACCTCACTATCATCATCTTCGCCTTGATCTTCAGAGTGTTCACGCACAGAGGTCGCGATATACGTACCCGCTTCATCTAACATGAAGTCCACATCGACATAATCACCCACCGCGAGGCCGTCTTCGCTTTCAATTTCAGAGGTGGTGATGTCAAAGGTCAAACCAGAGACGGTGACGGTCGTATCGGTGATCGCGTCAATAAAACCAGAGAATGTGAGATCATCATCGGTATACAATTCGACGCTGATCGCGGTTGCGTTGCCTTCTTCATCCACGTCAAAGGTGACGACTACCAACGCACCTACCACCACATTTTCCGCAATCGTGGCGCTGGAGGTGTCAATCGTCAACCCGCTGATCGTGATCGTGCCTTCATCCAAGGCTTCCACGATGCCCAACAACTGCACAGTTTCACCGTCGTCAAGGTCATCATCGCCGCCGTCGTTATCATCGTCATCATCGGCTTCGGCGTATTCAACGCTCAGCGCGTAAGCGGTGTCGTTCACGACAATAAACTCAACTTCCACCCAGTCACCGACCACAAAGGCCAATTCTAGGTATGAGGTATTAAAGGATAACCCCGAAACATCCATGCTCTCGTCGGTGATCGCTTCGATCACGCCGTAGAAATACGACTCGGCATCGTTGGGATAACCCACTTCGATCGCAACCAATGAACCGTCCGCTAATTGGGCAAATTCCACTTCAACGGTAGCACCGATCACCAAAAGATCTTCCACTTCTGCGTCGGTGATGTCGATCTGTTGACCAGAGACCACGATAAACCCTTCACCGATCTCCTCTAATGTCCCAGTCAGATAAATGTCCTCGCTGAGATCATCTTCTTGCGCCAACGCGATCATCGGGCTGATCACGGCCAGCAATACCGCAAATAACAGGGCGAATAACTTGTGCTTCATGGTGTTTGCTCCTACAGTGGATAAATTAGACTGATGCCAATAACGAGTGAAAAACGTGCAAAAGGTTTCGGGTAGAAAGATAAGAGAATCATGAGAGCAAAACCGCCGTGCTTGTGGCATAATCGTCTATCATCCCCGTGTAGAAAGTGAACCCAATGTTCAAAAGCTTTCATCGTATGCCGATCGGTCGCCGTCTAAGTTTGATCGCTGTGAGCATCAGCATCATCACGTTGGTGATCGTGGTCTATATCGCGTTGATCAGTACCTCGCTCACCTTGCGAAATGAGGCGATCAATACTTTTATCGATCAAAACCGTGCCGTGGCCGAAGTGGTGGATCGGCGCATCCAAAACGCCGCTCTGATGTTGCAAGATGTCGCACGGAACATCACGCTCAACGACGAAACCTCAGTGTTAACCGTGCGCGATAACATCGCGGAGGTGATGCGCGTGCAAACCAATCTCTTGACTCGCCGAATCACGGTGTATTTGCCGGGGCGGATGGTCGGTACGTATCGCTTTACCGATTTGCGATCTGGGCGGGATATGTTGACTTCCGGTTTTGATGAAGCGGAAATTCCAGAGAATGCGTGGTTTATGCCCTTGGTCAACAGTGGCACATCGGGATGGTATGGGCCGGAAACCTTAGACTTCACCGCGCAATCCACCAGTTACCTATCGTATATCATGCCGCTGTATAACGGGCGGGGTGAACAGGTAGGCGTGATCTGGACGGATGTTTTGACCTCCACGCTTGAGGAAATTCTACGCGAAGTGGTGGCCGTAGAAGGCACCTTAGACGGTTACACCTTTGTGTTGGGTAGCAACGGGTTATTAAGCGCACGCTTTGGCACACAGCGTAGCGGTGAGGAATTGGCACGCCTTTCCGGCGTGATCAGTACACCGGGTGAATTTACCGAGATCAATGAGGTGTTTGAAAGCGATCCGCCGTCGTATGCGATCCGTACTGCCATGACAAACACGGGTTGGACACTCTACACCGTGATTCCAGCGTCGGTCTTGCCTCAATTGCCCGTGCAGACCGTGTTACAAATTATCGCGATTAGCGCGGTGGGTTTGATCGCGTTAACGTGGACGATTAACCGCTTTGTCTATAGCACTGTAGCGCGCCCAGCCTCAAATTTGAGTGTGGCGGCGCAACAGATCGGGGCGGGCGATCTCCGTTATAAAATTGGGTATCAGCAACATGATGATGAGATCGGCAAGATGGCCCGGGCGATGGAAAACATGCGCGGCAACTTAGAGCGATCCTATGAGACGCTAGAGCAACGGGTGATCGAACGCACCGCTGAACTGGAGATCGAACGCAAGCGGGCCGAAGCACGGGCCGGAGAATTACGGGCGGTGTATGATGAGTCGCTTTCGGTTGTGGCGGATTATCACCTGCAATCGATGTTAGAAAATTTTGCCCAACGGATCTTAAGCCTGATGCGTTCAGATTATTGTGGCGTGTGGTTGGTGCGCTCCAATGGTGAGGAGATCCGTCTTGTGGCACACACCTTCCCAGACAAGAGCATGACCGGAACGACGGTCAAAATCGGGATGGGGCTTGCGGGTATGGTTGCACAAGAAGGCAAGCCGATGATGATCGAAGAATACAGCAAATTCCCGACACGGCTGAACCTTAGCAACCTCCCGAACATTGAACACGCGATCTGTGTGCCGTTGCTGTTTTCGGGTCAAACGATCGGCGCAGTATTGGTGGGACGCTCTAGCTTACAACTGATGTTTAATGACGGGGATTTGCGGTTATTGACGCTGTTCGCCAACATGGTCTCGCCTTCGGTGCGTAACGCGCAACTTTTCGCACAATTGGATGAAGCGCGCAAGGCCGCCGACAGCGCGAATGAGGTCAAAACGCGCTTTTTGGCCAGTGTCACCCATGAGTTACGGACTCCGCTCAATTTGATCATCAACAACATGGATTTTATGCGGATCGGCGCGTTTGGTGAGATCACCGAGGAACAATCCTCACGCTTGGATCAGACGATCCGTAGCGCGGAGCATCTGCTCTATTTGATCAACGATCTGCTAGACGTAAGCAAGATCGAAGCGGGTGAGATGCAATTGTTTATCCGTCCGACCGAAGTCCAACCGGTGATCGATGATGCACTCGACTCGGTGTTGATGTTCCTTGAAAAGAGCGGTAAACAAGAAAAGTTACATTTTGTGAGCGAGATCCCAGATGAATTGCCGATCGTGCCGATGGATGCTCGGCGCGTGCGTCAAGTGTTATGGAATCTGTTGAGCAACGCGATCAAATTCACCTTAGAGGGATCGGTTACGTTTCAAGTGGAAGTCACCGCGCTATTTTTACAGTTTACGGTGAAAGACACCGGGATCGGTATTCCGGATGAGGAGCGCGGGCGTTTATTTGCGGCCTTTGAGCGCACCGAAACCGCGAAACAACTCGCGATCGAAGGCACGGGACTCGGCTTGCCGATCTCGAAGTATCTGGTTGAACGTCACGGCGGTGAGATGATCGTACAGAGCAAAGTCGGTGAAGGCAGCAGCTTTATCTTTACGATCCCGTTGGTAGAAGTGCCGGAACATGGCACAGACACCCAGATCATGCGGGCGATCAAACCCCATTAAACGCGCTAGAGACAACACAACCGCAAATCATGATGATCGGCGGTTGTGTTTAATCAACGTCGGATCGAATTTAGGGGTAGGGAATCAAGGTGGGCGGTGTAAAGCGCGGCCTTAGCAGATCGCCGCGATCGACTGGGATCGCGCTCAAATCTAAAGAGGGCGTTTGACCGATAGGGTAGGCGGTCGTCTCTAAAATTTCACTGGTGAGCGCATCAAACAAGAAGAACAAGCCGCCGATGTCTTGTCGTCCCGATGCAGATCCAAACCCCTTCAAAGTCGGGATCGATCCGACCGCCTGATAGACAAACATCGGATGATCGCGGGTGAGCCGTGTGTCATACTGATCGGTTAATGTAAGATATGAGCCGTAACTCATCAAGGCCCATGATTCTTCAGTCGGATCACCGACCATGCCCCGTAAAGCGGCGGTTTGCCGGCCGAAGGCGATTCATTGTGCTTCACTTGCGCCGGTGAGCGCATAATCAAGCGTTGCGTTGGTAGCGCTTTGACTTTCATTCGCCGCTTGCAATTGAGACCATTGCTGATAAACCAATACAGACACGGCTACTGTGAACACGAACGTGATTAAAAATTTGTTCTTCATATAACAGCTCCGTAACTTAAATAATCAAGGCCCACAAACATGTCTTATGTGGGGAGTAATGACTCTACACGAATACCGACCCATGTAATAAGAGCGTTGCTGATTGTTTGTCCAAGGAGCAATTAAACCACCGCCTAATCTATTAATTCTATCCCACATAAGAAATGAAAACTGCGTATTACCCATATCTTCAACACCTGCATATACTTCACCGCCCGCAAAGGCAACACAACCGCGTCTAAAATTAGTTATATAGCCTAAACTATTAGGACTTTGAAAAGCGGAATATTGAGAATATACAAACCATCGATCAGTAGATACAGGATCATATTGAATAGAAAATTCATGAAGATTTATGTTTGGTCGTCTCTCAAAATATTGTTTAATAAATCCATTTACATCAGTGTAAGTTACGTTGATCCATTCACTCTATACGGGAAAACCAAAAACATTAGTTTGTACCTGTTTAATCCAACCTATTTCAATGAATTGAGTTGCGGGCGGACCGGTTGATGCTGTACTTACAGAAACACCAATACGATTAAATGTTCCACCATTTCAAGTATTTAAATTTGGATTAGTCCAATTAATTTGCCCACTCACATAACGTATATTACAACGAGCTGATATATCTTGGTTTATAGCATTTTGATAATTTTGAGCTTGTAGACTCGGAGAAATTATTATAAGTAAATTAATATAAGGTATTTATATTTAATTATCATATGAAAATTACGCCTTTTACTTCAAATTTAAACAACTTATACTTCTCATTATATTTGTTATAATGCAACCTGTCAATAACTTTGGGAGTGACTAAATTCAAGGGTATACAAACGCCATGACATGAGCAGGAGAGTGAGGATAGGCTTGTTGATAAAGCGGTTGTCGATTCCAAGCATAGACAAACCGTTTGACGGCATGTGCCAAAGCGATTAAGCACCGTGAGAAACACCGTGAGCGACACACAAGGCGTGCCAAATAACGGCGTAATTCAGCATTGTCGCCTTCTACACGGTAGGTCTGGCACTTGTCCGTAAAAGTCAGATGAATACTTGGATGGTTAAGCAAAGCCAAGTAGGTGGGATTGCCGTCACTGTAATCAAGCACTGCTCGTGGTGTGGCATCCAGGCACTGCTTGCCATTGGGTTTGATCACAATTGAGGCTTACGGCCCAACCCATAATACAACGAGTGGCACGATCACCCAAATTCAGGAGATAAGCTTCGTTTTTTTCTCTCCGATGAAGGTGTAGAGTTCATCCTGCTCAATCACCGTTACCGCTTCCGGCCGGGGCGGGTGATCAGGCAAGGAGGCCGCATGGGTGGCGATCCAGTTGGCCACCGTCTGATGCACTAAGCCGAGATGATGGGCAATGCGTCGTAAGTTCATCCCATCCGCATACTAGCTAAGGGCTTGCTGACGCATCTGTTCCGGATAGCCTTGTTGCTTGGGCTGCGGCGTATAGCGCCGCGGATAATGTTGGCACTGTAAGCGTTGGCTACCCGCTTTCGTGCGACCGACTTTCACTTGACGTGTCGTTTCTTGGCAGTGCGGACAGATATTCATTACCTCATTTTAGCCTCTATACCCTCTTTTAGCCACTCCCCATTTTTTCATTAAGTTTCTTTTTATTTATATATAATTTATTTTCTTGGGAAGTATAATCGTAGATACGTTTTTTTTTGTTTTCCCCCGTTGAATCGACCCGGCCGGAGCAGGCGTAAGCGACTCCCCCCGTACCATTCGCATCACCGCTTGATTGCCGTGGGTTTGTTGCAT
>JALOOG010000016.1 GCA_025454525.1 Anaerolineae bacterium | reverse complement strand
GTACAAAAACTAAAAGATGAAAATTATTGGCAGTTATTTCAACGGATCATTAAGAAGAACAGATACATGCCTTTCAGTCGAGTTCAATTTACCAGTACTAAATATTTTCTAGCACTGATCAATAAAAGGCCTAGCTACATTGAGATCAACCAGCAGTGATATGGAGAAGAAAGCACACAAAAATCCTAGAAGGTAACGATTTGCTTCAAGGTCAAAGTTCCAGTTACTGCAGATTCTATGCTAGGCAATGGAAAAAATCAAAGAAGGTTCCCAAGTGATGGCGACAAAACTGGCAATGGCAGGACAACTTTTTTTCAGGCGGGTATGACATTGCGGGCAAACTTGCCAATTGCTATGAGTACGTTGACCACAACCGGGGCAGGTCGGTTTTTCTTCGATCTCTTGTAATAGGGCTTCTTCTTCTAACGAACGTTCGTAGGCTTCCGAGAGAGTCTCACGCGGGCGCAAAAACACATAGATCAACAAACCCGGAAAATTTAAAACGGCCACCATGATCGCCACTAAGAGTTGCGCGAATGGGTCACGCGAACGGGCGCGCATATCGCGATAGGTCCATAAGATCATCGCGAGTGAAAATGCGGCAAAGACCACCCCGCCATAGACGGTGATGATCAAAAACAGGTTATTGGTTTCTTCCGCGCCAAACATTCGGGTATAACTCCGGTTGAAGGTGAATCAATGGACTAATCATAACAGCGGATGTGAAGGCGCGCAAAGGCTAAGCTTGGTCATGCTCCGCGAAAAAGGTCGTGTAGAGCATTCTCCGGCCGGCTAAAATCTGCCCGATACGCGCTGATGATAGCCGTCCGATCCACGCACCCAACTCATGCGGATCAATCGTGATCGCTTTGCTAACTTCGATCACACTCGTTTTCGCTAAATTGCCTTCTCCGGCGGGAATCAGCACATTTCCCGGCCAACTCACCCGCTTTAGGTGGGTGGTCAATGGACAGATCACGATCAACAGGTGATCAGTGCTTGTTTCGATCACGACATGCGGATGCGCGATGGTGGATTTAAATCGCCCCCAATAGAGATCACCTACTTCAACCGTCATCTTACCCCCCGTGTGAACTGCTTCTAATTTACCCGTTTGTGAGTCGTTTGAAGAGGGTTAAAATACTCCGTGAAGATGAAGCCATGCAAAGGAGTCAACAGATGACAGAGACGTTACCATTACCGCCCGGTGAAACGGGTCTACCCTTGATCGGCGAAACGCTTGCGTTTGTACGGTCGCCGCGTGAATTTACCGCTAAACGGGAACAAAAATACGGCAAGGTGTTTCGCACCCATATTTTAGGCGCGGAGTCGGTGATCTTGATCGGCCATGCGGCGAATCATTGGGCCTTTTCAGGAGAGGACAAATACCTACAAAATCGGTGGTCATATGGGGTGCGTCAGATCCTTGGGGCCGACACCATGTCGTTGATCAATGGCGAACGTCACCGCGAACGCCGTCGCATGGTAACACCTCATTTTAAATATGAGTCGATGAGTCATTTTGTCCCTAGCATTGAGGCGCTTTCCCGTCAACACATGGAACGCTGGGCTAATCAAGGCAGTGTGTTGACGATCGAACACGCGATGCGTACTTTGGCCTTTGAGATCATCGCGTTGTTTATCTTTAGCGATGAAGCGGATCAATTGGATCTGCCCTACTTAAGCGAATTATCCAAGTTGTGCGCGGACGGCATGTTCACACCGATCACGATCAATTTGCCGTTTTTGCCCTTTGGGAAAGCACTCAAAGCGCGTAAAGACTTCATGAACTACTTGCGGCCATTTGTACAGAAACGCCGCGAGTCTGGTCAACATAAAGCGGATGTATTAGGAACATTGTTGGCTGCCCGCGATTCCGAAGGCAATGGCTTGTCGGATGAGACGATCGTAGAAGAAATTCATCTGTTGCTCTTTGCCGGCCATGATACCACTGTCACCTCTAACACTAATATCCTGCTCCACTTGGCACAAAACCCACATGCGCTGCAATGCGCCCGCGATGAGCAGAACGCGCTTGCCCCAGACGATCGAGTCTTTAACTTGGATACCCTCAAAAAGATGCCTTACTTGGACGCGGTGATCCATGAGAGTATGCGCTTGATCCCGCCGATCGCAGGCATGTTCCGCATCACGATCCAAGATGTGGAATTTAACGGTTATCGCATTCCGAAAGGCACGGTGATCTTATTGAATCCGGCGCGCACGCATCGCGATGAAACCGTGTGGAAAAACGTGGAAGATTACAACCCTGATCGTTGGTTAAGCGGCGAAAAACAACCGCCCTTCTCGCATATCCCCTTCGGTGGTGGGCCGCGGCTCTGCCTAGGTCAGAATTTCGCTATGGTGGAGATGAAATTGATCTTATCGCTATTGTTGCGCGGGTATCGGTGGGAACTTGTGCCTCATCAAGACCTCACCTATCGGAGTTTGCCGTTTCCATTGCCTAAAAGCGGGGTGACAGTGCAGTTTAGTCGTTTATAACTGACCGTCGTCGGGGTGAACCCATGGGTTCGCCCCGGCTCTCTGATTAAATCGGTTTGCCCACCAAAATGATGATCGAACGGGCCTTGACGGTGTAATAACGTTGTTCGCGTAATCTGACTTCGGCTCCCGGTTCATTGATGTCTAAGGGCGTGGGCAATCCGGTATCAGCAAACAAATACCATTCAAATTTTGGGGGTAGACGCGGCATCTCAAAACGATGTGTCTCCCAGTGCATGTTCGCGGCCACATACAGGTAATCGTCCTCAATTTCACCGTTTTTCGCGTGTTTACCACATAACATAAACGCGATCGTGCGTGAATAATCGGCCCAATCCGGCTGCCATGAGCGCGTACCGTGCCAACTAATATCGGGGTAGCCACTGCCTTTGTAATCGCGATGCACAAAATGACGGCGGTTGCGTAGGGTGGGATGAGCATGACGGAACGCGATCATGTGCTTAAAAAAGCGGAAGATCTCGCTATTTTCGTCTTTTAGCGCCCAATTCATCCAATTGAGTTCATTGTCATGACAATAGGTGTTATTGTTGCCAGACTTGGTATGAGCAATCTCATCCCCCATCAGGATCATCGGCACGCCTTGACTGACCAATAACAAGGACACCGCGTTTTTAATCAGTTTATGACGCAAAGCGATGATGTTGGGATCGTCGCTGTCCCCTTCCCAACCACAATTCCAACTGTAGTTATCATTTGTGCCGTCGCGATTGTCCTCACCGTTGGCAATGTTATGTTTGTAATTGTAGGAAAACAGATCGCGTAACGAAAAGCCATCGTGACAAGTGATAAAGTTGATCGAGGCCCCTGTGCCACGCGAATAATAGAGATCGGGTGATCCCTGTAAGCGTTCGGCCACTTCCCAGATGATCCCACCGTCACTCCGTAAAAAGCGCCGAATCGTATCGCGATATTTGCCGTTCCATTCTGCCCAACGCCCATAAGCTGGAAACGTACCGACTTGATACATCCCGCCCGCGTCCCATGCTTCAGCGATCAGCTTGCACTTTGCGAGGATCGGATCATAGGCGAGGGTTTCGATCAACGGCGGATTGGCTAAGGGTGCGCCGTATTGATCACGCCCTAAAATTGAGGCGAGGTCAAAACGAAACCCGTCAATGTGGTATTCCGAAACCCAGTAGCGTAGACATTCCAACACCATGTTACGCACGACTGGGTTATTACAGTTCATGGTATTGCCTGTGCCGCTAAAATTGAGGTAATTTCCATCTGGCGCAAGCATGTAATAGGTTTTGTTGTCGATCCCGCGAAATGAGATCGTGGGGCCTTTTTCGTTGCCTTCGGCGGTGTGATTAAACACCACATCCAAGATCACTTCAATGCCGTTGCGGTGCAGGTCTTTAATCAGGGTTTTTAACTCATCAACCTGCATCCTATAACGTCCGGTGGCGGCATAACCCGTTTTCGGTGCGAAAAAGCCGATCGTGCTGTATCCCCAATAATTGATCAACTTTTCACCCGTGATCGGGTTATAACGATCATATTCGTGTTCATCAAATTCAAACACGGGCATCAATTCGACACAATTCACGCCAAGTTCTTTAAGATATGGGATCTTTTCGCGGATCGCGGCGTAGGTGCCAGGGTATTTGACTTCAGAGGACGGATGCGCGGTGAAACCCCGGACGTGCATCTCATAGATCACCAGATCTTCGATCGGGATCTCTAAAGGGCGGTCTTCTTCCCAGTCGTAATCATCGAAGATCAATTGCGCTCGGTGTGGGTAAATGCTTTCGACATATTCCCCCCACACATCACGACCGCCGATCGCTTTCGCGTAAGGGTCGAGCAAGATGTGATCGGGATTAAACCAGTGACCGCGATGCGGAGCGAATAAGCCTTCCATGCGAAAGCCATATTCAAAATCGCGCTCAGAGGAATCTAGTCCGAATACGGTCATGGTGAACACATCGCCCACCATAAATTCTTTCGGAAATGGGATCTCGGCCATAGGAGTCGGCTCCCCGTGCCGAAATAAGACTAGGGTACAGGAGACCGCATGACGCGAAAAAATCGCAAAGTTCACGCCATTACGGACAATGGACGCACCAAACGGATAGGGTTTGCCTGCCCGTAATTGATATTGGCCGTATTGGTGCGTCGGTTGATTATCAATGCGATCGGGTAGATCAAAGGCCATGCGGCATCATCCGGCCTTCTTCAAAGCTTGCAGGCCGATCATCCGGTTTTCAAACGTCGTGAACAGATCCAAAAAGCCGGTAATCGACATCATATCGCTGACTTCTTCAGAAAGTCCCGTGAGCGCCATGACACCATGATGATCGCGAATCCGACGATAGAGTAACAACAACATCCGTAACCCGGCGCTAGACAAATAAGTCACACGACTCATATCCAACAGGACATGATCGCCCGCATGAATGGCGGCCAACACATCATCTTGGATTTGGGCTGTGGTATGGGAATTGAGTTGGCCGGTAATCGCGATAATCGTCGCTTGCTCTTGTTTTTCGATATAAACTTCCATCAGTGCAACTCCGTTACTATATCAATAAAATACACCGCAAAGTTCATGAGGACAAAAAGAATTTTGTTAAAATCAACGCCCCTACATTACACCGTTTTGTAACAATTGGTGTAGATCCTCATCGGTTTATCATGTAGTTTACACAAATCATTATAGCGCAAGCTGGCAAAAAGAAAAGTTAATATTTCTGAACATTTCGATCTTAAGCAAAATCTAGGCAAATTAAAAGGGCAAGGCCGTTAAAACCTTGCCCTTTGATCATCAATTTCTCAACTAGTTTTCATCATCCAAGTGTTCGATCGCGGCATCTAGCAACTCATCTTCATCCCCGAACAGGGTTTCAGTGGTGATCGGGATCAGGATCGTCGGTTCAACGCCCGTCCCTTCGATATGGATCTCTCCGTCCATATCCACCCCGCGCCCGATCGTATAACGAACGGTGATCCCTCCCGGCATCAAGAAATCGTTCACGCTGCCACCTAGGCCCGCCGTTGGATAGTGACCGATCACCGCGGCGCGATCTTCTAACGTGAGGTTATAGGCGAAACGTTCGCAAGCACTCGCACAACTTGGCCCGATCAACATACTGATCGGCCCGTCGTACCGCAAGTCCTCATTCGGGAGATACATCCGACGGACTCCACGCGGATCAAAGAAAAATTCGCCAAGATCTTTGCTGTAAGTCCCGGTGTTGCCAACTTCTAGCGGCTCATCAAAGAAATAGGCGCTCATCTGATCGGCTAGGAAGCCATTACCGCCTCCGTTAAACCGCATATCGATTACGAGGCCGGTCACATCGTTTTCGTTCATCTGACGGATCATGCGTTCCCACAATTGAATCGTAAGGGCGCGATCATCAAAGAAACTGTAGATCGCCACATACATATAACCATTGTCTAACAAACGATATGAAACCGGAAGTTCATAGCCCGTTAAACCGTTGTCCTCAAAGGTGGCAAAATAACTATCGACTTCTTCTTCCGTGCGGAGGCGATCCGTCACCGGATCATCGCCGTCATTTTGGAAGGTAATCGTCACTTCATCAATGTCCTCGCTAAATCGTGCGGCATGACGGAACTGCCCTAAGCGACGATTATGAGGCGTGCTGAAGGTCTCACCCCATATAAAGCTGATCCGGCTGACATATTCGCTGACCGGATCGCCGTCAATTTCAAGGATCTCCGCTCCCACTTCGATCCCAGCATCATCGGCGGGACTTCCATCGATCACGGTGGTGACATAAGCGCGTCCGTCACTGGTTTCTTGGATCACAATCCCGATCCCGCGACCATGTTCGCGCCAAAAGACTGGGACAAGATCGGTCAATGGACTCATCGCAACGTGGCCATCGGGAATCGACCAAAGCATCTCCGCTAACGACTCTAGATAGAGTTGTTCGTCATCGTCTTCATCCGCTTGTTCAAAGCGTGGTAGATACTTTTCGCGAATCCGTTCCCAGTCGATATTTTTGTATTCGGTGAATGCGTATTCGTTTTTCATCATATCGACCATTGCGTTGAACGCTTCGGCATAACCCATATCCGAAAAATCAACGAGGGCCGACCCCTCAGGTTCAATGAGATCGATCGATTGTTCACTAGAACGATCAAACGTAAACGGATCGCTGTCGAGATCCACCACCGTGTAACCTTGTGGGATACCGACGATCGGATCATCTTCCGTAAACAGCAGGCCGTCCTCCCCAAAGCCCGACGGAAAACCTTGTTGATCATCGGGTGCATAAATCAGCAATTTACCGCCGACCACTTCGCGCAAAGTTTCGGGGTTTTCGCTGATGCGGGTGGACGCATACGCGGTAGACCACCCACCGCCGGATTGATCTCGCACTTCTAAATAGGGATCGCCCCAAGTGTTATCCCAGTAAGCGACCGCAAACACCATCACCCCCGTATCTTCTCCATTGTCTTGATCGACATCGCGCAATGTGCCTTGGGGTTCAATCGGAAGTGCGATGCTATAGGTGAACGGTGAGCTATAAAAATCAGAGGTAATTTGCCCCAACGTTTGTGATTCGATCGGAAATGTGAAATATTCATTGCGATCGACAAAACCCGCTTGATCTTCAAGCAATACCAAAGGTTGCGTGACTCCCGTTGTAAAAAAGGGATTGGTGTATTCCACTTCACCGGTGATCACCACAACCCCACCTTCATCATTTTCGATGTCCGCGGGTGGAAAATCATTTCCTTGTGCGAAACTGATCGAAACCACACACAATAGCAAGAACAGAAGTGCATTACTTTTGAGTTTCAGCATGTTTAAACACCTTGTGTCAAGATTCACGTTTTCCATTATCGCTCAAAATTGTAAATTTTTTTCACAGGACACGGATTCTGACGCATAATAACTAAACCAATGACTCACCACTCAAGGAGATCTTACAGCTATGTCCACTCAAACTTGTACCGCTGTGATCCGCGGCATTCCGAACATCCCAACGGTTACGGAAGTCAATGTGCGTTCTGTTCCCAGTGTCACCGGACAACTGCTCTTTAAAATTCCAGTTGGCACACGCGATCTTACCGTTTTAGAGGCCCAACCCGATACGGGCGGCGCAAAACTCAATGGCAAGGTGTATCAATGGTTTCGTCTGAACTTCTCTAATGGTCAAAGTGGTTGGGTGCGCGATGATCTGATCGAAATTGTGGGGGATTGCGTGCGCTATGGTTACGGGGTGTTAGCTAATCCGACCTATGCGTTTGATATTGTCCGTAATCAAGTGGTGACTGCTCCACCCCCTACCCCACCAACCTCAGGGAACACTGCTCCGATCCCAGAGGACACACGGGTATTGCGGGCCGCTTTTGCTGTCACCGCCGCCTTTGAAGGCAAAGGTTACACCGCCTATCAAAATTACGATCGCGGGATCGTGAGTTACGGGCGATTTCAATTTGCCCTGACAGGCGGACTCGGCACGGTGTTAACACGCTACTTGCAACGTTGCAACGATGAGATCGCGGTGCAGTTACGGCCTTATCAGCCGCGTGTAATGGCGGTGGACGAAAGCCTACGCCATGATACCCGCTTTCGCGATCTGTTGATCGCCGCGGCCGCGAATCCGGTCATGCAAGACATTCAAAATGAGGTTGCTAAAGAAAATTACTGGGATCGCGTGATGAATTTGAGTTTGATCTCACGCGGTTTACAAAGCCCGTTGGCCCGTGCGATGTTGTTTGACATCGGCATTCAATACGGCGTGATGCACAGCCTGTTAGGACTCGCAGAGGGTGATCTGGGAGTGCCACCCCGCAGTCGGGTAGGTACAAATGGGATTATTGAGCAACAATTGATCGCGGCGGTGGCAGAACGCCGTAGACGCGGCCTCTATGCCCAAGCAGAGCGCGAAAACTTGCCCGGCCTCAAACGTCGTGCCGATTTTTGGGTCAATTTGATCCAAGCGAATGATTGGGGGTTTATGGGTGATGCTAACGGTAACGTCAACGTCAATGGCAAGATCATTCAAGTGAGGACACCGGCCGAACGGTGAACACGCATCAAGAAAAAACCTTCGCTGTCGTGGTGATCGGCGGCGGACTTGCCGGACTCACCGCGGCGGCTCATCTAGCCCAACGGGGGATCGCGCCGATCGTCTTAGAAGCGTCCAGTTTATGGCCCGGCGGACGTTTAAGCGGCGGCGATCCCGATAGCTTTGATTATCAAGGGCGGCAGTGGTCTTTTGCGCCGGATCATGGCGTTCATGCCGTCTGGGGCGGTTATCATAACATGCGGGCGATGTTGACCGATCAGCTGAAGATCGAATTGCGCGAGTCCAACGGTGAAGAATGGATCAACCGTTGGCGGCGTGAGATCCGGGTGATCGAAGCGGGCAAAAGCGTGCAAAACAGTTGGATTCCCGCACCGTTTCATTACCTACAATTGCTGTTTCGTTTAGGATTTTGGCGCACGATCACCCCATTCGATTTTCTATCGCTACCGGGCTTCCTGTTTAGCGTGTTGTGGACGGTTGGGCTTGACCCGATTAGAGAAAAAATCGCGTTAGACGGGTTAGAGATGAAAGAATACTTTCGCGGTTGGACTCCGAATCTCCGTGCCACGTTTCACGGGCTAGGGGTGAATCTGTTAGCCGCGCCGGCCGAATCGATCTCGCTCACCGCGTTTATCGCCGCAATCCGCTTTTATACCATGCTCCGGCGTGACGCATGGCGCTTACAATTTTTCACCGGAAACTCGCATGATCACTTGATCGCGCCACTGATCAAGCGGATTGAAGCACATGGCGGTAAAGTGCTTTATGGTGCAACCGCACTCAAATTAGAACGTGAAACGCACGCATGGCGGGTGATCGTGGAAGATGCGCCTAAGCGTGGTTTGCGATCCTTGCGCGCTCAAGAGGTGATCTTGGGGGTTAATCCCGCGGCCGCGCAACGCTTGCTAGACCATAGCCCTGATACCCCAACCGACGGATTGAAGTTCCCCGCGTCCGTGCGTAGCATCGCGATCCGTTTGTGGTTTAGTCGTCAACCGCGCCCCGGTGCATCCAGCGGCATGATGACTGGAGATTTTCAGATTGATAACTTCTTCTGGTTACATCAACTCTATGATGAGTTCCATGAATGGCGCGAACAGGGTGGGAGCGCGGTGGAAGTCCACATTTACGGGCCGGAAAAATTGGTGGATCAACCGGATCAAAACTTGTTGATCACCGCGTTGAATGAATTGCAACTGGCGTTTCCAGAATTGCGCGGACATTTTGTGTATGGTGTGGTACGGCGTAACAGCCGGACTCACTCTGTTTTCCGCGTGCCTACCGCCGATAGCTTACACTTGGTGACTCCTTGGACGGGGATCACCGCGTGCGGTGATTGGATCGGATATGATACCCCTGCATTTTGGATGGAGCGCGCTGTCACCACCGGAATCGCGGCAGCCAATCGGGTGTTAGTTGAAGCCGGGCAAGCGCCGTTCCCATTGATTGAACCGTCTCCACCAGAACCGTTAGCGCACGGGTTGAGTAAGATCGTAGGGGTGATTCGGCGGGGGTTTCGCCCGATCATCGGTGGATTGCGCTACTTACGACGCAAAAAAGACAAGAGAGTCGGGGTTTGATCCGACTCCCTTGTTAAGCTTAGGCCGTCACACGCCGATTCGATGACGATCCAAAACGATTGATCACAACATCAGCAATCAACGCAAGGAATACCGCCGCAGCGACACCTAACGCAGCAATGGTGATCGTCGCTACTTCGGGATAGCGCCCGTAGATCGCCACTAACGCCCAGATGATCACCAACCCGTAAGCGATGTCATGGAAACGTAGGATCATGCCCAAGGCAACAACTCCGGTTACGATCAACATGATCACCGCCCATACTTCCGGGGCAATCCCAAAGCCATTCCAACCTGCATCCTTGAGGACATAGGTCGCATTGGTAACAGTCGCAGCGGTGATCCAACCTAGATAAAGGCTAAAGGGGATCTGAATAAACCATCTTTCCGTCGGAGTCACGCTTACGCGCCCTGTCCCTAAGCGGATATAGATCGCGATCAAGGTGCCAAGTAAGCCTAACATCATGACCATGCTTAACGGAAATAGGAAGTATTGGAAAGCCAACAACCAACCGATGTTAAAGACGGCGGTCAAGGCCGGCAGATAACCGAGTCGCTTCAAAAGGTCATTATCGCGTTGGGCGGGTAAAAATTGGTAGATCGTATAGGCGATCAAGCCTAAATAGATAATCGACCAGATCGAAAAAGCATAATTTGCCGGAAAATACAGCAGATCCGGATAACGATTCGCAATTTCGGCATTGGTCGCTAACCCGATCCCGAACGAGGGGATTTGTGAAATCGTGTTAAACACGATCGTGATGATGATCGCTAGACCATTGACAATTTGACGTAGTGAAACTTTGTTCATGATGAAAACCTCTGATTGTGGATGTCAAAGCATCCTGAGGTTATCATAGCTTGACCGCGATTGTATGAATCTTTAGCAGGTGTTTAACGAATTGTTACGCAATACTCATCCGATCAGCGACGTTGTTGGATCATTGCACGCACGCGATCCGCAACCATATCGATCGCCACGGTGTTATACCCCCCTTCTGGGATGATCACATCCGCATAACGGCGACTCGGCTCCACAAATTCGGTGTGCATCGGGCGCACGGTATTGAGATATTGCGAGATCACCGATTCCACACTCCGGCCACGTTCGAGAATATCGCGTTTCAAACGACGGATAAACCGGATGTCTGCATCGGTATCGACAAAGATCTTGATGTCAAACAATTTGCGTAATTCCGGTTCAGAGAAGATCAAGATCCCTTCCACCAAAATAATCGGGTTTGGTAAGACGGTGATCGTCTGTTCTGTGCGTCGATCGGTGGTAAAGTCATAGATCGGAATTTCGACAGGTTGTTGATTTTGTAGGGCGCGAAGATGTTGGATCATCAGTTCAGTGTCAAGCGAGTTCGGGTGGTCAAAATTGATCGTGGAGCGTTGGGTGGGGTCAAGGTGTGTGAGGTCTTTATAATAAGCGTCATGGGGGATGTAAGCAATATGTTCGCTGCCAATCCGCTCTAACAAGGCGTTGGAGACGGTGGTTTTTCCTGAACCTGTACCTCCGGCCACGGCAATCGTAAAGGTCATTTTGGAATCACCCATCGTCTACTCCCGCCTAACAACATAAAACCTGCGGTGGGACGCAGGTACGAAAAAAGCCACCCATGGGATTTGAACCCATAACCTACCGCTTACGAAGCGGTTGCTCTGCCGTTGAGCTAGGGTGGCATTGACTCTTAAAGTATAGCAGTGTCTAACATTCATGACAAGATCAAAACCGCGTGTTTTTGAAAAACCCTTATCGACGTGGGACACGCGGCAAAATATCACAGACCACCTCATAATTGATCGTGCCAAGACGGGCCGCGATCTCGTCGGCGGTGATCTCATCATCCCCTTGTCGTCCTAGTAAGACCACTTCATCACCAATCGACACATCCGGGATATGGGTAACATTTAAGATCGTCTTTTCCATGCTGACTCGTCCCACAATCGGGGCGCGTTTGCCATGGATCAACGCGACACCCCAATTCGGAGAACGACGATACCCATCGGCATAACCGACTGGGATGATCGCGACTCGTTCTTCTTGTTGCGTGTAGTACGTATTGCCATAACCAACCGCATGATCAGGCGGTAAGGTTTTAACTTGTGCGATCACCGTTTTCCAAGTGAGCGCCGATCGAAATTGTTTCGGCAAGCGGACTAAAGACGACGGATGCAATCCATATAATGCCGCTCCCACGCGCACCATGTTAAAGTGATTTTCTTGGGCGGTGAGTGTGCCGGCGCTATTGGCGGCGTGAACATATTTAAAGTTAAATCCCCCCGCACGCAAGGGACGGACGACATTTTTGAACACATTCACCTGTTCAGCGGTGTAATCAGGATCGCTATCGGCGGAGGAAAAATGAGTGTAAATGCCTTCAATTTCAATATGCTTCAAGGTGTACAAATGCCGGAATAACATCAAGGTATCATTCGGCATCACCCCTAAGCGACCGAGTCCCGTGTCAATTTTGACATGCACACGCAATTTACCGCCGATCTCACGGGCCGCCCGATCATAGGCGCGGGCCATGTCCAGATCGTACATCGTCACGGTCAAATCTTGGCGGATCATTTGTCGCACCAAGTAGGCCGGCGTGTAACTTAGGATCAAGATCGGCGCGATAATGCCCGCGTCACGCAATTCGATCGCTTCTTGTACATTGGCCACAGCGAGATACTCCGCGCCATTAAGAAGCGCGGTCTGACTCGCGATCACCGCGCCATGTCCATACGCATCCGCTTTGACCACGGCCATCAACATCACTTGATCGCCGATCCAGTCTTTTATGGCGCGGGTATTATGGGCGATGATTTGGGTATCAATCTCGATCCAACTGGGGCGAGCCGGCTGAAACAGATCATCAACCCGATCTGGCAGATCTTGACGTACCAGTTTAGAGGTATCGCGGGTGTCTTTCATCAAAGCGGCCACGACTCGTTCCATCCGCATCGATGCACCGCCTTTTACTAAGACAATATCATCGGAAGTGAGGTGGTAACGATTCAAAAGCGCGCTCACAATGTCTTGTGTGCTATAGGTGGTATAAATGGAGCGATTATCCATCCCCGCGTCTAGGGCAGCACGTCCGGCCGCGGCCGCCT
This sequence comes from Anaerolineae bacterium, assembly GCA_025454525.1. Taxonomy (GTDB): domain Bacteria; phylum Chloroflexota; class Anaerolineae; order Aggregatilineales; family Phototrophicaceae; genus JALOOG01. The sequence continues at coordinate 40,533 of JALOOG010000016.1, read as the reverse complement.
CGGCCCCTTCGGTGAGCAGCACATCGGCGATCTCGGCCACGCGCTGACCGATCATACGATGTTCTACCTGGCTTTGCGTGCCAAGGTGATCCATATCCCCTAAGATAAAGATCACCCGTTGATGAGGATCACGCACGCGGGCCAACCAATCCAACGCGGCCAAAGTCGCTTGGGGCGTGGCGCTATGCGTGTCATCGATCAAGATGCTATCGTTGATCCCGCTCAATGGGTTCATGCGACCCGCTAACGGGGCGAGTCGAGTCAAGGCGCGTAAACCGTCCTCAATGCTGATGCCATAGTGGATGCCAACCGATAATGCGGCCAACACGCTGTATAACTGATGTTTTCCTAACAACGGAATCCAACGTCCGACGTAACGCTCACCCCCATAGCGGAGATCAAATCCTGTGCCTTCAGGTTTGACCACCACGTTATAGGCCATCAAATTCGCGCCGAAGCTTTCGACTCCAATCGTCGCGACTCGTGTGCGTAAATCGGAATTGAGGGAGCGCACGCGGTCATCATCATAATTGAGGATCGCGAGTCCATTGGGTGAAAGATATTCAAGAAGCTGCTTTTTTTCCGCCGCCACTTGTTCAATCGATTGAAAATAATCGGTATGGGTGTGATCTACCGTTAAGACCGCGCCGACTTGGGGTTGTGTGGCCTGAAGCATCGCCGCCATTTCGCCCGGTTGGGTGGTGCCAAAACGCATCACGACAAATTGATGTTCCGGTTTGAGCTTAGCCAATGACAACGGCACACTCAGGCGGTTATCGATCAAGTTGGGGTCACTGCCCAACACCCGATAGCGAGTCTCTAAGACATGCGTGATCGCGGTGACAGTGGTTGATTTTCCGGAGGATCCACTCACCGCGATCGTTTTTGCGCCGACTTTGGCAAGGATCTGTTGCGCCCACATCATCAACGCAATAGTGGTATCACGCACGAGGATCACCGAGACTCCAGAAGTATCACATTCTGGAGCGCGCATACATAAAATGCCGGAAACGCCTTGTTTGATCACTTCCTCCATATAACGATAGGTATCGCCCCAATCGTTTTTGAGGGTGACAAACAGCAAATTCGGCCCGGCTTGGGCGGGATCTAGACAAAAATCGGTGAAAATTTGTGCCGCGGGTTCACCGAACAGTTGTCCGTTCGCAAATTCAAGGATGTCGTATAAGCTAATCATATGGGCAGTATAGCATTAGCCCGCCGGAATCGCCACAAAATCACAGGGCGGATCAAGTTGATCCGCCCTATTGGTTTGCTGACTTTAGAAGATGTCGAAGATGTCCTCAAGGATCGACTTTTTACGATTGCGTTTGTAGTGATCATCGTCATGCCCACGACGGCGATGATCGGTATCATCCTCATCGTAGCGGCGGCGATCATCCTCATACCGACGGCGATCCTCATAACGCGGTTCTTCCATCGGCGGGTATTCGTTTTTGCGTTTGTATTCATCGCGGCTGTAATCGTTGAAGCGTTGCGACTCATCGTTGATCGATTTTTGCATGATCTTCTCTAATTCGCCGCGGTCTAACCAGATCCCCCGACATTGCGGGCAATAATCGATCTCAACACCATGTTTATCGCTAATCCGTAAGTCTACATTACATACTGGGCATTTCATTAGGTTGTGATCCTCTCATTTTGGTTATCTAATGGGTTAGATTTTTTGGATAACGGCATTCCGACTTAACGCTTCAAGTCGTTCGACTCGTTGTTCTGTGGGCGGATGCGTGCGGAACAACCCGGCTAAACCACCACTCATGCCCGGCACAATGTACAGATGTGACACGGCGGGTTTTACGTCTTGAACGTGGGCATGATGTGCGCCCTGTGACCATGATTCTAGCTTGCGTAAAGCATTAGCCAAAGGCATCGGATCCCCTAAGATCTCCGCACCGCCTTGATCGGCCACAAATTCACGCGAACGCGAGATCGCCATTTGGATCAACAACGCCGCGATCGGCGCAAGAATGATCATGAAGATCCCACCGACCACGCCGGCCATACCGTTATCTTCATCATCGCCCCCAAAACCACCAAAAATCATGCTCCACATCACCATATCGGCGATCATGGTGATCGCACCGGCGATCGTCGCCGCCACACTAGAGATCAAGGTATCGCGGTTTTTGATGTGAGCCAATTCATGAGCGATCACCCCGGCTAATTCATCCCGATTTAAGAGATCCATGATGCCAGTAGTGACAGCAACCGCGCCATTTTTGGGATCTCGTCCGGTAGCGAACGCATTCGGCATCGGACTTTGGATGATGCACACTTTCGGTTTCGGAAGGTTAGCGCGTTGTGCCAGCCCTTCCACCATACGATGAAGTTCTGGTGCTTCACCGGGAGAGACCTCTTTCGCGCCGCTTAAACGTAACGCGATGCTCCCAGAAAACCACCATGCCCCCATGTTGATAACCACCGCGAAAATAAACGCGAAGATCATCCCTGCCCGCCCGCCAAGGGCAGACCCGATCAACAACATCAGACCAGTCAGACCACCTAACAGTAAAACGGTTTTTACGTTGTTATTCATCTTATTGATTCCTCCTTCTACAGTACGATTGTAGGCAGCGAAATTCGCTGCAAAGACACAAAGGACACCCAGAAGTCAATTGGTGGCTCTTTGTGTGCTTCATGCCTTTGGGAGGCCGGGGCGATCAGACGCTCCGATCGCCCCGCTTATATCATTTACCCTTGTTTGAACACGCCGCGGCGGATCAACAGTTTTTCGATTTCGACACCGACAAACACCACGGTGCTTAACACCGCGCAGATCAACAACTGTTCGGCGGTCAACGGGTTGGTATTAAACAATTGGTTGAAGAACGGCAAGTAGATCGCACCCAACTGCACAATCACCGTAAAGACGATCGCGCCCAACAACAGACGGTTGCTAAATAGGTTCAAAGTGAACGTAGACTCACGATGTGAGCGTAACGCTAACGCATGTCCCATTTGCGCCACCGTGAGGAAGAAGAACACCATCGTATTCCAAGCGGGATCGCCATTTGCCGCGGTGATGTTATTCGACCAAGCCCAATACCCCAACGCGAGACCCGTTCCACCCAACAAGAACCCAACCAAGAGGATATGCCGTGCTAAACCGCGTCCGAATAGGCTTTCATTCGGTGCATACGGAGCGCGACGCATCACGCCTTTTTCAGCGCGCTCTACGCCTAAGGCTAACGCGGGTACGCCGTCAGTGATCACGTTCATCCACAAAATTTGTAGGGTGGTGAGCGGGATTGTCATACCGCTGATCAATTGAGTCGCCAAGAGTACGAACAACTCACCCGTGTTACTTGCCAACAGATATTTCACAAATCGGCGGATGTTATCGTAAATCGTGCGGCCTTCTTCGGTAGCGCTCACGATCGTCGCAAAATTGTCATCCAATAACACCATATCAGAGGCTTCTTTGGAGACCGCAGTGCCTGTGATACCCATGGCGACTCCGATGTCACTCCGTTTGAGCGCGGGCGCGTCATTCACCCCGTCCCCGGTCATCGCGGCGATCTGACCCTTGCGTTGTAGCGCTTGCACGATATTCAACTTATGTTCGGGAGATACACGGGCATACACCGATACCTCACCCACCACATTTTCAAGTTGTGCTTCGGACATTTCGTTGAGTTCATGTCCAGTTAAAACCTTGCCTTTTTCATCCGTGATCCCTAATTCCTTAGCGATCGCTAACGCGGTTAACGGATGATCGCCCGTGATCATCACCGGACGGATCTGCGCTTGTTTACAGATCGCCACGGCATCAAATACCTCTTTACGTGGCGGATCGATAATGCCCACCATCCCGACAAAGATCATACTGTGTTCAACCGTTTCCGGTGTCCAAGTCTTGGGCAATACATCAAACGGACGATAAGCGAGACCTAACACGCGCAATCCATTACGGGCGTGATAATCGTCTTGCTGTTCGACTCGTTGACGCAAATCCGGCGTGAGCGGCACGACTTTACCGTCCATAAAGGCGTACTCCGACACCGCAAGTAAGCTATCCACCGCGCCTTTAGTGAAGGCCACGTATTCAGTTTGCCCTACCCCCAACAAACGGCCTAAGTATTGATCTTCTTCGGTGCGTAGAAGCGTCGAGTCCAGATGATGAGCGGTAGTCATCCGCTTACGACCAGAGTCAAACGGGACTTCGCCCACGCGCTCAAACAACTTATCGACCTTGTTTTTGTTGATCCCAAATTGAGCCGAGACCACCACCATCGCGCCCTCTGTAGGATCGCCGATCGCGTCTAACTTCGATTTATCTTGGTCATTTTCCTGTAATACCGCGTCGTTGCAGAGCGTATCCCCGATCAAGACTAAGGCTTGCGCGGTTTTCGGGCTATTGAGGCCAGTCCCATTGGTGCTGATTAAAGAATTTGCACCCGCATTAGACATCTCCGAAACTTTAGAGGTATTGCCAGCGACATCGATTACGGTGACGGTCATACGATTCGCGGTTAAGGTGCCGGTTTTATCGGAGCAGATCGTGGTCACAGAGCCTAAAGTCTCTACAGCGGGCAGTTTACGGATCAACGCATTACGGCGTAACATCCGTTGCGCGCCTAACGCTAACGCGATCGTCACCACGGCGGGCAGACCTTCCGGCACAACCGCTACGGCGATCGCAACCGCGTTTAATAACACTTCTTGAAGCTCATCCCCGGTCACCATACCGACCACAAAAGCGATCGCCATGACCACCAACGCGGCCTGAAACAACACGCGCCCTAATTCATCCATCCGGCGTTGTAAGGGGGTTTTTTCGCCTTCCACACTTTGGATCAATTCGGCGATCCGCCCTAATTGGGTGGTCATGCCAGTTTGTACGACAACCGCCGTCCCACGTCCATAGGTGACGGAAGTCCCCATATAGAGCATGTTAAAGCGATCGCCTAACGGGGCCTTGCGATCGGTCAGAATATCGATGCTTTTATCAACGGGTTGCGATTCTCCGGTGAGTGAAGCCTCCTGTACACGCAAATTCGCTGATTCGACCACCCGTGCATCGGCGGGGACAATGCTACCGGCTTCTAATAGCACCACATCACCCGGGACCAGATCCCGTGATTGAATGTCCTCGACCCGATTATCACGCCGGACACGCACCAACGGCGCAGCCATCTTCTTGAGGGCGGCCATCGCTTGCTCTGCACGATATTCCTGTACCACGCCTAACGCGGCATTGATCACCACGATCAACATGATCGCGATCACATTATCGGCTTTGCCTAACAAGGCGGACACACCGGCCGCGCCAATCAACAATAACACTAAGGGGTTAGTGAGTTGTTCCCACAAAATCGCCCATGGGCTTTTGAGCGGCTTTTCAACCAATTCATTCGGTTTATACAGTTCAAGGCGCTTTTTAACTTCAGCCGGAGATAACCCTTGATTGATGTCCACCCCTGTTTCTTTGAGTACGGCCTCTACGCTTAGCGTGTGCCAATGTTCTCCGGGGGCAGCTTGGTCTTGTTTTGAGGTAGTAGGGGTTGCGATCACATACACTCCTTTGATTAGCGATTAACGACTCAACATAATACACGATCCACCCAAAGGGGGTGATGTGTACAATACTTTGAAATTGATTCTGACACGAATACACAGATAATAAACGAAAATAACGCCTAAGTCCCCCTAAAAACAGGGGGTATTGCCGTAATCCGTGTTTTTCTTATTCATTTTTAAGCAAAACAGGGAGTTGATCGCTCCCCGTTTTAATTTTTGAATCCGCAAATCCGGCGCATCCACCTTAGCGAGAGGGGATCACCAGATATTGACCCACATAGATATGATTCAAGTTCAAAATGCCGTTCGCTTCCGCAAGATCATACATATTCACGCGGAAATGTGCGGCGATGCGCGAGAGGGTATCCCCCGGACGCACGACGTAATAGGTTCCAGTATGACGCGGCGGGATCGTGGGTGCAGGAGAGACACTCCCCGCCGGAATGTTTAATACTTGACCGGGGAATAGACGGCTACCGCGTGTGATATTATTCACCGAGACGATCGCCTCAACCGTCGTACCGAACCGCTCCGCGATTGTGGTCAAGGTATCACCTCTTACGATCACATACGTCCGAACGATCGGCGGAGTGGATGTCCCCGCGGCGGGGATCACCAACACTTGTCCAACATAGATCAAATTCGGATTGGTAATCTGATTCACCGTGGCAATATCACGCCATGTCACCCCATAATAGGATGCAATCAACGCAAGGGTTTCTCCCGGTTGCACGGTATGGCGGCGTGTTTGTTGCGCGGCCGCGCCCATCGTCAACAAGGCCAACAACAACCCGATCAAGACCAACCGACGTAATAACATAACCTCACTCCTTGTTAAAGGCCGACTCGATATATTCAGTATACGCTTAAAGTTAAAAGGCGTGACCACAGCGTAAACATTTGCCGTTGTAATACCCGATCCGAACACCACAACTCTTGTTACGACAAGGCCTTTGTGACAGCTCATTATAGAGCGCGCTGGCCTGTGGCACAGGATAACGCTGATGAGAGCGTGCATTCGGTAACACGCTGCCACAAAATTCACAGTAAAACGCCCCATACAAAGCGGCCTGACTTAATGAGCCACAACTAGGGCAATAGGAGCGATTCGCATTGAGTTGTAAATCTTGTTTATACAGTTCCACTTGTTGCAAAATGACATTCAAGCGGAGAGCAAACACATCGGGTGAAGAGCGACTGGTATTGCGTGTCAACATGCCGATCAGATAATTGCGATCGTCAAACACCGGATTACCACCCGCATCGGGCAGTTGTCGGATCGTGGTCGCAAACCAATGAGACTTGAGATCGCGTTTGGTGCTACGATGCCGTCCACGAGCGATCTGACCGCTATGTGCAAACGCCGAAATATCTAAGTTTTCCGGTAAGGCTGTCTGTGTTGAAAACGGCAACAACTGCGATAAGGTGACATCTAAATAGATCAAGGCCAGATCCAGATCTGGGAAAGATCGGATCACCCGTCCCATCAATTGCCGCGTGCTATCTAATGCGATCACCACGTTTTCCATCCCACTCACCGCATAACGGGTGGTCGCAATGATGCCGTTAGGGGTGACAAAAAATCCGGTTGCTACGCCGTGTGGGCCGTCTAAAATGCCCACGGTGCGAAAAAACACCATGTTTTGAGACGGAGACACATTCGGAAAATTGGGTGACACCGCGCCGACTCCCCCAGCATTAAATGTCGGTTGTGGTGGCAGATTGACAGGAGTCGCCATCGGCGGCGGTATGGGAGTCGGTGTTGGCAGATTCGGCAAGATCGGTTTAGCGGCCGGCGGAGGATTCGGCAAGGTGATCTCACCTGTGCTACGCGGGTTCATAGCGGGTAATCCGGCGGTCATCAGAGCATTTAATCGCTCTTTCGCGGGGGCATTATTTGCATCCGCTTGTAGGGCCTCGTTATAGGTGCGGATCTTGCGTTCATTGTCTGCAAAGGTTTCGGCTAACCAGACCAACGCAATCGCTCGATCTGTCCCACTAACGCGGGGATCGCGTAACCCGATCCGAATCAGCCGTGCGCCTTCGTCAAGGTTGCCTTCTTGGATCGTGAGAATGCCTTGTTGAATGGTGTAAATACCCGCCATAATTGCCTCGTTGTGTAGAGTGTGAGATCAAGTGTAGACGGATCTCGCTTTTTTGGCTATCTTCTGATCGGATCAAACAGGGTAAAGACGTAACAAATGTTACGACTTTTTCGCTCATCTGTGCTATGCTTCATCTAACACGACTTGTATTGTCTTAAGGAGTCTACGATGAATCGCCCGTTTACTTAATTTTTCGCATTCACAATTCTGATCTTACTATCAAACTTACGTTGCCGCTGTCGCCGAAAAAAAATTTTTTCTTTCTACCGCCGCACTTGTCGCCGTTTGATCGAACACGGGCTAAAACTGTTTTCGTTTTGAGGCAATGACTCGATCGGATCAAGATTAGATCTTAAAGAGGTTTTTCAGGCACGATGAATCGCGCACATCAAACGGGTCAACAGGGTGAACAGATCGCGCTCAATTACTTGCGTGGGCGGGGGTATCAGATCGTCGAGGTCAATTGGCATTGTCTAGAAGGTGAGATCGACATCATCGCGCAACTGGATCACCTCTGGGTATTTGTCGAGGTGCGTACCCGTCGAAGTGAGCTGTTAGAGGCGGCCTTGGAGAGCATTACCCTGTCGAAACGCCAAAAACTGTTACGCGCAGTCTATCAATATTTGCAAGTGCATCAGCTTGAGGAGTGCGAATGGCGGATCGATCTGATCGCGATCGCTTTAGATCGTGGCAAGGCCCAAATTACCCAAGTGGAGAATGCTTTTGACTGGTAAACCGTTGATCGTGATCACGGGGCCGACTTCCGTCGGTAAAACGGGGTATTCCGTCAAGATCGCACAAGCGATCGGGGGCGAAATTTTAGGCGCGGATAGCCGTCAAATCTACCGTTACATGGACATCGGCACAGCGAAACCCACCGACTCGGAACGGGCCATGATCAAACATCACTTGATCGATCTGGTTTTGCCGGATGAGAATTTGTCCTTAGCGCAATATCAGCGCGCCGCTACAGAGGTGATCGCCGATTTACATCAACGCGGTCAAATACCGATCTTAGTGGGTGGAACGGCCCAATATCTCACCGCGATCAGCGAGGGGTGGACAATCCCAGAAGTCCCGCCGAATGAGCAGATCCGGGCGGAATTAGAGCAATTCGCAGCGGAACACGGCTCACAGGCCTTATTTGCCCGTCTACACGCGGTGGATCCCCAAGCAGCAGCCAAGATCGAACATCATCAAAATGTGCGACGAGTGGTGCGGGCGCTTGAAGTTTATCTAGAGACCGGGACACCGATCAGCGACTTACAACGCCGCGTCCCGCCCGATTACACGATCTTGACCTATGTCCTAACGATGGCGCGTGAGCGTTTATATCAGCGGGCCGATCATCGCGTCGATCAGATGATCGAAGCGGGTTTTTTGGGCGAAGTCCGCAGGTTGTTAACGATGGGCTATGATCGATCTTTGCCGTCTATGAGCGGACTCGGTTACGCTCAATTAGCCGCGCATCTGTTAGACGGAATCGGCTTAGATCAAGCGATCCAAGAGACCAAGTTAGCGACTCATGCCTATATTCGTCGTCAATACACCTGGTTTCGCAAGTATAATCAAAATCATCAGTGGCGTGATGTTGAACAAAGCACGCCGGATGACCTCATCGCTGAAATTAGACAATGGTTGTAACTCATGCGCTTTTTAAATTCGTCTGAAAATCCAAACAGCACGGTAGGGTTATTCCTGTTGATCGTCTTGGCCGTGTTCGCGGGGTCAAATGCGTTGCCGAGTGTATTGTCAAGTTTACTGCCCTTTGCGGATGAAGGGACGGCGTGTATTTGGTTGTATCAAACCGATGATCGCGGCGATCATCAATCGTTGATCGGGCGTTTAGCCAGCACCACTCCGGGTGAAACGCCGTTGAGTGTGCGCGTTGATCCCGATCCTGTGCCGTCTGATCCCGCCCAAGATTGGGTGATTCGGATCATCTTGACCAATGAGACGATCGGAAGTATCCCGATCTTTGTCAACACAACACCGAATATCAATGTGGCACAAACCGGTTTCGGGGTGATCTTTAATTCGGCGAATGCGGTGCCGTTGACTGGAGGCCCACCGAATCCGGCAAATGTGCATGTTCTCGCTCCGCGTCAACGTTGTGTTTATCGGGTGACGATCCCAGCTGGTACATTTGGTAATTTGGGGATCACGCCCGCCTCACAAGTGAAAGCATATTACATCAACACCAGTGCGATCGGCGTGACACAACCCAATAGTGTCTATCCAGATTTAGGTCTCTGGGTAGGTGTGATCGAGTCGCCCAGTGTGACACTGACGTTATCCGCCGGGACAGGGAATTAACCGAGATGAGATGCGCTGACAACTCTTGATCGGATGTTGTATAATAATGGTGTGAAAATGGCTTTTTTTTTGAAAGGCAGTGTATGTCGGATCAATCCGAACATCCCGTGCTAACGGTCATTGAAGGAAAATATGCGAATCAATATTGGAAACTTACGGCCGATGAGTTGACTCTAGGGCGCGAAGACGGCTGCGATATGATCATCCCAGAACGTCAAATTTCGCGTAAACATCTGCGGGTGTTCCGTGAAAATGGGGTTTATTACGTAGAAGATCTGGAAAGCCGTAATGGGACATGGGTCAATGGTCAACGCTTAGAAGGCGCACGCGAATTGTTCGACAATGATGAGATCCACGTCGCCTTAGTGGTGCGTTTGATGTTTATGAGTTCAGCGGCAACCGCCCCGCTCCCATTTGAACTTCCGACTTCAATCAACGGACGTTTGCAGATCGATCGCGAGTCGCGGCGTGTGTTTGTCAATGAGGTTGAACTTGATCCACCGTTGAGTTTACCGCAATATCGTTTACTCGAATTGTTGTATCTTCACGATGGGCGGGTTTGCACCCGTGATCATATCGTCAATGCGGTTTGGCCAGAGGTAGACGATAACGGAGTAAGCGAACAGGCGATCGATGCGTTGATCCGGCGATTACGCGATCGCATCCATGAGATCGATCCAGATGTCCAGTATATTTTGACCATGCGCGGGCATGGCTTTCGATTAGTGAACCCGCAAAAATAATTTGATGAATTTGCCCACGTTTAAGATCACCCCTTCAACGCTTAGACACCTTGTGATGTGTCAACGGCGTGTTTGGCTTGATCACTATGAAGAAACCCCAACGGATTTACCACCGATTGGGGTGATCCAACAAGGAATCGAACACGAGGCGCGCCTCCTGCAAGCGACCGCACCTCATGTGGTAACGATTCCAGTCAATAGCTGGCAACAAGGCGTAGAAACGACTCAAACCTTGTTACGTCAAACCCGAGTAGAGGTGATCGACGGGGCTTATCTGGAGATCCCCTATCAAGACGCGATCATCCGCGGGCGGTTAGATCGTCTGCAAAAGCTCCAACATCGCTATCAGGTGATCGAGATCAAAAATCACAGCCGTTTACAACCGACCGATCTCATCCAAATGGATCTGTATCTTTGGATGTTGGATCAGATCAGCGATCGATCAGTAGCGGGTGAATTTTGGTTAGGGCGTAACGGGACGATCTTACAACGGGTCTCGCATGAATATGATGAACAGCGTTTGATGACCGCGCTTCATCAAGTTTTGGTGCTGTTAGGACAACGAGAAGCACCCGATGTGCTGCTCAAACAACATTGTAAACTGTGTCCATGGCATGATCCTTGCACCGAAACCGCGTCAAATCAATTGCATCTCACGTTGTTAACCGGGATGCGAAAAGACACCTTACAAGACTTCCAGCGGCAGGGGATCACCTCGCTACAACAGATCGTGATGATGCTGCCCGCTGATCTGCAAAAGATCAAAGGCATCAAATCCAACGCCTTGGCACTCCATACGCAAGCGCGGGCTTGGGTCGCGGGTCATCCGGTCTGGTATCGTCCGCTACCAACGATCTGTTTACAAGGGGGTTGGATGTTTGATATTGAAACCGATCCCTATACTGGGGTGGTCTGGTGCATCGGATGGTGTGACGACACCGGAAAAAGCGAAATTGCGTTAGTTGCGCCGCATATCAGCCAACCTACGCCGTTCACCTTGTTGACAGGAGAGACGATCACCCTCGTCCCCGATGCCGATCGCGCTTGGGAAACTTTCGCGTTAGGGGTGATCGGGGACAATCGTCCGATCTTCCATTGGACAAATTTTGATGCGACCATGCTTCGCAAAACCGCCCCGGAAGTCGTGCGGGATTGGGTGGGACATCGACTCTATGACTTGCATCAGATCGTCAATCAAACGGTCAAATTTCCGGTGAAAAGCACTTCCATCAAGGCGATCGCGGGCTATTTACAATTTCGCTATGCGGTGTATGAAGCTTGGGACGCGGCCTTTAACGATTATCAACTTTGGTTAAGTCGTGATGACCTGACCGCGATTACCCGCGCTTGTGCCTATCAACGTGATGATGTGCTTGCCCTAAAAGTCGTCTGGCAATGGTTGACCGAATCGCAATCTGATCCAACTCACCTCACTTGATAACGTCCCTTTTACAAATCAATGCTATAATCGCGATTGATTACGATAATCTTGAAGAAACGACATGTCACGACTTAAATCTACACCTGAACTATTGAAGGCCATTTTGGATCGTGTGCCGGAAGGCATGATCCATAAATCGACCTTAGGACAAAAATTGATGGACATCGTTCCGGGAGATGGCATCGCGCAGTTGGATTATTTTTTCTATGACACTGCGCGCCTCACCCCGACCGAGGCCCATCAATATAGCTATTGGTGTCACGCTATTTTGCCACATATGAGCGGCAAAACGGGCGAATTTCAAGAAGCACCGATCGAGGAACGCCGTCGACTACGGGATGAAAAATTGCAATCATGGCCAGAGGCCGAAAGCGCGATGCGTGTTTTTGCCCACTTGGAGCAATTGATCGGTTATACAACACAGGAAGAATTAGCCCAAATCGCTGAAGATGAGCGCGTGATCTTCAAACTCTTAGAGTTTAAGATGCTCCACAAACAAGACCGCCTGTTATACGATCCGCTTCGCTGGAGCGCGAAAACGATCATGGCGATGCACCGCTATCATGAACTCCAACCGCTGATCTATCAGACCGATCAAGTCTTGTCCAACGCGCCCGGCCAGACCGTTCGTAAAAGCGAACTTTACGCTCTGATGGGAGAGGTTTTTGACCGGGTGATCGGGTTCGGACATTATGGTCAAGTGGATGTGCCGATCACCAATCAGGTTTCAGAGACTTGGGTATACCCCAAAAGTGCGAATCTGGCCGAAGTGTTAGCGATTGCCCATGAAGAAAGTAAGATCACCGATGAATCATGGCAACCATGTTTATCACAGGCCGGTGTGGTTTTGCGTCCCGATGCCCGTGATGGTCAAACCTATGAAGCGCAAGTTTTAGCGCGTTCTTACACCTTGAAGGCCGCCGCGAAACGCCTCTCCTTACATTATGAAGCGTTAGAAATGGCGATCGATCGCAAGGTGATTCCGGCATTTCTTGACCCAGAGAAAGCCTTACGGGTGCCGGCCAGTATTGTCGAAACCGCGTTCGATCATCCAGATTACGCCGAAAAGCTCACCGCCTATCAACCGATTAAAGTGCGTGACCTCGCGATCACTTGTGGCGTTGCTCTCACGGTGATGAAACGGCGCTTATCGCGGTCAAAATTGGATGAAGGCGAGGCGCTTTGGGGTGAGGTACGTGGGCGTTGGGAACTGCCCGATAGCTACTACGAATTTTTAGAGTTGTACGGGCTAAAAAAGGCCGAATGGCTTGAAAAACGTGAACAAGAACGCGCCGAACGCAAACGTGCCATTGAAGAACAACGCGAACAAGAACGCATCGAACGCGAACAAGAACGCAAACGACGCAATGAATTACGGGCTAAGTTGGTTGCCGCTTTCCCGTCATGGCGACATGAAGGGCGAGTCGATCAACGGGTGATCTTACACGTTGGGCCACCTAACAGCGGGAAAACCCATAACGCCTTAGAAGCGTTAGCCCAAGCAGGCAGCGGGTGGTACTTAGCCCCCTTGCGCTTGCTGGCATTTGAGATCTTTGATCGGCTCAATATTCGCGGTGTCCCTTGTAATCTCTTGACTGGTGAGGAACGGATCGACATCCCCGGCGCAACAATCACCTCCGCCACGGTGGAGATGTTTAACTCGGAACGCAGCGGGGATTGTGTGATCATTGATGAATCGCAAATGTTAGCGGACTCGGATCGCGGTTGGGCCTGGACGCGGGCGATGATGGAAGCACAAGCACCAGAGATCCACATGATCGCGCCCCCAACCACTGGCGATCTGATCGAACGTTTAGCCAATGCGGCCGCGATCCCAATCGAAATGATCGAACATCAACGACTCGCACCGATCGAAATTGCGCCGAAACCGTGGTCACTTAAACAATTACCGCCACGCACGATCTTGATCGCGTTTTCGCGTCAAACAGTCTTGTATCTCAAAGACGAGTTAGAGAAAGCGAAGCGGCGCGTTTCGGTGATCTATGGGAACTTACCGCCGGAGGTGCGCCGCCGTCAAGCGGATCGCTTTGCCGAAGGGGTATCGGAGATCTGTATTGCAACCGATGCTGTCGGTATGGGCTTAAATCTGCCTGCGGATTACGTATGCTTCTTTGAGATCGAAAAATTCGACGGACAAAGCTTGCGTCAATTGACCTCTAGCGAAGTCCAACAGATCGGCGGGCGGGCGGGCCGCTACGGGTTATCGCAAGCGGGCATGATCGGCGCATTGAACAAGTACAACCTCAACACCATACGACAATTGTACTATTCACCCCCGAATCAATTGACTCATGCGCGGGTCGCCCCCACCGTAGAAGACTTGGAGATGTTACCCGGACATTTGGCCGAAAAGCTGAATCAATGGGCGCAATTACAATCGATCCCCGATTCCTTACGGGGTGTGATCAAAACGGTCAATTTGGCCGAACGGATCGAATTGTCTAAGATGTTAAGCGATCAAGAGATCGAAAAGTTAGGGTTAGCGGTGGCGGTGCGTTTGACCAATGCCCCGACCCGTGAAAGCAACCGTCATTACTGGCGGGCATGTGCTTCAGCGATCTTAGGCAATCATCAAATGCCCTTACCACCAGAACCGCCGATCAAGATCACCCACCTAGCGGGTTTAGAAGAAACCGAATATTGCGTGAGTTGCGCCGATGTGTACCTGTGGTTAGCAAATCGGCATGAGTTTGAGCCGTTCGGAGCATATAGCGACGATGTGCGCGAAATGCGTGTGCAGTGGTCGATGAATATCGATCAAGCGTTGTCTAGCCAGATCGATATTCGTCGTCGGTGTATTGAATGCGGTCGCATCTTACCCCCGAACTATCGTCACAAGAAATGCGATTCGTGTTACTACAGTCAATGGGAAGACGATGGCGCATAACCTTTAGTATGTTTAGCCTGGACAAGTCTCACGATAGGGCTTGTCCGGCATAAATCGCACCCATTCTTCAGGGGTTAGATTGCGATTAGCGATCTGACAAGCGCGTAACCGCCATTCATCGGCGTTGATGTTCCAAAAAGCGACTCGTCCATCATTGAGTCCGGCGCTAATCGTTTGGCCATCCGGTTGAATCGCTAAACTCCAGACCCAATCGGAATAATGAAGCGGTTCGCCAAGGGTCAGTCCGGTTTGAACTGACCATAACAAAATATCCCCGCTCCGACTCGATGAATAGAGTGTTGATCCATCCGGACTAAACACCAGATCCAACACCCAATCGCTATTGCCGATCAACGGTAAACCGATCTCGGTGATCATATTCGGGAGCGCACTTAGATCCCAAAGATAGATCAGCCGATCGCGCGCTCCGGTCGCTAAAATAGTCCCATCGGGGCTAAAGATCACCCGTTCAACATCGCCTTGATGCACCGTTAACCTGTGTAAAATTTCACCTGTTTCGGTGTCCCATAAGATCACCTGTTGATCCTGCCCACCACTCGCCAAATAACGGCCATCGGGGCTAAACGCGATCGTCTGTACCGCTTCGGTATGGCCTGTTAAAATGCGACTTTCCGCACCTAGCGTAGCGTTGTCCCATAAGCGGATCGTGCCGTCAATCGACGCGGAGGCAAATTGTCCGGTCGAACTGATCGCAAGGTCAAAAATGCCTTCGGTATGGCCATCCAATGTGCCTAAGATCGCGGTTTGTGCCAGATCATAGAGAAAAATCGTGCCGTTGATGTCCCCTAACAACGCTTGATCATCAGAAACCAGCGCTAGGGCCAACAAACCCCGCGGGGCCGTCAATAACACCGTGGAGTCGGTTAGATCCACAAAGGACCAACGGCGTAAGGTGGTATCATCGCTCACTGAATACAAGACCGTGCCGGAAGCATTGATCGCGAGATCATAAACGCGGCCTTGGTGCGCGCTGTAATCTTGCGAGAGTGTGTTTTGTCCGGTGACATCCCATAAGATCATACGCCGATCGCGGCCGGCGGTGTATAACGATTGACCATCGGGTAAAAAGATCGCACCGCGCACCTGTTCAGTATGTCCTGTGTGCGCTGTGCCACGCCGAGTCATGAGATCCCAGATAAACACCTGTTGATCCGCGCCCACCGAAACCAATTGTGCGGGATTTTGGCTATTAAACGCCACACGCCACACAATACCCGTGTGTCCAACTAAGGGACGACCAATCGGGAGTCCGGTGAGTGTATCCCAGATCACGATCAGGTTATCCGCTCCCGCGGAGGCCAGCCGTGTCCCATCCGGACTATAAGCGAGATCCACCACCCAATTATCATGAATCGACGGCACAGCAAATGCGGCCGGTGTGATGATCTGATCACGCACATTCCAAAAGCGCACCGTAAAATCCTCTGCCGATGAAGCCATTTGTCGTCCATTCGGATGAAAGACAATCCTCCAAATGCGATCGGTATGGCCCGTGAGGATCGTAAGCGGAAAACTGGGATCGGCAGCTTGCCAGATCACGATGCGGGCCGTTTCTCCACCCGCTGCGATCAATTGACCGTCCGGACTAAAGGCCACGGTGCGTAACGGGCTACGCTCAAATGGATCGAGGACTTGGATCAACTTTCTAGATCGCACTTCCCATAAATGTACTGTGCCGTCTTGACTGGCTGAAGCGAGAGTCGCGCCATCGGGACTAAACGTGAGTTGGTAGATCGTATCGTTATGCCCTAACAATGGATCACCAAAGGGTTGCAAAGTCACCGTGTCCCAAAACCGGATCGAGTCATCCCCATAAGCAATCGCCATGATCGTCCCGGACGGGTTGATCGCTAAGGTATTAAAGGCAGAATCGCTATAAAAAATACGGGTGAGTAAGGGGTTTCTAAGCAGCGAGTCTAATAAACTGCCTTGCGCGTCCAATGTATCCGCGATGTTACCGGACTCCAAACTCAACAATAAGGCCCGATCGATCAAGCCGTCATCCAAAGCACTTAAGGCCTGCACGGCTAAACGACGGGAATCAGCCAGATCCGCATTACGTAAAGCGATGCGCTCTTGGGTCGCACGTAGATTCGCTTCGCTCCGGGCGCTGACCAACGAGATCGCGGCCAAAAACGCTAACACCACCATGACCAATAAGGCCCCCGCAGTCAAAGACAACAAGCGCCGCTGATAACGACTGGCGGCCCGGCGACTCGCTAACACATATTCCGCCTGTAACGCAGTAGCGGTCGGTGATTTAGCGGTGGAAGTGGTCAACCAAAGTTCCGCCGCTTCTAGGTCCAGACCACGCAACAGATAACTACTATCGCGATTTTGGCCATGCCATTCGTTAGCGCGCATCAATAGGCGGGTATGTTCACGCACATACTCTAGATCGGTATCCAAAGCGCGGACGAGATCGCTAAAAGCGGGATCGAAGTTAGCTGGATCGGTGAAAAAAATCCAGTTATGATCGCCGATTTGGGGATGAATCAGGGCGCGATCTTGCGGATCGCTAACTTCTTGAAACACAATCGGGATCAAGCGCTTGTTATGTTGAACCGCGTGTTGGACTTCTTCACCACAGACTTTTGAGCGTGCCGAGTCCGGACTCAAGATAAACACAAAGGCATCGGCGCTCTCAATGCCTGATTTGATCTCCTCCCACCATTCGGCGGCCTTGGGGATGTCCTCCCAATCGACCCAGATGCTCCGGCCGGTTTTGACAAGTTCGGCGTGAAGTTTGATCACAAATTCTTTGTTTCGTCGCGAATAAGAGATAAACAGATCATTGGTTGGAGTGCGAATATCCATAGGGAATCCCATGCCGAAACATAAACATCAAGTAAAATTACGTTGCGATGACGCAAATTCATGTTATACTTTAATCTAGATTACAGCAGGGTGCGAACTCACCTGTCAATGTTACCTTTTTTGGATAAAAACTCCCCCAAGAACGTTATGATTTTATGAAATACACCATGGGGTTACGGCGAGATCAGAGAAAGACTAAGGAAAGCAGTTTTTAGGGGTTGTTGTCTATGGAAATGCGGGCCGAAAAAGTCATTACTAGCTATAGCGATGCGTATCGCAAACTCTATAACCGCTCACCTAAAGACCTCCGTGCGATCGATAACGACTGGGTGATCGTCAATGGAGCGCGAATGCGGGTAACAGAGTTAGAATATCTCACCACTCAACTTCTTGAGGAATACACTCAAGGGATGCAGCAGAAGCGTAACGTTGTCGTGCGCTTGCTCAATTGGTTTAAAGGTTAACAAAATCCCGCAAAAGCGGGATTTTTGATAGACACGAACGATACTCACATCCACCAAGACGGTAACGCATGGAAACCTATCAAGACGTTCAACGCCAGATCCGCCGCGCTATGACCATTATTCTGATCCTAGTCCCTTTAGGTGTTCTAGGGTTTATGGTTTTAGAAGGCTTATCGATCTTAGACTCGCTATGGCTCACCGTGATCACTTTAGCCACGATCGGTTATGGGGATATTTACGCGAAAACCGACGCGGGGCGGATCTTTACGATACTCTTGATCATCACCGGATTAAGCTCATTTGCCTATGCCGCCCAAGCCACCCTCAACTTTGTGTTTAGCGCCGAAGTGATCGATCAGCGACAACATCGTCGGGCGCTTCGGCGGATCGCAAAACTTGACAAACATTACATTATCGCGGGGGAAGGGGAACTCGTTGATAAAACGATCAATTATCTGTTGCGACGAGTCGAAATGCGCCGTGCCTACCGCGAAGAAATGGTGACGCATCACCTTGACCTGCTATTCAAGCGCGTCTTTCGTAAATACAATGCCCGGATCAAACCATTTCATCGGGCGCTTAGAGCAGCCTATTTGCGGCTGCATCAGGGGGTAAGTTTGTTAGACGCGGTGGTGGTGATCACACACGATCAACGCTTTGCCCGTCAATTACGAGAACAGGGCCTGTTGGTCTTAGAAGGCGATCCCAGCGATGATCATGTGTTGAAAAACGCGGGGGTTAAAAAGGCGCAAGCCTTGATCGCCATTTCGCCCCATGACACCGAAACCTTATTGACCGTTCTCACCGCGCATAGCCGCAACCCAGACCTCACGATCACCGCTTCGGTATTGGATCATGAGTTCATCTATAAAATGTTGCGGGTTGGGGCGACGATGTTGATCTCACCCTACGATCTAGCGGGGCAATTTTTGAACAATTCCACCTTTCGCCCGACTGTCAACGACTTTTTTAACACGATCTTATTTGAACAGATTCGTGGGACTTCCCAAGCGATGCAATTAAACATTTATGAGGAATCGCCGTGGGTAGAGAAAAAATTGTGTGAATTGAACTTACAGGAGGACTATCACACCGGGGTTATCGGGATTCGTTGCGCGGACGGGAACTTTATCTACACCCCAGACGGAAATTATCAACTTAGCGCCGATGAAGTGCTGATTGTGGTTGCTCCACCGCAATTTATCGAAAAAATTCAGCGCGATTGTCTGGGAACAGCCGCCAATCTCCCGCATCGCACCACTTGGCAACGCCTCCCGTTTCAAGACTTTGTGCCAAAGCTCAATTTTCACCATACCCTAGAAAGCGCGCAAGAATCAGCCAAAGAATTATCTAAACACTTCATCATTTGCGCCGGAAGCCGCGTTGCTCAAAGCGCGATCGATAAATTGAACCCAGAACGATCGTTTGTGATCATCAGCGCCGATCAAGCCCAAACCGAAAGTTTATTAGCGCGTGGGTTTCGGGTGATTCATGGGAATCCGTCACAAGAAATGGTGTTAAAACAAGCGGGGGTACAACGCGCCCTTGCCATTATGATCTCGATCGACGACAAGGCCTTAAGCGTCCTCACCACCTTGACCGCACGCACCCTCAATAAATCCCTATTGATCACCTCCACCGCTGAAAGTGATGATATGGTTGCAAAATT
Source organism: Anaerolineae bacterium (assembly GCA_025454525.1). Lineage (GTDB taxonomy): Bacteria > Chloroflexota > Anaerolineae > Aggregatilineales > Phototrophicaceae > JALOOG01. Next base: position 20,508 of record JALOOG010000016.1, on the reverse strand, counting down.
ACGGCGTGCAGGCGCAGATCGCATCATCAGCCCATTTCGCATTGCCGCACAATTTATCTTATTAGCGACCACCAGACCGGTGATTAACGATTTTGTGCAAGCGATCTTATACAATTATCGGGCAGGGATCGAAACCACTGAGATCTACATGCAAGATGACTCACCATGGATCGGAAAACCGTTGGCTGAATTGTACTTAGATCGTATCTTTAAGGCCGGTGTGATCGGGATTCGTTTAGCCAGTGGTCGCTTTCTCTATGCGCCACCGTTGACGCATGTGATCGGCAAAGAAGAAGTGTTGATCATCACCCTACCGATGTCTCAATCCGATCATTTACGCGAGATCGCGCACGGCAATGCCAGCAAACGCCCACACACCTTACGCAAAGAAGAAACCCGCCGCACCTATTCGATTTAAGCGTGATTTCCAGTAAAAATCCGCCATATCGGTTCGGTTTAAGTTTGGTTTCAATCTTCATGCGGAAACGAAACCCCTATATCCGGTTGCGATAGGGGGTCTTTCGTGCTAAATTAGGGTTACAAACGTTCTCATCTTCATTTATCCCCTGTTGGTGTAGCAAAACAGGTTTCTATGTCTGAAAAAATCTTGATCGTAGATGATGATATTGACAGTTTAAAATTGATCGGCCTGATGCTCCAACGTCAAGGCTATCAGGTGATCGCAGCGAATGCAGGCGCGCAGGCCTTAAGCAAGGCCCATGCGGAACTGCCCGATCTGATCATCTTGGATGTGATGATGCCCGATATGAACGGGTATGAGGTGTGTAAACGCTTACGCAATCACCCTGATACCAAAACGATCCCGATCATCATGTTCACAGCCAAAACGCTGATCGATGATAAAGTGGCCGGGTTCGAGGCCGGAGCAGACGATTACCTCACCAAGCCCACTCATCCGGCTGAATTGGCGGCCCGTGTGCGTCAAATGCTGGCCCGTAGTCCACACCGTCCCACCCAAGAACGTCGCAATACCGCCGGAAAAACGATCGGCGTGATCGGGGCCAAAGGCGGGATCGGGACAAGTACCGTCGTCTTAAACGTCGGTGCTTCCTTAGCCCAAAATAACGGCAAACCGATCATTGCGGACTTTCGTTTAGGATCGGGGAGCTTAGGCTTGATGTTAGGGATCACCCGTGCAACTGGTATGGGCAACGTATTGAGCCGCCCTGCCTCAGATATTCGCGGGCCGCTAGTCGAAAAAGAGATCGCGGTACATCAATCTGGTATTCGGGCGTTGCTCTCATCCACCCGCATTAAAGAGGCCCAACTCAATTACACCATTGAAACCGCGTTGGCCGTCATCCAAGTCTTGAAAAATTTAGGAGATCCCGTGATTTTTGACCTCGGCACGGGTTATCACACGCTCAATAGTCGCTTATTGGCTCAAATGGATCGCATTATTGTCATTGCTGAACCGATCACGATCACCCTTGAGATGGCTCAAGAGTTAGTGCGTGAGATCGAAACCGATCTCAAAAAACAAGTCGAGATTGTGGTGGTAAATCGTAACGCTTCTAAGGTGCAATTACCGTGGCATGAGGTGGAATCCATTTTAGGGCGTGAAATTTTAGCGATCATCGCCGCCGCACCAGAGATCGCCTTCCACGCGATCGAAACTGGAACGCCTATGGTTTTACAAGAACCGGGGGCAATCGTCTCCAGCCAATTGATGAAATTAGCGGAAGACGTTTATACTAGTTAGAAGGTGTCTATTTTTGAGATGAATTTATTATGTTTACTTTAACCATTTCCCAAAGGATTGATGAGGTCGTCACACTATTCCGGCATTCACGTTATCCGATTGCTTTCACCGGGGCCGGCATTAGCACCGACTCCGGCATTCCCGATTTTCGGAGTGGCAATTCTGGCCTTTGGCAAAATGTCGATCCGATGGTCGTGGCGAGTATTTACGGCTTTCGTCGTGATCCACAAGCGTTTTATAATTGGGTACGTCCATTGACCAAAACGACGATCGAGGCTGAGCCGAACGCCGCTCATTATGCCCTCGCTCATTTAGAACAGCGTCAATGTCTCCATGCGGTCATCACGCAAAATATCGACATGCTCCATACTCGCGCCGGCACACAACAAATTTATGAATTACACGGCCACATGCGGGAAGCCACTTGTATTAGCTGTTTTGCGGTCTACGATAACCGTCCGTTGATGGATCAATTTATGCAAGATGGGCGCGTGCCGCTTTGCCCCGCCTGCGGCGGCATAATGAAACCCAATGTGATCTTATTTGGCGAACAACTCCCGATGACTCAACTACAAGGCGCACAAAACGCCGCCCGTCAATGCGATTTGATGGTGGTGATCGGCTCATCTTTAGAAGTTGCACCCGCCGGAGACCTCCCAGTGTATGCAAAACGAAATGGGGCAAAATTGGTGATGATTAACCTTGAGTCCACCCATGTCGATTCGATGGCCGAAGTGGTCATTCATGCGCGTGCAGCCGAAATTTTACCAGAAATTGTGCGGAGATTGGAAAAATAACCATGGCCCTTCAGATAACAGACCTCAATGAAATGCAGATTTTGGTTGAAAACTACCGCCGCATTATTGAGATCAGCCGCCAATTAAATTCGACCTTGGAACATCGCTCCCTGTTACAGCAGATCATCAGCGCCGTAACCGAGATCCTGCAAACAGAGGCGGCCTCGATCTTGTTGATCGATCCTATCACGGGTGAACTCAAATTTGAGATCGCGTCCAATATCAACCCTCATGCGATGGAAACGATCATCGTGCCGATGGAAGGCAGTATCGCCGGATGGATCGCGACTCATGGTGAGCCGCGTGTGATCCAAGACGTGACGCAAGAGCCGGGGCATTTTCAAGCAGTAGATGATACGATCGCCTTTAAGACGCGCAATCTTTTAGGGGTACCGCTTCGCACCCATAAAAAAGTGATCGGTGTGATTCAAGCGGTCAACAAACAGGGCAGCGAAAAATTCACCGAAGCGGATGTTAACACCTTGACGATCCTTGCCAGTCAAGCGGCGATCGCGATCGAAAATGCCCGCCTGTTCCGTCAAAGCGATTTTATCGCCGAAATGGTGCATGAACTTCGCACGCCCTTAGCCGGCCTCAAGGCCAGCACAACCCTGCTGATGCGTCCCACCCTACCTGAAGAAAAACGCACCGACATTATCAATCTGATTCAGAGCGAAACCGATCGCTTGATCCGTTTGACCACCGAATTTTTAGACCTCGCACAATTAGAATCCGGACGCACACGCTTAGAGATCACCAAGTTTGAGTTGACGCGCTTCATTGAAGAAAGCATTGAGGTATTGCGTCCACAAGCGCAAGAAAAAGGTATCTCGATTGAATTAGAAGGCCCGTCAATGGTGGTGGCTGGAGATCGTGGGAAGTTAAAACAAGTATTGCTCAATTTGTTGACCAATGCAATCAAATACAACCGGCCACACGGGAAGATCTTTTTACGTTGGCAATTAGACGGCGATTTTGTGCATCTTCAAGTGGTAGACACCGGTTACGGGATCTCTAAAGAAAATCAGAAGCAGATGTTCCAAAAGTTTTTCCGCGTCGCCGATACCGCCGGATTCACACAAGGCACGGGCTTAGGCTTGGTGATCACCAAACATATCATTGAAGCGCATGGCGGAGAGATCTGGTTAGAAAGTGAAGAAGGAGTCGGTACGTCCTTCCACTTTACGTTACCGATGAAGTAACGGGTTTTTACCCCAACGTGTGGATGATCGATTCGCCGATCATCCACACATTTTTGATTATGCTTCAGCAGTTGCCGTTTGCAGTGCGTTAGTTTTGCCGACAAACGGAAGTTCACCCTTTTGCCAAGAGACCAATAACGGCACAGCGTTGAAGATCGATGAAAATGTCCCGGTTAACAACCCGATAAACAGGATAAAGATAAACTGTTTGATCGTCTCACCTCCGAACAGCAAGATCGCCGCCATAATAAAAAACGCATTCAATTGCGTCGCTAAGGAGCGGTGGATCGTCTCCCAGATGCTGCGATTCACAATCGTCTCATACGGTTCACCGAGGTATTTAGGGATGTTCTCCCGGATGCGATCAAACAAGACGATCGTGTCTTGGATCGAAAACCCTACGGTTGTGAGGATCGCGGTTAAAAACAGTGCGTCGATCTCCCACCCGAACAACAAACCGAGAATCGATGTGATCCCCATGATCACCAACACATCATGAAACATCGCCACGATCGCGCACACCCCATAACGGAAAGCATTCGGAACTTGACGAAACGCGACCACGATAAAGCCGGTGACGATCACACAAGCGGCCAACACAGCAAAGATCGCCGCCCGTGCAACTTCTGCCCCTACTGTGGCCGAAACACTCTCACTTGAAAAACGGGTGCGATCAAAAGGGGCGATCTGTTCAAGCGATTCTTCGATCTGTTGGATCGTCCCGGTAGTGGTATCAAACGAGGCACGCACCGACCACCGTTCAAGATTGGCTTCGGTCTCATCCGTGTTCGTAAGGCGCTGGATCGTGATGTTATCATCGCCCAAGCGTGCAAACACTTCCCGCAAATTTTCTTCCGAGGCACCGGGACCGGTAAAGGTCAATTCGTAGATGCTACCGCCCTGAAAGTCGATACTCAAGCGAAACGGTGAGCCGATCGTGATCGTGCTGATGATCATCGCGATAATCCCCGGAAGGATGATTGCGGCGGAGAGTAAGAAAAAGTAACGCCGTTTTTGAATGATGTTAAACATACTGAATCAGATCCCCAATAGCCACTTGCGTTCGCTCAATGGCTGGCGCAAACGATCCGCGAAAATATACAAAAAGGTACGGGTGACAAACACCGCGGTAAACAGGTTAATGATCAATCCTAGCGCTAATGTCACCGCAAACCCACTCACGATGCTTGCGCCGGGGGTTTGTCCGAAGAAAAACAAGACGGCACAGATCAGGATCGTGGAAAAATTCGAGTCACGGATCGAAACCCACGCCCGATCAAAACCGGCATCCAACGCATCAAATAGCGGTTTACCGTTGCGAATTTCCTCTTTCACCCGCTCAAAGATCAAGATGTTACCGTCTACCGCCGTCCCAATTGAGATCAAAAAGCCCGTGATCGCCGCTAAGGTCAAGGTGACGGGGATCAGCTTAAACACCATCAGGTTTAGCACAATAAACACGGCTAACGCCAATACCGCGGCCAATCCCGGAACCCGGTAATACACCAGCATAAACGTGAACACGATAATCACCCCGATGATCCCCGCACGGATGCTTAATTGAACCGATTGTTGGCCCAAAGTCGCACCCACAAACGCGGTATTTTCAACCGATAACGGGATTCGCAAGGCCCCAGAGCGTAATTGCAATGCCAATTGACGCGCTTCTTCTTCCGTAAAGCGGCCGGTGATCACACCGCCCGTATCCAACGCCGCTTGAATGGTGGGTGCAGACAACACCACCCCATCTAACACGATCGCCATAGAGCGGTTGATATTGGCGCTCGTAAATCGAAAGAACGGGTCTTGCCCTTCCTCGTTCAGCGCAAAGTTAATCGACCATGCGCCCGTCGTGGGATCCGATTGCGCTTGAGCGGCGGATAAACCCGCCCCGGTGATCACGGTCTCAAAAGGCAATCCGGTGAGTGGATTCACCCCCGCAGCCGGATCAAACTGATTGTTGAGTTGAAGCTGATAAGTAGTACGAATCGGGCGGCCTTCAAGGCTTTGAACTTGCTCAAAACTGAGATCGCTAAAATCGACAAATTCCAACAAAGCGGTACGTTGGATCGTGTTGATCGCCGTTTCGGTGTCGGTGATACCGGGGATCTCCACCAAAATTCGACGATTGCCTTGTACCTGCACAGTCGCTTCCGTCAACCCTAGCGCGTTGACCCGGCGACTCACATTATTCGCGGTATTTTGCAGATCTTCACTTGAATATTGATCTGGTGGTAATTCAGCTTGGAGCAAGACGCGCAACCCACCGACCAGATCTAAGCCTAAACTTTGACGTAAAGCGAGATCGACCTCATTCTCGCCATCGTTATTTAAATCAATACGTAAGCCTTCCGTGCTAGGCAAACTCGCCCATAACCCAAAAGCAAATAACAGCACTACGAACACAAGCCAGCGATAATGCTTGCTCATTCCATTCCTTTCTATTCACATCACAATGCAACATCCATTAAGCGTTCTCGGTTTTACGTAATCCTAATTGAGCATTACGCGCCAATTCTTCAGGATCAAAAGCCTGTAAGAGCGAGGCAGACACCGCACGCACCACCACCCCATCCGCGATTTCAACCAAGGCCGTTCCGGCCTCTGCGTCAATCGAAAGCACTTTGCCGATCAATCCGCCTGCGGTGATCACCTCATCCCCTGCGGCTAAGGCGCGCACAAAATTTTGCCGTTTTTCAAATTCGCGCTGACGTGGGAAGATCGATAGCGACCAATACGCCCCCAACACCAGCAACATCACAAACGCGAAAAAAAAGAAATCCATCCGTCCAATCCTCAATCAAACTGTGAGGATTATAATGCCCGTTCGGTGTAAGACAACAGACATTTTTAGGGACAAAACAAACCTAAAACCTAAAAACGTGGTAAACATCTATTCTTACCTGTTTATCACAGCCATTACAACCGGAGATTGACTCCATAAAATGAGATATGTTACACTTTCCCATAAGATCATTATGTTAAAGATGTTGATTGGGTCAAGTAGATCGCCCATCGGTTGACAGAGAGTGTAGGTCATAGGTTGAGAGCCTACTCAACAGATCCGATCGAAAGTCTCCCATGAATCACCTTTCTGAACCCATGCAGTAAGAAAGGTCGGGTCAGCCCGTTAGCGCTTTGAGTGTCGCAAGTCGATGTCTATTCGGCGTGCGGAATCAAGGTGGTACCGCGAAAATCAACCCTTTCGTCCTTGTTTGGCGAAGGGTTTTTTTATTTGTCCACAATGGGGATACAAATGGATGTACAGCAACGATACAACTGATTTTTATGATGCGATCGCGGAATATTACCCCTTATTCTACCGCGATTGGGAGAGTCAACTGGATCGTGAGGGGTTAAGCCTACGGGCGATCTTTCGCAACAAAGGGATCGAACGGGTATTAGATGCGTCTTGCGGCGCGGGGACTCAAAGTATCGCCTTGGCCAAACTCGGTTTTCAGGTTGTAGCGGTTGATCCTAGCGCCGGAATGCTCAAAAAAGCGCAAACGACCGCTCAACAATATGGGGTCAGCGACAAGATTCAATTTGAGCGCGCCAACTTTCTCACCTTGCATGAGGTGGTACAAAAACCATTTGACGCGATCATTACCAAAGGGAATGCACTACCCCATCTGCTGTTAGATGAGGAGATCGAATCGACCTTGTTATCGTTTTACGAACTGTTGCGGCCCGGCGGCATGTTGGTGATCGGGATGCGTGATTTTGGGCCATTTATGGAAGATCGTCCGCGCTTCTTGCCCGGATTCATCCATGAGGAAGAACACGATGGCGAATTTGTCACCTTCGATCTCTGGGAATGGTTTGATGGCCCTCCGGTGATCGCCACGCGCAAGCTGTTTATTGTGCGCGGCAATGATCAAAGCGGGTATCAAGCGATCAAACGTCAAGTACGGTTTCGTCCGCTTTCCACCGATGAAGTGAAAGTGGTCTTGTTAGAGGTCGGTTTTGAGGAGATCAACGACTCACCGGATCGCACCGAGCGGGTTTTGGTAGCGCGAAAACCTTTAGGGGCTAAGGCATAACGACAAACCCCCTTCAATCTATCAGCACATCTAAAAACATCAGAGGAAAAATAGGACATGAACGATCAAGCAATGCCCAAAAACTTTGACTTCACAGAAGCCGAATCCCGCTTATATCAATGGTGGGAGAGCAACGGATGGTTTAAACCTGAAGTGGCCTCATCTGATGCCGAACCCTATGTGATTAGTATGCCGCCTCCGAATGTGACAGGCGCATTACACTTAGGTCATGCCTTATTCACCGCGCTTGAAGATCTGATGATCCGCTATGAACGGATGCGTGGCAAAGCGGCCTTATGGGTTCCTGGCACGGATCACGCGGGGATCGCGACTCAACTTCAAGTCGAAAAGATGTTGCGCGATGAAGGCACGAGTCGCGAAGAGGTGGGACGTGAGGAATTTTTAGCGCGCACATGGGCATGGAAACATAAGTACGGTGGTGAGATCACCCGACAATTACGGCGCTTAGGGGCAAGCTGTGATTGGTCACGCGAACGTTTTACCTTAGATGACGGGTTATCTGAGGCCGTGCGTGATGTGTTTATCGCGCTGTATGAGCAAGGGCTGATCTACCGCGGCCCACGCTTGGTGAATTGGAGTCCGGGATTACAAACCGCCGTATCGGATCTGGAGGTGGAGCGCGAAGAAGAACAAGGAAAATTGTACTTCTTTAAGTATCCAGTGGAAGGCGGTGATTATATCCCCGTGGCCACCACCCGCCCAGAGACGATTCTCGGTGATACCGCTGTATGTGTGCATCCAGAAGATGAGCGCTATCAATCGTTTATCGGGAAAAAGGCGTTTGTGCCGATGCTGAATCGTGCAATTCCCGTGATCGCTGATGACTATGTGGATCGTGAATTTGGCACGGGCGCACTGAAGATCACCCCGGCCCATGACTACAACGATTATCAGATCGGGCAAAAGCACGGCTTGGCCATGATCAACGTGATGACCCGTAAGGCGGCGATCAACGAAAACGGCGGCCCATATGCTGGACTCGATCGCTTTGAATGTCGCAAAAAGTTGTGGGCAGATATGGAAGCGGCAGGCTTAACGATCAAAGTGGAAGATCGGATCATGGTGGTGCCACGGAGTCAACGCGGCGGTGAGGTGATCGAACCGTTGATCAGTACGCAATGGTTTTTGAAAGTGCAACCGTTAGCGGAAAAAGCGATCGCGGCTGTGCGTGAGGGTCATATCAAGATCGTGCCGGAACGCTTCGAGAAGATCTACTTCCATTGGTTGGAAAATATTGAGGATTGGTGTATCAGTCGTCAATTGTGGTGGGGGCATCGGATTCCGGCGTGGATCAACGAAAAAGGTGAGATCCATGTCGGCAAGACTCCGCCACAAGGGGACGGATGGATCGCGGAAGAAGATGTGTTAGACACTTGGTTTAGCAGTGGTTTATGGCCGTTTTCAACGTTAGGATGGCCGGAACAAACCGACGATCTCAAACGGTTTTACCCAACTTCGTTGATGGAAACCGGGTATGACATCCTGTTTTTCTGGGTGGTGCGGATGATCATGATGGGCTTGTGGTTTACAGATGAGATCCCCTTCCATACCGTGTATTTACATGGTTTGGTGCGTGATGCACAAGGGCGCAAGATCAGTAAAACGCTTGGCAACACGATCGATCCCGTCGAATTGATCGAAAAATATGGGACTGATCCGCTCCGCTTCACCCTTGTGACCAGTGGCACGCCAGGCAATGATGTTAACCTTGACCCCAAACGGATCGAAGGTGAATGGCGTTTTGTCAACAAATTATGGCAGATGACCAATTTCATCAAGTCGAATCTAGGAGATCAAGCCTTACCGGCCGGTGTTCCACCGATGGAAGCGTTGGATCTGCCTTCACGTTGGATCTTAAGCCGCTTGAATCGTTTGATCGAAAGCGTGCAGTATCTCTTTGACATCTATCAATACGGTGAGGCCGGCCGACAAATCCGTAGTTTCTTGTGGGATGAGTTCGCCGATTGGTATATTGAGATCAGCAAAGCACCGTTATATGGTGACGATCTGGCAGCGAAACAAACCGCCCGCCGGGTGTTACTGCACGTCTTGGATCAATGTTTACGGATGTTACATCCGTATATGCCATTTGTGACCGAAGAAATCTGGGGTTACTTGCCCGGACGTGAACAACCGTTGATCATCAGCGCATGGGTGCAAGCCGATCGCACTTACATTCGGGATGAAGTCGAAAGCGAAATGAACGTGCTGATGGACATGGTGCGCGGGATTCGTAACGTGCGGATCGAATATGAAGTTGATCCGGGGAAACGGATCACCGCCTTGATCACCCCCGGCAGCCACCGCGGGAACATCGAACAGTATAGCTATCTGTTCTCTCGGATGTGTAATGTAGCGGAAACGGCGATCGTGGCCGATGCCCCTGCCGACTCTGCATCAATTGTGGTGAGTGATGCGACCTTGTATCTACCCTTAACCGGCATGATCGATTTTGCGGCAGAATTGGAGCGCCTAGAGAAAGAACTGGGCAAACTCAACGAACAGATCACCAAAACGCAAACTATGTTAGCGAATGAGGGGTTTGTCTCACGGGCTAAGCCGGAAGTGGTACAACGGGAGCGGGATCGTTTGGCAGAATTGCAGGCGAGTGCCACACAAATTGAGCAACGTATTTCGCAAATTCGCACCCGCGTTTAATCAAAAGCGCGTACAATCATCCTATTCGATGCGATGAGGGGAATACTCCTCATCGCGTGATAGACAAAAATCAAAGGTGGAATGCGATGGGAGATCTACTGCCCGTTTTGATCTCGGCATGTGGTTTGGCGATCGTATGCGTCGGGATGTTGGTCGTCGGAGGTTTTATCTTGTTCCGGTTTTCACGGAACACAATTTTAGGGCCGATGCTTTCGCCGCTCATGACCTTGTTAGGGCGCGGCGGAAATGACGATGAAGATCGCGATGAGGCCAGTTATGGCCCAGCGACCGCTCACCGTCGCTCTGTCCCAACAGCAGCAGAGTTGCGCGCCCAAGCGGCTCAACTGGACTTTGAGCAAAGCGTCCAACGTTATCGCAATCAAGGCGGAGTCGATGTGCCACCCGATCCGAATGAGACTCCAGTACCATTTCCGTCGGTGAGCGACTTCAATCGGGATCATACCCCACCGACCTCTATCGATCGGCGGCGACGGGATCAGCAACAACGCCGTGAAGAAGATGAGGACGATCTGATCGGCGGGATCTTAGGCGCACAAGACGATCTGTTACCATAACCTTAACGGGGTAGGGGTCGCCCCTACCCCGTTGAGATCGTAGATTAATGTCGGAAGTGGCGTACACCCGTGAAGATCATCGCGATGTTATAGCGATTCGCCGCTTCAATTACCTCGCTATCGCGGATCGATCCACCGGGTTGGATCACCGCGGTGATCCCAGCCTCGGCCACAGCCTCTAAACCGTCCGCAAATGGGATCAAACCGTCTGAGGCCATCACCGATCCGCGTGCGCGTTCCCCCGCTTTCGACACCGCTAACCGTGCCGCGTCTACGCGACTGGTGAGACCCCCGCCGATCCCGATCGTTGCATCTTTCGTGGCCAAAACGATCGCATTGGATTTCACATGCTGCATCGCACGCCACGCAAATTGTAACGCCTCTAATTCATCGGGAGTTGGGGCGCGATGGGTGACAGTTTTCATCAATGTGCCTTCTGGATCGCCAACATCGGCCCGTTGCACCAAGATTCCCCGATGAACGCTACGAATCTCTAATTCTGAACCGTTATACGGATAGGGGATCTGAATTAAACGACAATTTTTGCGCTTTTGCATCAAGGACGCTTGCGCGGTGGGGGTAAAGGACGGGGCTGCGAGATCATCGATCAACAATGTGCCGAGTGATTCGACAAATGAATCATCCACCTCACGATTCACCGCCATTGCACATCCGAACGCCGATAAAGGATCCGACTCAAGCGCTTTTGGGAACGCTTCGGCGATCGTTTTACCGACTGCGATCCCGCACGGCGTGAGGTGTTTGACGATCACCACCGCTGGCTCATTAAAACTGCTGGCTGCTCGCCAAGCGGCATCAATATCTAAGATATTGGTATAAGACAATTGTTTACCGCTTAACAACGTCCCACCTAAGGGGCCATCCCCCACAAAGCGGCTGTAATATCCGGCCACTTGGTGCGGATTTTCGCCATAACGCAAGGTCTCCACTTTTTGCATCGCAATTGAGAGTTGTTCTGGCAGTTCTTCCACCTCTGGCATCGTATTCATCGTGCCTGGTGAGAGGAACGCATGGATCGCCGTGTCATAATCGCGGGTATAGGCAAACGCTTTTACAGCCAGATCGCGCCGTAACGCGAGGTCAATCGCCCCCGAAGCTTTCAGCGCGGCCGTGATCCGACCATAATCCGCGAAATCACAAACCACCACCGTATGAAAAAAGTTTTTGGCGGCCGCACGGATCAGGGTGACTCCGCCGATGTCAATTTGTTCGATCGCGTCCTGTAATGTCACCCCTTTTTGGCTGATCGTCTCGCGAAAAGGATAGAGATTGCAGACCACCATATTGATCGGGGCAAAATTTTGCGCGGCTAAATCTGCCAGATCTTCTTGACGATCCCGCGCCATGATCCCCGCATGGATCGCGGGGTGTAAGGTTTTGACCCGTCCCCCTAACATTTCTGGGAATCCGGTCAATTGTTCCACCGGAGTCACCGGGAGACCCGCTTCTTGTAATGCCTTTTGCGTCCCACCACTTGCGACCAGATCCCAACCCAATTGAACCAAAGTAGCAGCAAATTTTGTAATATCTGTTTTATCATGAACACTGAGTAACGCACGCGGCATGAGCATTCCTTTATCAACTTCTCACCACAATAACCCGTTGATTATAACGGTTTCACCCCAAAATGAGAATTTGTAGAAAGCTCATGCCATTTGTGAAATTTATCGCAAATAATGATGAGAGGGATGAGAGTCAACACAATCGAAAGGATGTGTCATGTCAGGAGTAACACGTCGCCCGCGAGTGGTAATCATCGGCGCGGGATTTGGGGGCTTATATGCTGCACGTCAACTCGCTAATCAACCCGTGGATGTGCTATTGATCGATCGCAATAATTTTCACCTGTTCACCCCGTTGTTGTATCAAGTGGCCACTTGCGCGCTTGATCCCAGTCAAATCGCCTATCCGATCCGGCGGATCTTTCGGAAGAACAAAAACATCCATTTTCGCTTAGGCACGGTGATCGCGATCGATACCCACGGACGAAGCATCACCGTGCGTGAAGATAATGCCGAAGAACACATTGAACCTTTCGATTATCTGATCGTGGCGACTGGCACTGAAACCAACTTTTTCGGCAATACCGATTTACAAAAACGCGGCTTTGGCATGAAAGACCTTTCCGACGCGGTGACACTCCGCAATCACATCTTGCGCTTGTTTGAAAAGGCCGCATGGGAGACCAGTGAAACCGAACGCCGCGCATTGACAACGATCGCCGTTGTGGGTGGCGGCCCCACGGGATTAGAGACGGCCGGCGCGATCTATGAGCTGTACAATTATGTGTTAAAAGCGGAATACGCCCATTTGCAACAGATGGAGGCGCGGGTGATCCTGTTAGAAGCGATGGATCACTTGTTAGATCCCTACCCAGAAGGCCTACGACAGGCCGCTTACGATCAATTAAAATCGATCGGTGTTGAGGTGATGCTCAATGCTAAAGTCAAACACCTAGCTGAAGATCACATCGAATTAGAAGACGGGCGCACGATCCCAACCCATACGTTAGTCTGGTCAGCCGGAGTCAAAGCCAATTCAGTCACCGCGATGTTAGGGGTGAACCTAGAGCGCGGCGGTCGGATTCCGATCCAACCGACCTTAGAGGTAACCGGTTTAAACGGGATTTACGCGGTAGGTGACATTGCACATTTGATCGATCCAAAAAACAATCACCCTTATCCACAAGTGATCCCCGTAGCCAATCAACAGGGATCACTGGCCGCGAAAAACATCATGCGGGCTATTCAAAATCAACCGCAAGAGGCCTTCCAATACCATGATCGCGGCATTATGGCTACGATTGGCCGGCGGCGTGCGGTCGCTTATCCATTCTACAAACTCCAGTTAACCGGGTGGTTTGCGTGGATCACATGGCTATTGTTGCATCTGGTGTGGTTACTAGGTTTTCGTAATCAGATCGTGGTGTTTATCAATTGGGTATGGAACTACCTCACCTTTGATCGTTCGGTGCGAATTATCTTGCATCAAAAGCAATATCTACCCGAAGCGGTTAAAAAAGAGGAAGTCGCTGCGCGTTGAATAATCATGGACACGGATCGCTCGATCCGTGTCCATGGGATCTTAAAGGCTCTTGGTGATCAACGAGACTCCAGTCATCTCCAGCGGTTGTGGGACTCCTAGGAGATCTAACACCGTTGGAGCGACATCTGCTAAAATTCCCCGCGGACGTAACCCATAATACGCATTGCCAATGGCAAATAACCCGACTGGGCTAGTTGTGTGATAGGTGTGGGGTGTCAGGGTAAATTCATCGATCATCCGCTCACAATTGCCATGATCAGCGGTGACTAAGGCAACCCCGCCCTTTTGATTGACTGCTTCAACTAACTTAGACGCACATTGATCGACCACCTCACACGCTTTGATCGCCGCCTCTAACGATCCAGTATGGCCGACCATATCTGGGTTCGCGAAGTTGATCAACAGAAAATCATCCTCATGCGTTTGTAACCGTTCTAATGTCGCTTGGGTCAATTCATAAGCGCTCATTTCTGGCTTCAGGTCATAAGTAGCGACCTTCGGTGAGGGGACAATTTGACGATCTTCACCTTCAAATGGGTTTTCGTTACGCCCATTAAAGAAATAGGTGACATGCGGATACTTTTCGGTTTCAGCGGAATGATATTGTTTGAGTCCGTGTCGGCTCAACACTTCGGCCAAAGTATTCACCAAGATCTCTTTTCCGAATAACACTTTAACCGGAAGATCATCTTCATAAACGGTCATGGTCACCAATTCAAGGCCGTTCACAGGTTGCCCATGAAAGCCTTCTACGGGTTGTGCCGTTAACACCCGCGTGATCTGACGTACCCGATCCGCACGGAAGTTATAGAACAGCAACACATCGCCAGAGGTGATCCCTAATCCAGAGTGATCACCAACCACCGTCGGTACGATAAACTCATCTGTCACCCCTTGATCATACGCTTGTTGGATCGCTTGTAGCGCGGTGGGAGCGTGTTGATCCGCTTGACGATAGACCATCGCATCATAGGCTTTTTGGGTGCGTTCCCACCGTTTATCCCGATCCATCGCATAATAGCGGCCGCTCACCGTGGCGATCACCCCGTTTTGAGCGGTTTGTAACTGAGTCTCTAAATCCTGCACAAACCCTAAACCGCTGTTTGGAGGGGTGTCCCGTCCATCGGTGATCACATGGATCACCGGATTGATCTGATGCGTCTGAATAATGTCTAAAAGCGCAAAAAGGTGATTGATGTGACTATGCACCCCTCCATCGCTCACTAAACCGATCAAATGTAATTTTGATCCGGTATGCTTCACTTGGGTTAAAGCATGGGTTAAAACTGGATGTTGCGCGAGTGTTCCGTCTTTGATCGCCACATTGATCGCGCTAATGTCTTGATATACGATCCGCCCTGCGCCTAAATTCAGATGACCGACTTCTGAATTTCCCATCTGTTCCGGCACAAGTCCGACCGCCTCACCGGACGCATCTAACATAGCGCGTTCTTGGGTTTGCAACCAACGGGTATAATTCGGGGTGTGCGCTTGTTTGACCGCATTCCCGTGTTCCATCTCGCGGATTCCCCAACCATCAAGGATAATAAGCATTACTGGTTTCACTGGCATAACGAGTCCTTTCTGTGTGCCTTCTGTTTTAACGACAATTAGGTTAAGGATCAACGTTTAAAAGGTATGAAAGATCAGCCACTTGCGGATCGGATTCGCCCAGAGTCGTTAGCCGAATTTGTAGGACAAAGCCATCTGGTAGGAGTCGGTAAACCGCTCTATCAGGCAATCCATCAACACACCGTCCACTCTATGATCTTATGGGGGCCGCCGGGGGTTGGCAAAACCACCTTAGCGCGTTTGATCGCCAAACACACCGATAAACAGTTCATGATGCTATCGGCGGTATCGTCCAATAAAGACGATCTCCGCAAAATTGTAGACGGAGCGCGCCTATCTTCAAAACCTCCTTCTCTATTTGATCCCGATCCCGTCCCACAAAGCCCGAAAGGGGTCGTGTTGTTTTTGGATGAGATCCATCGGTTTAACAAGGCCCAACAAGACTTTCTGCTCCCCTATGTTGAGGACGGCACGATCACCCTAATCGGCGCAACTACTGAAAATCCCAGTTTTGAGGTGATCTCCGCGTTATTATCACGGAGTCAGGTGTTTGTATTAGAAGCACTATCATCAGACGAGATCGCTCAAATTTTATGGCGCGGACTCACAGTATTAGAAGCCGCCGCCGATGAAACAGCGATCGCCTTTTTAGCGGATTATGCCAATGGGGACGCACGTCAAGCGTTAAATCTGTTACAAGCGGTGACTCAACTCTATCCGACGACTCCAGTCACGGTTGAACGCTTGAAAGAGACCTTACAATCAAAACATCTACGCTATGATAAACAAGAAGAAGAACACTACAACACGATCAGCGCCTATATCAAGAGTATGCGGGCCAGCAATGTTGACGCGGCGTTATATTACCTTGCGCGCATGGTGGCGGCCGGAGAAGATCCTAAATTCATCGCCCGGCGTATGGTGATCTTTGCTAGTGAGGACATCGGAGTCGCGCAACCGACCGCTTTAGTCGTGGCCAATGAGGTATTTCGGGCAGTGGAGATTATCGGCTATCCTGAATGCCAGATCAACCTTGCACACGGCACGGTCTATTTAGCCTTAGCCGCCAAAGATCGATCCGCTTATGAAGCCTATTTCCGTGCTTTAGACGATGCTCATCAACATGGCAATTTGCCGATCCCGTTGAATTTACGGAACGCGCCAACCCATTTGATGCGCGAATTAGGCTATGGCAAAGATTACCAATTATACAGCACAGAAGACCTGTTACCGGAAAAGCTCAAAGGGAAAAGATACTTTACGCGAAAGGACACCCCATGACCACAATTGAAACGCTTGCCCCTGCCCCATGGACACTCACCGGAAATGGATATATTTTGTTGTATCGCTGGCCGCGTTCATTTGCCTCCGCGCACAGCCCGTTCGGATTGTCTAAAGGTGGATTCGGCGCGGTGATGTTAGTGGATTATCAGACCACCCCCGTTGGACCCTATCATGAGATCCTGTTTATCCCCGGTCAAGTCGCTTACACCAGCGCTATCGGCTACTCCATTAGTAAGATCTATGTCTCCACGATGGATAGCGTGATCAACGGTCAGCTCAATTGGGGCATTCCAAAAGAACAGGCTCAATTCGATTGGCAAACCTCTACCGATGGACAGGATCAGATCCGCGTTTCAATCGATCAACATCCGATCGCCTCGGTGGATCTTACTCCATTCGGGCCACGTTTTCCCGTAAGTAGCGCAATTTTACCGCCCATTGTGCAGCATCGCGATCACCAGACCTTGATCACCCGTCTGCAAAGTCAAGGGCAAGGGCAATTAGCAAAATTGGATCGCTTTTGGGTGGATGATCAAGGCTTTCCCACGGTAAATCAGTTTCGTCCGTTGGTGGTCGTCAAAATCCACGACTTTAAGATGACGTTTCCAATCCCAAAGCGGGTATGAATTCCTTAGAAATCCGACACGGTAGACAAAACATTTGACGGAATCCAGATAATCCTTAATGCAAGCGTAGGGTAATCGTAGGTTGCATATCAGGTCAAAACGGCGTAAAGTGAATCCTAGTATTTACTCACCGAAAGGACGACTATGAAGCACGCTTACCGTGTCCCAATCCCACTGTTACTCCTATTGATCATCGCCTTGTTCGCCCGTTCTGCCGCGCAAGACGACCTGATCCCGATGCCCACGGATGAAAGCACCGCTGATCTTGACCTAACGCCGATGTTCATTACCGAAACGCCCACCGCTGACCTCTCGAACATTACAATTACCCCCCATTATTACAGAACCCCTAACGTTGCTTACCCCATTAGATAGCCTCACCACAACGCTTTCATGGACAGCACATCCTGATGCCATTCTCTATCGTGTGGTTTTGGTAAGACAAAATCAGATGGTGTTACGGATTCGGGTCAATCCCTCGCAGTGTATAAACCGCATCTGCACATTGGATTTATCCATGCACCCCCAAACAAACCCATTAAATTCCGGTGTCCGTTATCGGTGGTCAGTCGTGGCTATAACCCCTTCAGGCCGCCTAGAAAGTGAAGCCGTACGGATTCGCTATTTCGCCCCAAGTCCAGTAACCGCATCATTAAATTTGATTGCACCGGTAAACGGAGCAGTTGTTCCAGAGTTACCTACCTTTGAGTGGCAAGCTGTGGCAGGCGCAACCTCGTACCGCGTGTTATTTGAACGTGATGGCGTTTTTTATGGCGAATACGATTTTAATGCGGCTTTTTGTACCCCGACACTTTGTCGATTAGAGGTACTAAACCATCCATTCGTCCCTCCTTTTGAACTTGTATATACTTATACTTGGTCAATTGTGACTCAAACACCCCAAGGTATGATCACTAGCCCGCAACGTTCCTTTACCATCGAAAATCCGCATCTGATCGTTGATCCATCCGTCTACAACGAGATCAATCCCACACAAGGCCAAGGTAGCACTCCCATTTCTTCGATCGTCTATTCAACTATCAATGGGTTACGTGTCCTTAATCCGGCTTTACCCAACACCGATCCGAATTTCGATCGCATAATTCTTTATCGAAATGGACAAACCGTACTCGGAGGTTTTGGATACATTAACTCTCCTGTTTGGCGGCCAAACACGCAAATAATTGCTTTCGCTGGAGGTACTTCGGTCTACCAAAGTATTAACCCCATTGTTCTCACCACAATTACGTATGACATCTTTCTAACCGATGCCAACGGTAGCAATCCCCAAAGGTGGTTATCTACACCTGAAAATGAAACGCATGTGGCATGGTCTTACGATAGGAGCAGAATTGCTGCTCAATCTTATGTCTCTTCAACGGGACTTTTCCAAATTAAGATCTATGACTATGCCACGACTACACTGATAACAACTCTATCCAATGCTAAAAATCCAATGTGGCATCATGATAGCAATAGTATTGCCTATATTGACTCGACCAATAAAGTTCTACGCTATCACCTCAATACGCAAACGCCGACTGTTTTGGTTGAGCCTACATTCATCGCCCCTGTATCAATGGATTGGTATACCGATAATGGGCGTAATGAATTGGTATATCACAATGAATACGGTATTTGGAAACGAAATTTAGCGCACAGTAACGCAGCAATTCAACTCACGCGATCCAAACATGCAATCAATAATCCTAATGGTCTCTATACCGATAGTTATCCGGTTTGGTCACCAGACGGAACCAAAATCTTAATCAACCGCTTCACATCAGGCATAGGTGTAGAGATGGGGACAATCCTAGCAGACGGCACTAACTTTACGCGGATTCGACAAGAAAATCCCTATTACCTTAAAGACTGGGCTTACAATCAAACTAGCCATACACTCCCAACACCGATGCCAACACCTGGTCGTCCACTGGTCTACAATATCAAATTTAGCAATGACCTAGGCGAACGCGATCCGAATTGGTCAACGGATGAGATCAATCAGATTAATCAGGCTGTTACGAGAGTCGGACAAGCGTTTCAACTCATGCTGAACACGTCTTCCCCGGAGGAAGCATTTAATCGTGTGATGACCCAAGGGGCAGATCCTCAATATGTGTACTTCTTCAGAGGGCCGGGGACGACCAATACCTATGAGATTATTTATCCTCCTGAACTAGAGAAAGACAATTTTCCCACAACGGTGAATATAGGTGGCTGTCTTACCATTAACAATAACGCACTCCCACGTACCATTACCTGCAATTGGAGTCCCACCGTCCGTGCTGCTTACCCCGTCCATGCCATGGTGCATGAGTTAGGACACGTTTTTACCAATCGTAGCATTAACGATAACGCACCCGTCGATTCGGTAGAAAGAACCCTAGGGCTTCTATATGCTGCCGTAGACGGAACATACTCTGGAACGTGTTCTGTAACTTTTGCAAACACGAATGTACCTGATCCATTTGCCGGAATGATATTTAACCAATCAAGATGCGAGAGAGTCAACGACGCAAATGGGCAAATTGTAATGGGTATACTTCAGGGAGGCGAGTGGGCAAGAGGTAAACGGGGTTGGGGATCTGGTCCTGACACCATTTTTTCACCTTTTCAACAACATCCACCGGGAGAATTTCCAGAGGATGATTCTATCACTTTAGTGGATGAAACCGCTGCTGATATGTTCCTAAATTGGGTGTATCGTAAAACAAGCCCTAATGCAGGTATTAGTAATCCATGCACAGTTCCAGGGACATGGGACGGTTTCCGAAATACATCGTGGGTAGGCGACATCACAACCGGAAACAATGATGTCACTTGTCCGGGAGATGCCCGTTTTGAATGGATGGAACGAGTTATAAATCGAATTTTCACCGTGAAAGGATGGTAAAGATGAACCGTATGTTTTGCTATGTTATTTTATTGCTGGTTGGTG
>JALOOG010000081.1 GCA_025454525.1 Anaerolineae bacterium | reverse complement strand
TAGTCAATTTTAAGTTCAGGCATTTGCAAAGGGGGCAAAGTTTGATCAAGAATTTGCAAGAGTTGTAAAGCTTCTTCAAGGGTTTTTACCACACGAAAGTCCATCTTGGCAACTTGGGTGATAGTCTGAGTAATAAAACGGATCATCATGTTGGTTGTGACATACATAGTAAATCCTAAATTATCCTCTCTTAGAAACATACTCGTATCTGAAGAGTCTTTTAGGTTAATGGGAAAATTTTGTATGCCTGTAGTGTCAATGATGAAATGAACTGGGGGTGTACCTATACGAATCATCCCCGCAGCTTCAATATTGGCCTCCTTCACATCGTTAGAAGTCAGAGTACCATAAGCTCTTGCATACCATACACGGTCTTGAGCTAGCCAAGTTGCTTTAATAGGCATATTCATCCCTTTCTACCTTTTAAATTCTTTCAAGTTATTCACTGAAGATTTACAAATAACCAAATATAGGTTTTGGTAAACCTAAGCATGGCCCTTACCAACTCAATTCTACCCAACTTTGCGTTAATGATCTACAAGTTGATGAGTGAATTGGCTTAAAATAGCGCAAAAAGTTACTTTTATTTTACGCTGACATTTACCCACAAATAACTCAACCTCTTCACTCTAACCGAATGCGTGGATTCAACGCGGCATATAACAGATCCGCGATCAAGTTGGAAAGCGCCAGAAAAAACACGATCACCATGACCACCGCTTGCAACACCGGAATATTTTTCTGCTTTACCGCTTCAACCAATAATACCCCTAAACCGGGGAAATTAAACACATTTTCGATCACGATCAACCCACCGATTAACCAACCCACACTCAACGCGATCACCGTGATCGTGGGCAACAGCGCATTGCGTAACACATGTTTCAGGATCACTTGGCGATAAGGCAAGCCTTTGAGGATCGCCGTCCGCACATAGGCTTTTTTCAGTTCTTCGATCACGCCCGCACGAGTCATTCGTGAAATATATCCTAACAAGACTAAGGTCGCCGTGATTGCTGGCAAGATCAAGATCCGTAACCACTCCCCTAAGCTATAAGTATCGCGTACCAATGAGGTCGCAGGCAACCACCCTAAACCCAACGCAAACACCGAGATCAACACAATCCCCGTGACAAATTCCGGTAAACCCACCACCCCTAACGAGAACACCGAGATCAGGCTATCAATGGGCGAATTTTCGCGTAAGCCCGCCAATACCCCTAATAGAATCGATAACGGCACACTGAGTAGCAAAGTTAACACCCCTAAACGCAAAGTATTTTCTAAACGATCGAATACCAAGGGCCGCACCGGAGGATTTCCACTGCTATATGACACACCCCATTGACCGCTGATAAATCCACCTAACCACACAATATATTGTTCAATCGGAGGTGCGTCTAAGTTGTACCGTTCGCGAAACGCGCTCAATTGCGCGGGTGACGCATCGCGCCCCAACTGCAAACGCGCAATATCCCCCGGTAACAATTGTGTGAGTCCAAAAATCAACATCGAGGTTACCCATAAGGTCGCGATCAATAAAATCACCCGTCGGATTAGATAACGGATCATGCTTGCTCCTAGGATGTTTGCAAAGTGATCAGATCAGCGATCGGGATATGGCAACGGATCAAGTGACCCCAACCGGCATCTTGCATCGGCGGGGCCTGTTGTTCACATATTGAGCCTAATTTACGCGGGCAACGGGTGTGAAAACGGCATCCCGTTGGTAGATCACGCGGGCTAGGGACTTCACCTTCTAAGCGCACAATCGCACGCTTGACGCTAGGATCAGGGGAAGGAATCGCCGATACCAACGCCTCGGTATATGGATGCGAAGGGGTCTGATACACTTGGGACGGCGTTCCGGTCTCCATAATTTGGCCTAAATACATCACCGCGATCCAATCAGATAGATACGCTACCACATCTAAATCATGTGAGATTAACAAATAAGATGCGCCTTGTTCTGCCCGCAAATCTTTAAGCAAGTTAAGGATGACCGCTTGCACCGACACATCTAATGATGAGGTGGGTTCATCCGCAACCACTAAGGCCGGATTCGCCGCGAAAGCCCGGGCAATCGCAACTCGTTGTTTTTCCCCGCCGCTTAACTCGGACGGATAGCGATCCGCGTAAGTCTCTGGCAAGCGCACCGCTTGGAGCAGTTCCAGCACCCGCGCCCGTATCGCCGAAGCGGTCTTTTGTCGTCCGTCTAGACGTTGGATCGTTCGTCCTAACGTTTGACCGATCGTTAAAAATGGGTTCAGGGTGTCATTCGGGTTCTGAAACACCATTTGCAAGTTACACAGCGCCTCCCGCCCTCGTTGATCCAAGTGACGCGGTAAGGGGAGATCTAACAAGGTCAATTCACCTGAATCGGCCGGATCTAAGGCCACAATCGCCCGGGCTAAGGTCGTTTTTCCGCTCCCACTTTCACCGACCAATCCGAAGGTAGAGCGGGCGCGAATCTGAAGCGAGACTTGATCCACTGCACGAACAGAGGCGGCCCGTCGCCGAAAGAGGCGATCGAATAAGGACGGGCTATCAAAGGTTTTATCCAACCTTTCGGCGCGCAATACATACCCTTCACGCGGCGCAACGGTCGGGATCATCGCTTGCGGCGGGGTGATCACACTGACTTCGCCCGCTAAAATTTCGCGCCAACGGTGACAGCGCACGCTACGGCCTTGATCCGCTGCTTCTAAGGGTGGTTTTTCCTGATGACACCGCTCCAAAGCGATCGGACAACGCGATGCGAACACACAACCCACCCCGCGATCCGTTAGTGAAGGCGCGATTCCGTCAATCGTCGGGAGGCGGGTTTCGGTGGCCTCAATATGACGCGGGATACTGCCTAACAATCCCACCGTATACGGATGCAAGGGCGCATGGAAGATCCGCTCAATTTTGGCCGTAGACATGATCTCACCGCTATACAGCACAGTGATCTGATCACACAATTGGGCCACAGTGGCTAAGTCATGCGAGATATACAATGCGGCCGCACCCTGTTCACGGATCAGATCACGAAAGAGATCCAAGATCGCTGCTTGAGTGGTGACATCTAATGCGGTCGTTGGTTCATCTAAAACCAGAAGGCGCGGACGGGTGCTTAAGGCCATCGCGATCGTGACCCGTTGCAGCATACCCCCGCTTAATTGATGCGGGTAACGGCGAGCCACGATGTGCGGATCGGCGATCTTGACCTGTCGCAACATCTCCACCGCCCGATCCCAAGCCGCCTTACGCGATAGGCCCTGATGTTGACGGGTGATCTCGCTGATCTGTTCACCGATCGAATAGGACGGATTCAACGCGGCTAAGGGGTTTTGTGGGACAAGGCTCAATTTTTCGCCCCAGATCCGCGTCATGTCTTCTGGCCGCTTCGCCACGAGATCATCACCGTCCAAGCGGATCGATCCGGAGGCGATCCGTGCATTCGCGGGTAAATAACGCATCAAGGCAAGGCCTAAGGTCGATTTTCCGCTCCCACTTTCACCGACCAGTCCGTGGATCTCTCCGGTGTCAATGGTGAGGTCGATCTGGTGGATTGCCGGATACCAATGACCACCTAACTGATACTCAATGGTTAAATCACGCACTTCGATCACGGCCATCACCCACTCCTACGAGGTCGTATCCCTATTTTTAAACCATTCTGGAAAGATCTAAAAAACGAACACTTAAACGTTATTCCATAGTTTCAGAAAATACCCGACCATGAGGTATGATCGCCCTTCTGTTTCCTTCCCCTTGTTTTGGCTGACGGGTAGCAGCAGGTCTAAACTGATTGTACCAATGGAACGCCGATGTCGTAAACCACTTGGGTAGATTAAGCTAAGGCAAGTGTTTCAAAAATCACAAGGAGATCGCCTGCGCTACAAGCTGGCCAGTTGGATGCGGTGGTGGTAGCGGCGGCTAAGAGAAAAAATAAATTCGGCGACAGCGGCAATGGAGTTAGGCGGATCGTAAGATTGAAAAGATGGGTGCGTTAACGTCAAAATGCCAACATGAAAAGAGCAAAATATGCTGAAACCGCGTGTTCATGTGAATTTCCTTTAGGTGAATCATGTGTTGATGATAGCACGGATGAGCGGAAAAGTCGTAACATTTGTCTGTATTTTTTGGTTTTTTACGAATTATAGATTTATATATAGGAAATTTTGTGTGAAAAGCTTTGAACCACAGAGGAAGAACATAGAGAAAGAGCTTTTGTGAGCTGTTAAAGGTGAGCTTAATTCTTTGTGAACTTAAATTACAATCCCACCCTAGCCCTCACCCATGCATGAGGTGGGAACTGGCCTACGTGGCATGGAGCGGTGTATCTCTATTAGTGGGTATTTTTCTAAGATGACTGAGTGGTTCATCCGCTAAATAACTAAAAATCCATGCCACCCTTGGAGTGGGCGGTGATGTGGATTCTAAAGATCTGTTTGAGTGTATCTTTTGCTTAAACTATTTCCAAGATGAACCACTAAGGAAGAACATAGATGTTGTGAGCTGTTAAAGGGACTCTCAATTCTTTATGAACTTAAATCACAACCCCACCCTAGCCATCACCCATGAATGGGGAGGGAAGTGGCCCTGGATGGGATGGGTTGATCCGTCTCCATTGGTGTACTACTTTTCTGAGATTGCTGACCCGGATTGCGTTAGAGATCAAACCGAGTCAGTCACGCTGCTTAGCGCCGAAGCCCACGCCATAACCCCGCAATGAATAGCGCCATCGCCCACCAAACGCCACTCGGAATGCGGCTGATCTTTTGCGTATAGAGGCTAAGTGGTTTCGCCCCTGCCCATTCGCCACGATGTGAACCGGGTTCTTGAATCGGTTCAAATAGGCTATCACGGGACGGGGGTGGGAGATCGCTTTGTTGGGCCTTAAACGCAATCCGATTTTGTACCATCAACCAATCGATCAAACGCGGGTTCAAATATTCCATCAAGGCGAACATCTTGGAAGCACCGCCCGCGTAAATTCGGCGATGATGCCCTTGCGCGGCCATCAAGATCGCCTCTGCGACCACTTCCGGCTCATACACGGGCGGAATCGGCTTCGCCTGCACGCCCATCTTAGACCGAGCATGACGGAAAAACGGCGTATTGATGGAAGCGGGCAGGATCAAGGTGACATGAATGCCGCTCTCTTGCGCGGCCAACTCCATACGGAGCGACTCGGTAAACCCTTTGACCGCGTGTTTTGATGCACAATAGGCCGATTGTAACGGTACAGATCGCTCTCCTAACACCGACGCGATGTTGATGATCGTGCCATGCCCTTGTTGACGCATGTAGGGTAATACCGCCTGACAACCATACACCACCCCCATCACATTTACCTGGATCACACGCTCAAATTCGGCTAAGGTGATTTGCTCAAATTCGCCGTAGATCGAGACCGCAGCATCGTTCACCCAAGTGTCGATCCGTCCGAAACGTTCATACGCAGTTGCGGCCAATTGGGTCATTTGTTGAGAGTCGGCCACATCGGTCGGCACGATCACGGCCGTCCCGCCAGCCGCCTCAATTTGGGTGTGAACTTCCTTTAACCCAATCTCGTTGCGCGCCGCTAAAACCACAGATGCGCCCAATTTCGCAAATAATAACGCGGCCGTCCGCCCGATCCCGGACGATGCGCCCGTGATCACCACAACATGAGGTTGTGAAAATCTGTTCATCCCGTTTCCTCGCCTCTTTTATTTGCTTTACTATAAGGGTGAAAGGCGAAATGAAAGACATTTTCTTTTAAATTACTTAGATTTAGTAAGGCAAGCGCTTCAAACTGAATGCCTGTTTTAACTCATTGCCAACCTGATCGGATCACACTGTGTAAATGTATAGACACCCCCACTTCACCCCTGATACACCGCCGATCCGGCATTTTGGACTAGCGCGAAGGGCGGGGCTGTGTTATCTATTACCCTCTATCCGTTCGTCACCTACCTAGATGATCCCTATGACTCAAACGCAAACGACTCCTACACCCCAAGTACAAGCCTACGTGATCTTAGCGATCGGCGTGATCTCGGTTTCGATGTCCGCGATCTTTATCCGCTTAGCGTTGGGGGAAGGTGTGCCGACGTTGGTGATCGTCGCCTCACGCTTGGTCTTAGCGACGTTAGTCTTAACGCCGTTCACCTTGCAACGCTACTCGCGCCACTTACGCGCTTTACATTGGCGCGATTTTGGACTGTTATCCGTTTCGGGTGTGTTTTTAGCGTTGCATTTTACCGCGTGGGTGAGTTCACTTCAGTATACCACTGTGTTGATCGCGGCTGTTTTAGTCACCACTACGCCGATCTGGGTCGCATTCTTAGAGGTGTTCTTGCTCAAAGCACGCCTTAGCACGCTCGTGATCATTGGGCTGGTGATCTCGCTGATCGGCGGGATCTTGATCGCGATCCCGACGGGGGATACGGGTATGGGCAGTAACCCACTGTTGGGCGGTGCCTTTGCCTTGTCGGCCGCGATGTTTGTCACTGTCTACATGATTATCGGTCGCAAGTATCGGCCGGTCTTACCGTTGTTACCATATATCTGGGTGGTCTATGGGACGGCCGCCTTAGTGATGTTAGGGGTGGTCGCTTTAGCGGGACTCTCATTCACTGGATACAGCTCAAACGCCTATTTATGGCTGCTGATGGTGACGATCTTCCCACAACTTTTAGGGCATTCATCGCTCAATTATGCGTTAGGGTTTTTGTCAGCGACAGTGGTGAGCATCGCAACCCAAGCCGAACCGATCTTTAGCGCGATCGTGGCTTATTTCTTGTTTAGCGAGTCGCCGGGAGTCCCGCAAATTATCGGGAGTGTGATCATCTTAATCGGTGTCACAATCGCCACACTCAACCCAGCCAAACCTCCGCAAGAGATCAAACAAGAGCAGTTGTTAGAGTCCGAAAGTTTGTGAGCGGGTCACCAACCCGATGAGGGTATAGCGGCAAGTTGGAGACTCACCTATTTCCCTCTAACTTGCTCGTAATGTGTAGCTCTTGATAAGGATTGGCGATTGCATGTTGTACCTGAAACGAAAACGCCACAAGGCCACTTTTGACGACACTTTCCGGTCTCAGTTCCTTGAGTAGCTTTGATGCACAATCGCTTAGACCTGATCGAGTCCGCATGTTATACTCACCCGCAAAATAGGCTTCTTTTCCCCGTTAAGGTTTAAAAATGACACATTCAGGTTTATTAGCAATCGACATCGGCAATACCAACATTCATCTTGGCTTGTGGGCCGAGGGACAATGGGCGCTCTCGTGGCGGGCGCGCACGGTCGCCGATAAAATGTCCGATGAATATGCGGTTTTGGTGCGAAATTTTCTCAATAGCGCGGATGTGAATGCGATCTCCGGTGTAGTGATCGGTAGTGTCGTGCCACCGTTGACCGCGGCCTTTGTTGAACTTGTCCGGCGTTATCATCGGCTTGAGCCGCTAGTGGTCACCAGTAAGATCAATACGGGGGTCAAGATCGCGATCGATCAACCTGAACAGGCGGGTGCAGATCGGATTGTCAACGCGGCCGCGATCATGGCGTTACATCGTTGCGCGGCGATCGTGATCGATTTTGGCACCGCCACGACCTTTGATGTCGTCACCGCTAACGGAGAATATCGCGGAGGCGCGATCGCACCGGGGATCGGCGTGGCGCACGATGCCTTAGTCAGTCGGGCGGCGCGCTTGCATAAAGTCGATCTCGTCCCTCCGCCACATGCGATCGGTGGTAATACGATCCATGCGATGCAATCCGGCATCTTTTGGGGGTATGTCGGTCTGGTAGAAGGATTGGTGGCGCGCATTCGGGCCGAAATGACCGATGATCCGGTCAAAGTGATCGCAACGGGCGGACTCGCGCCGCTGTTTAAGGAACATACCACAGTGATCGATGAAATTGCCTCAGAGCTAACCTTAGACGGTTTACGGGTGATCTATGAGCTGAATCGTGCTTAGATCAATAACTTGGGTAGATTATCTGCCAATAAAAACAGCGAGAGCGCGATCACCATCAAGGCGAATCCTTGTCGTAATTGACCGGAGTCCAAATGACGTGCTAAGCGTGATCCGGCTAGGGTGCCGACCAATCCAGCCATGACAAACAAGGCGATCAAGATCAGATCCAAGGATACGCCGTGCAGATGTCCCATAAATCCGGCTAAGCTGTTCATGGTGATCACCAACAACGATGTGCCGATCGCTTGGTGAAATGGCAATCCAACCACCATGACTAGGGTTGGCACGATCAAAAAGCCTCCACCGACCCCTAAAACTCCGGTGAGTAGTCCCACGCCTGCGCCACTCGCAATCACTTTGGCCCAATGCGGATCACAAGCGACGCTTGCTTGGGTGTTTTTATGCGTTACCAGCACCCATCCGACCACCAACATCAGGCCCGCAAATGCGACCATAAGTGCCTCTGGTGCAAATTGTTTCGAGAGACCCGCCGCTAAGTACGACGTGATCATGCCACTTCCCCCGAATATCAACGCGATCCGGCCGTTAAGCGCACCGTGCCGTCCGTGTAACCATGCGCCCAAGCCGCTGTTGATCCCGACAATGGCTAACGAGGCCGTCACCGCCATTTGCGGCGATTGCCCCACCAGATACACCAAGGCCGGAACGGTGAGGATCGATCCCCCACCTCCCAACAAACCGAGGATCAAGCCAATCACAAAACCTAAGCCCAGATCCAATAAAATCATGCGAGTACCACCGGAATCAAGCTTTGCGCCCATGCGGTTTGACCGTCAGCGAGGTTGATCACCGAGTCGAATCCTTGCGCCCGTAACCAACTGGCCGCGATCTGGGAGCGATAACCACTGGCGCAATAGGTGATGATTGTGCGATCGCGTGGCAATTGATCGATCCGTTTCGGCAAAAAACCCAACGGAATATGAGTCGCACCAGACAAATGTTGATCGGCGTATTCGGTTTGACCGCGCACATCCAATAACATCAACGGAGCGCTATAGTGCGCTAAATCTTCGGCGCGGATCGTCGGTAAACTTTCGGCATTCGGGCCGATCGCATCCGGGGTGAAGAATAGGCTGATTTGATCGACTCCAATCGCACGCAAGGCGATCAAGATCTCCGATAAATCGGACTCATCCTGCACAATCAGATAGATTGGACGGGTATAATCCACCAACCATCCGACGTAGGTACTAAAACCGGGGTTGCTACTTGGGATGCTGATCGCGCCGCGCCGATGTGACCGGACAAACTGTTCCCGATGACGGAGATCGAACACTTGCGCGCCAGTTTGTAGCAATTGGGTTAATTGAGCCGCATCGCCATGTTGAGGTAGGGGTAAATCAGCGATCAACGGTGATCCATCACGATTCACCTGTTTCATCTGGGCAAAGTAACGCGGGGGTTCAGGTTGACCGCTTAATAACCAATCGACAAAAGCCGCCTCATCGGTCAATTGAAACGCCGGATTAAAGCGTTTCTCGTAACCTAAGGTCGTCGACGGAATCGCGCCTAAAGCCTTACCACATGCGCTACCTGCACCATGCCCCGGCAAAATTTGCAGATAATCTGGAAGATTTTTGAACTTTTGCAGATTGGCAAATTGCGCTTTCGCCCCGTTCACCTTCGTGCCGATCACGCCGGCCGCTTCTTCCAACAGATCCGGCCGACCCATATCCCCGACAAACAGAAAATCCCCAGCAAACATGCCCATCGGAGCATCGGCTAAAACGGTATCGGTGAACAAATATACCAGATGTTCCGGCGTATGGCCGGGTGTGTGGATCGCCTCAATGCGGATATTGCCCACCATCCATTGATCCCCATCATACACGCGGGTCACATTGGGATCATCGGCAAAGGCATATTGCCAATCTTGATCGCCCATCGCGCTTAAGTACATGCGCGCTCCAGTGGCGGCAGCCAATTCACGGATACCACTGACAAAATCAGCATGAATATGCGTTTCAGTGACATGGGTGATCCGGAGGCCTTCTTTTTGGGCGGCCGCGAGGTAAGGGGTGATGTCGCGCATCGGGTCAATCACCATTGCTTCGCCCGTTTTAGCGCATCCAATTAAATAAGCTGCTTGGGCTAACCGCTCATCGTAAAAATATTTTAATAACATCGGGATGACTTTCAGATCTGTAGACGAGTTGGCCTTACGATACGCTAAAAACGAGTCGCCGAGTGAGAGAGAGCCGCTTATAATGGATATAAGAGAGCGCTTATAGGTGAATCGACCATGTTAGACCTTTACAAACTCCATATCTTTGAGCGCGTGGTACAAGCGGGCAGTTTTAGCGCCGCCGCGGAACAGCTCTATATGAGTCAGTCCGCAGTGAGTCAACATATCCATGAATTAGAGGCCAGCTTAGGCACAAAATTGTTTGATCGCGGACGGCGCGGTGTCACCTTGACTTCTACGGGCCAGACACTCCACGAATACACCCGCTCGATCCTCAAATTAGTCGGTGAGGCGGAACATGCCGTGACCGATGTGCAACAGCTATCCGCGGGTCAGATCATGATCGGCGCAACACCGGGGGTAGCGGTGTATCTGTTGCCGGATTGGATTCAGGCTTTTCGGGCTGATTACCCGCGTCTCACGGTGACATTAAAAACCAATGTCACCGCACAGATCGTTGAGGATGTCTTGGCACGGCGGATGAATCTGGGATTTATTGAAGGGGAGCTTCACCCGCGCCCCGAATTGGGCAGTGTCATCTTACAAGAGGTGGAGCAGTGGGTGATCATCGGCGAAAAACATCCGTGGGCGGGGCGGGAGTCGATCATGATCGCTGAATTGGCCGATCAACCGTTTATCATGCGACAAGGAAATAGCCAGACGCGCCAATGGTGGCAGCAGATCTTGACCCAAGCGCAATTAGAACCTCCGATCATCGCCGAATTTGATAATGTGGAGTCGATCAAACGCATGGTGATGTCTGGGACATGCCTTACGATCTTACCAGAATACGCCGTGAGCCAAGAGTTAGAGAGCGGACGATTACGCCGCCTCACACTTCATGATCATCCGTTACGCCGTGCCTTAAAGATGATCTGGGAGCGCGAAATCCCGCTCTCCCCGATCACCTATGCGTTTGTACAGACTTTAGCGCGCACGTTTAGCGCACTACAGGGAGTCCCGCTTGCTCCCAACCGATGATTCCACCCATATCATAGATCTGGGTGTAACCCGCATCGATTAACAGTTGGGCGGCTTGGGCGCTGCGATTCCCGCTCCGACAATAGATCACCACCGGTTGATCGTGAGGGATCTCGCTTAACCGGGTGTTGAGATCTTGCAAGGCGATGTTGACCGATCCGTCAATGTGTGCTTCGCTGTATTCGGAGGGGGTTCGCACGTCTAATAACAGGTGTGACCCGGTGCTAAACTGTGTTCGATAGTCATTCGGTGAGAGCATACTGACTTGGGGGGCGCTCCCACAACCGCTCACCAGTGTTAACAGGACGATCAAACCGATCAAGAGGCGTTGTTCTGTTAAACATTTCATCGATGATGACTCCCAAATAGATTAAACAACGCTTAGATTATGACACACCTGTGATCGATCTGGCTACCTGAAGTAGATCACGGATCATACCGTGTAATTGTTCTGATCTAGACCGTTGATCTACGGAAAAGTACGCTAAAATGAGCGACGGTTTGATCAGATTACCCAAAAGGTCAGTTATGACAACACTTCATTGGACGGCCGGACTTCATCATGATGGATCGGCGGTTTATGTCTCAAATCCGACTCCCAAGGCGGATGAAAAGGTCACGATCACCTTACGCGCTCCGATCAATGCGCCGATTCACAAGGTCTTCTTGCGATCCGCCCCTGATGGTGAGGGTCATCACGCCGAAATGACGATCGCCCGCCGCGATGCGATCTCCGCTTATTGGACGGTCGAATTTCAGGCCACCATGCCACGTAATCATTATCGCTTTCGCATCCTCACCCGTGAAGGCGCGTATTTTCTCAATGCTTTAGGTGTGAGTCGTGCTGATGGCCCAGATTGGTACGATTTTAAACTCTTGACCGATTACATCACCCCGGCATGGGCCTTAGACTCGGTGTTTTATCAGATCTTCCCAGATCGCTTTCATAACGGCGTTCCGGCGCTCACTGTTAAGCCGGGGGCATGGCGCGTGGGCGCGCATAGTGTCCAAGTACGCCCTTGGGGAACCGCGCCGCTTCCGTGGCGTGAAGGGGGTAATCTGGACTTTTTCGGGGGCGATCTGCCCGGCATCGGACAAAAATTAGACTATCTACAACGCTTGGGGATTACCGGGATCTATCTGACCCCGATCTTCACCAGTCGCAGCAATCATCGCTACAATATTGAAGATTTTGATCATGTCGACCCACACTTAGGCGGAAATGCCGCACTGGCCGATCTGCGGCGCGCCCTTGACGAACATCACATGACCCTGATGCTTGATCTCACCCCGAATCATGTCGGATCAACGCATCCGTGGTTTACCGAAGCACAAACCGATCCGAACGCACCGACCACCGAATTTTTCACGTTTTATCAACATCCGAACGATTATGCGATGTGGTTAGGGGTGCGAACCTTGCCGAAACTGAACTATCGTAGTGAGAAATTGCGGGCGATAATGTACGCTGGCCACGAGTCGATCATGCGGCGTTGGTTGCGCGAACCTTATCGGATTGATGCGTGGCGTTTGGATGTCGCTAACATGACCGCCCGACAAGGATCGATCCAATTGGATCACAAGGTCGGACGTGGGATGCGGCGTGCGGTCAAAGCGGAAAACCCACAAGCGTATTTGATCGGCGAAAACTTTTTCGACGCAACTCCCTACCTACAAGGCGATGAATTAGACGCGGTGATGAACTATCAAGGTTTTAACATCCCGATGTGGCGTTGGTTGAGCGGATTCGATAACGGTTTCGCTTGGGGCGCGGGCTGGTCGGATCACGTTGAGATCCCGTCAGAGGCATTCACCGAACACATTGCAGCTTATCGGAGTGCGATTCCGTGGGTGATCGCCAACCAACAATTTAACCAACTCGGTAGCCATGACACCCCGCGCATTTTGAATATCGTCGGTGGAGATCGCGCTTTGGCAAAATTAGGGGTATCACTGTTGATGACCTATCCGGGAGTGCCGTGTGTGTACTATGGTGATGAGATCGGCATGACCGGTGCGGCCGATCCCGATAACCGACGCACGATGATCTGGGACGAGTCTGAATGGGATCAGGAACTATTTCAACATTACCAGACGGTGATCGCCCTCCGCAAAAGCGCGCCCGCGCTCAAACATGGCGGGTATCAGCAAATCTACGCACAAGGCGGGGTATTCGCCTTCCAACGCCATTCCACCGAACAACGGTTGATCATCGTGGCAGCCCGAGACGGTGAAACCGAGTTGACGCTCCCGATCTGGCACGCGGGGATCGCGGACGGTGCAACCTTAACCGATCTCCTGAGTGGACGGGCATGGACGGTACAAGCGGGTGCTATCACCTTTGGCGCGTTGGATAAAGCGACTTTATTGGTTTTGGAGGGATAATTGATGATTTTAGTCACGCCTGAGAAGATGAGTCAACATCTGGATACCTTTTTTGAGTTAGAAAACGTTCCGGGGAATTTACGTTTCTATGCGGTGTTGCAAGGCAATCACCATGGAAACGTATGGGTGGATGATTTGGATGATCCTCGATGGGGGATCATCCAAGAACTCGTATTTGGAACACTTTATCTCCAAGGTGATTTTCCTGAAGGGGTTTTATTGGACTTTATCACACAGTTTTCTCAATCTGGAGAGGTCTTATATGGCTGTTGGGAGTCCGATACACGATACCTTTCGCAATTGCCACTGGCAGCTTATGATGGATGGGTATGGGAGTCGTCACAACGTCTGAGAACTATTGATCTAAAAACCTTGACTCAACAGTTACCGGTAGCGTGTCAGCTTCATCCCATAGATACAATCTTGTTTCCACATATTCAAGATTATCAGTTTTACACACAGTTGTTTGGCTCATCGCAACGTGCTTTGGAACAGGGTTTCGGATTTTGTCTTATACAAGATTCACAAATAGTTTGCGAGGCATTTGCTGGGACTTCCCATCAGAACATCATTGAGATCGGAGTCAACACACATGAGGGGTATCGCCAAAAGGGATATGCGACGATCACTTGTGCAGCGCTGATCATAGAAGCTGAACAGCGGGGTTATCAAACCTATTGGAATTGTTCGGATCAAAATAGCGCTTCAAGAGCTTTGGCACATCGGTTAGGATTTCGACCAATGCTTCGCTATCGTCTGCTCGCATGGTAACAGATCATGGGCAGCAGAGGCGATCTGCTGCTGATCTTTAGACCGGTGGCCAGGGATAATTGGGCCCGGGCCCAGGCTTAGGATAACGACCCGATTTGAGGATGCGATCCACCCGCCGTTCAAAGGCCTCGATCTCGTTGGCATCTAACAATTCGGTCATCTGCTTACGATAATCGCTGTCGGTGTCGTCAAGAGCGGCGCATAATTTTTCGACATCGTGCAATAACACCGGTGGGATCGCATGACCGGCAAAATCCCAGATTACTGTACGTAACTTGTGAACGGCGTTAAAGGTGAGGCCTTGATCGATCCCCCAAAGATGATTGCTGCTATCCACCAGACAATGCCCGCCTTTGCGATCGGCGTTGTTGATCAGACAATCGAACAGCGCCAATCGGGTTAATTGCGGGCGCAAGCTGGGATCAAACGAGAAATAGTTGTAATCGGGGTCATGTTCGATATAAAACTGCATCGATCCGATCCCATGTGGGCCATCGCGTAATACTGTCGGTGGAACCAGTTGCCAAGCCAATTGTTGCGAGGTCAAAAATGAGGCCCGTTCGCGATAACATAACGTGCCGTCGGGAAAATCCCAGAGCGGACGCTCTCCGCGTTGCGGTTTGTAGATCGTCAACAATTCTAGGTCATCACATTTGACCGAGAGCAAAAAGGTGTAGTTAGAACTCCAGCGTACCGCGCCATGTTCCGTTTCAACCGCGCCATTTTGCAAGATCTCTAATACACGCTCTAATTCGATCGAGGTCGGCGGCGGTGTTTCAGGCAGATTAGGATCGGGAGGCAATTCTTGGTCAGTCACGACAACCCTCTTTCATCTCATGTCCAATAGTAGACTAAACGTCCGTTCTGTTTGGGATCGGGGCGGCCAGATTTCACCGTTTCCATGGCGCGCAAACTCAAAGCACGCATCTGATCACGGCTACACCATAAACGCACCACGCCGGGCCGATTCAACTCTAGATCTAACTCTTCGCCTTCTTGGGTAGGGATCAATTCTTGAGCGACCAAGATAATCCGATCGCGTTCTTCATCATAGCCCAGTCCCATTTGCGCCACTCGGAACACGGGTTCGATCGGTTCACGTAGATCCAGATCTAAGCGGCTTAAGTCCAGCTCACTCGTGGCGGAATAGCGTTGATCAAGGTCATCGATCAATTCGCGGAGCGCTTCGCTCAAGGCCCATGATTGCTCCTTTTCGATCACCATCGATACCAAGCGCGCCCCTTCGGCGGCTTGCAAATAGAAGATCCGTTGGCCTTTGGGCCCCACCGTGCCGACGGTGACAAAATCAACTGGGTTCAATTCAATTTCAATGTTAGGCATCGCGCTTTACCTGCATTAAATGAGTTACATCGTTCATTTGTTGGACATACGGGCGGCCATGTGCCAGATCGATCGTGCTGATCGACGCGGGTGAAACATGAATCCGCTGAAAATTATCAAGGTGCATCCCTAAATAATGCGCCAACACCATTTTGATCACATCCGCGTGCGAGACCACCACCACGATCTGGGCGGGATGTTGGACGCGCAACCGTTCGATCTCATCTACGGCCCGCACCTGCACACCCCGCATCGTTTCACCGTTGGGAAATTCGGCCCGGGACGGGTATTCTTGCACCACCGCCCACATCTTGCGGCCCCTTAACGAGGCGATGCTCATACCCTCCCAATCCCCATACCGGACTTCCCCCAAGGCGGTGTTGGTCTGGATCATCAAATGGGGGTGATGCTGTTGAATCGCGGCGGCCGTCTCCATCGTGCGCTCTAAGGGACTCGCGTACAGATGATCGATCGGGACTTCTTTTAGGCGTAGGCCCAGGGCCTCGGCCTGTGCCTTACCTTCATCATTGAGATGGACTCCCGGAGTCCATCCAGCTAACTTACCGGTCTTGACAAAATCATTGACTGCGTGCCGCACAAGTAAGAATGTGGTCATGGATTTTCGATTATGAAGACTCCGTAAACAGTGTACCAAACATAGCATAACGGTTCATGAACAAATGGCGCATAGCCTGAGTTTTTGATTAAGGGCGCGCCACTTCCCTCTCTCAATCATACTCCATTTTTAGCCCTTGAGGGGACAAGGTAAATAGGCGGATGCTCCGCCTACTGACCCCAATCGCCTACTAAGTCAAATCAAGCGACCGTTGTGCGACCACCCCGGCGATCAAGTCGATCACTTCATCCAGCGGTTTCGCACCCAAGTCTTGATCATTGCGTAAGCGCACGCTAACCGCGCCCGCTTCAATGTCCTTATCGCCCGCGATCAACATATACGGGATATGCTGTTCACGCGCAATCGCGATCTTTGCGCCCATACGATTCTTACTGGTGTCCACTTCGGCCCGAATCCCACGCGCCTTTAACTTCTTCTGGACTTCTTGCATATAGGGGTTATGCCGATCCGCGATCGGGATCAACACCGCTTGCACGGGTGCTAACCAAGCCGGAAATGATCCGCCGAAATGTTCGATGATGATCCCGACAAATCGCTCTAAACTGCCGAAAGGCGCACGATGAATCATGATCGGGCGTTGACGGCTGTTATCTTCGGCCACATATTCCAACTCAAAGCGGGCCGGTAAATTGTAATCTACCTGTACCGTGCCAAGTTGCCATTGACGTTTTAAGACATCGCGGAAGATAAAGTCCAATTTTGGCCCATAAAACGCCGCTTCACCTTCTTCCACCGTGTATTGTAATCCGAGATCCTCACATGCGGCGATGATCGCGTCGGTCGCTTGTTGCCATAAGACATCCTCCCCCACATATTTATCGCTTTTGGGATCCCGAATGCCCACCCGCGCCTTGAAGTCGGTCAAACCCAACGTGCCGAACACGTATTGAATCAACTTGACCACACTTTTAAATTCGTCTAAGAGTTGTTCCGGGGTGACAAACAGATGTGCATCATCCACTGTAAAGCCGCGCACACGGGTGAGACCGCTCAACTCTCCGGATTGTTCATAGCGATAGACCGTACCAAATTCCGCATAACGCACCGGAAGATCGCGATACGAACGCATCTCACTTTTGTAGATCATGATGTGATGCGGACAGTTCATCGGCTTGAGCATAAACTCATCGTTATCGACCTTGATCGGCGCGTATTGGCTATCGGCATAATAGGGATAATGGCCGGAGGTGCGATATAAGTTCAGATTACCGATATGCGGTGTCACCACCGGTTCATATCCGTGTTCAAGTTGGGTCTCACGTAACCAACGCTCTAACGTATCGCGTAAAATCGCGCCTTTGGGCTTCCATAGCGGTAAACCCTTGCCAACCAACGGCGTAATCGTAAACAGGCCTAGCTTTTCACCGACGATCCGGTGATCGCGCCGCTTGGCCTCTTCCAATAGGTGGAGATATTCATCTAATTCTGCTTTCGACTCCCACGCTGTGCCATAAATTCGGGTGAGTTGTTCGCGGGTTTCGTCACCGCGCCAATAAGCCCCCGCGGGCATTTTATAGGTGATGCTGATCGCATCAGGATCGATCTCGCGGGTATTCTGCACATGCGGCCCCTTACAAAGATCGGTAAAGGTGCTTTGGGTGTAAAAGGTGATCTTATCGGCCGGCTTAGCGATCTCCGCGCCATTTTCATCTACCCGCCCCGCCGTGAGATCCCGAATCAACTCGGTTTTGTAGGGTTGATTATGGAAAAACGCGAGTGCATCTTCTGGTGTCACCTCGCGATACACAAAGTCATAATTCCCACGGATGAGCGCTTTCATGCGCCCTTCAACCCATTGCAGATCTTCATCGGTGATCGGACGTGGGAGTTGAAAATCATAATAAAAACCGTCCTCGATCGGCGGGCCGATCGCGATCTTGGCATCGGGAAATCTTCGTATCTATCGGGCATAATGACTCCTAAGCTGGATTAAATCGCGTTTATTTTACCAGATTTAGCGACAATCTCTTAGGCAATTACTTCAAGATCAAGCTGCTACGGTTAGCCCTGCGCCTTTTAACGGGTTTATGCTAAACTTTCGCTCAAAAGGATGAGACTACTATGCCTAAACCCCCATTATTGTTAGCCTATGCCCACCCCGATGATGAAACCTTTGGATCGGCCGGCACGGCCGCCCATTATGCCGCCTTGGGGCATCCCGTATATTTGATCTGTGCGACCCGCGGTGAAGTCGGGCAAATTAGCGATCCTGCCTTAGCCACGCCCGAAACGTTGGGCGCGGTACGTGAAGCGGAATTACGTTGCGCGGCCGAAGCTATGGGAGTCGAGGAGGTGATCTTCTTGGATTATCGCGACTCCGGTATGGTCGACACCGCTCCCAACGCCGATCCGCGTGCGTTTATCAACATCCCCGCTGAAGAAGTGATCACAAAATTGGTCGGGATTATCCGCCGAATCCGGCCGGCCGTGATCATCACCTTTGATCCAACGGGGGGATATGGTCATCCCGATCACTTGGCGATCTATCGGCACACCTTGGCAGCGTTTCATGCAGCAGCAAATGCGACACAATTTCCAGCTTTAGGGACACCCCACCAAGCCTCCCGCTTGTTTTTTGCGGCGATCACCAAGTCGTTTTTTCAGGCTTGGGGTGAGGAGATGCAAAAAGTCGGCGTTGAAGCTGAGCAGGATGATCCGATCATGGAACAGATGCGACAATTAGGGTATGAGGATGATCAGATCGATCTGTCGTTGGATGTCAGCGAATACTTGGAACGGAAATGGACGGCATTCCAATGTCATCGAACCCAATTTAGCGCGGATGACCCGATGAATCGGTTGGATCTCGCGGCCCGCCGTCGTTTATTCACGGTGGAACATTACCTCTTAGCCTACCCGCCATTAGATCTAGGGGCAAAACTCACCGACCTATTTGAGGGTTTGAGCTAGTATGATCGTGTATATTGCCTCGTATCCGCGTTGTGGGAACTCGCTCACCCGTGACATCATCCACGCTTATTTTCAGCGCCCTACCGCGAACATCTATCCGCATGAAGTGCCGTATCCGCGCCGCCTCAAATATGCGGAAAATTGGCAGGTCGGTGAAGCGATCCCAGTCGGGGTTAAAGCGCGGCGTTGGTGGTTGGTGTGGAATCAATGGACGGCCGTCTATGATCTGAACATCCCGCCGTATACCCAAGCACATCGTTACTTGATTCACGGTAGCCAAAAGACCTTGACGCGGATCAACCGTTTGCGTTTTTCACAAGAAAAGACGATCTTTTTCCTCAAGACGCATGAGCGCCCCTTTCGGTATTATTTCCCCGGTGAATATGTGATCCAGATCGTGCGGCATCCGGGGCCGGTGTTGCGATCCTATCACAACTTGTTACGCAAAACCGACGGGTTTAACAAGACTGTGGATGATTTTATTGACGGGCGCGTCGGTTATGGATCTTGGAGCGATTATCATCAAGCTTGGAATCGGGCAGAACGCCGCTTAGGCCGTCGTTACCTACGTTTGCGCTTTGAGGAAGCCAGCACCGATAACTTGATCGCCGTCCGTGCTATTCATCAATTGATCGGGTTGCCGTATGACGCTAACGCCACGACTCGCAACTTTGAGGGACTGCATCAACAAGACCCTCAAATGTTCGGTTTTGGATCGAATCAAGCTTGGGAGAGCTTTTATACCCCAGAGCAATTGACCCGTTTATATCAAGTTCACGGCGAGATGATGACCGCGTTAGGATATGACCATGCCTAGACGAACAATTGTCTTTATCCACATCCCCAAAACGGGCGGTACAACGCTTTGGGCCGCGATCCGTCAAGCGCATCAACATAAGCGCGTTTTGCGGATCAACCTCAGTGATACCACCGAAAACATCGCACGCTTACACCACTTGATCGCCTCTCACGAAATTCAAGAGTATCGCTTGTTAGGTGGGCATGTCTTTTTTGATCCGGCGCTGATCGGCACGTATCCGATGATGACGATGTTGCGCGAACCGATTGATCGGGCGATCTCCGGTTACTATCACATCCTACGCGCCCCAACCCACAAGCTTCATCAACAATTTCGGGCGGAACAGGTGGGACTCGAAGCTGGGTTAAGGCAGATCGCGCCGAATCTGCACACACGCTATTTGGCCGGTGTGCCGCTTGATCGTGAACCGACTGAAGCGGATCTACAAAGCGCGATCCACAACCTTGAGCATCAGATCGAAGGTGTGGGAATCACTGAACGCTTTGATGAGTCGTTGATCAGTCTACGGCGTACCTTTCGCTGGGGAATGCCGTATTATCAGCGGCATAATGTCACCGGAAATCGACCGCGCCAAGTGGACGGAGAAGCCCGCGAAATTGCCGCACAGATCAATCAACTTGACCTTCAGTTGTATCAATTCGCCTGTGATTTATTTGAGCGTCGTCTGGCCAAACAAACCGCCTATTATCGGCGCGATCTCTTCTTTTTCCGGCGCGCCCTCCCGATCTGGCAACGGTTTCATCGGAAACCGCCTGAAAAACAGGTGTGAATAGGTAAAATGAAGAACGTCATTATTTTAGGATCGGGGCGGAGTGGAACCAGCATGGTTGCCGGCACTTTAGCCGACTCCGGTTACTTCATGGGCGATACGTTAATGGATGCGAACGAGGCGAACCCTAAAGGTTACTTTGAGTCGCGTGAAGTCGAAGCGATCAACGATGCGGTAATCCGCACGATGTTGAAGCCGCAACCGTGGGAGTATCGCGTGCGTTGGATTCGTCCATTGCCGCGTCAACCGGATTTTAAACAAGCGGAATCTTGGGCGAAAGTGCGTTGGTTGGCGTTGGTGCCGCCGAATCGTGTCCCGGAAGTTATGCCGGAAGATCAAACCGAGATCGCACGGTTGACCGCCCAAACGCCATTTTGCTTTAAAGATCCGCGCTTCTGCTACACGCTTCCGGTGTGGCGCGATTATTTGCGCGATACCGTGTTTATCTGTGTGTTTCGTCATCCGGCGATCACCGCGACCAGCATCTTAAAAGAGGTGGAACGTGAACCCTATATGCGCGGGATCACCTACGATTATGATCAAGCGTTGCAGATGTGGTTGTATATGTATCGGCATATTTTAGAGCGACATCATCAGCATGGCACATGGCTGTTTTTGCACTACGATCAAGTTCTGACTCCCGCGGGCTTGGATCAAATTGAGCGCTTCACGGAATCCAAGGTCAATCGATCATTCCCAACGGAAGACTTAAAACGCACTCAAACGGATCGCCCGATCCCGTGGTCAGTGCGGCGGGTGTATCGGCGCTTGTGTCGCTTGGCGCAATTTCGGTGAGATAAAGTAAGGACATGAACACCTGTTCACACGGTTAAGATCCAGAATCACAAGTGAAAGTAGACAAAATCGCATAGGATAGCCAACGCACCCCTTGTAAGCATAGTCATCGGGCAGAGGAGGGGCGCTGTTCAAATACACCGCATGAGCTAAGGCATTCGTCCCGTAGTGCGTCGGGGTAATCATCCCGCTAGGAAACCCGGCCCGACTGCGTTTCCCACCATAGCCATACCTCTTCACCCGCAGTTGAATTGGCGACCGGTTGAACATCAGTTGTTTTTCCCCGCTCAACTCGACCCTGTGATAGGTCGTGTCTATACTATTATTGAATATGTCACTCACTTTAGGTGGATTTGCTTTTTAACCTAGTTAAAGTTAACATCATTATACTTTAACAACCGATGAAGTTGTAAACGAAATGGGTTATCTGATATGAATGAACAACAAGCAGCTTATTTTGATATGCTATCCAAAGCTAGATCAGAACAAGCCCGATCTCTGGATAGCTTTGCATTACGCGGTGTAAAAAATAGTGTAGTCGAAAAATATTCAGACCAAGCACATTTTATTTATGAACTTCTGCAAAATGCGGATGATGCAAAAGCCACAACGGCGCGTTTCGAGTTACATGAGGGCAAACTCATATTCGCTCATAACGGAACACGTCGCTTTAATGTGTCAGATCCTGACAGAGAAGAGCATGACCATGCCAATGGGGCTTTAGGAGATATAAATGCGATAACCGCAATTGGCGGTTCAAATAAAACCAATGAAGCAACCATTGGAAAATTTGGTGTGGGGTTTAAGGCTGTTTTTCAATACACTGCAACGCCTCACATTTATGACCCTGATATTTTTTTCAAGATTGAACGGTTTATCGTACCTACTCGCCTTGAAAAGGATTATATAGGCAGAAAACGGGATGAGACTCTATTTGTTTTCCCTTTTGATCATGATGATCGGAGTGCTGAACACGCCTATACAGATATTTCAGAAAAACTTCGCTCACTTGATTATCCGCTTCTTTTCTTGTCTAATCTCAAGGATATCTCATTTGAAATATCAGGTACTTTAGGTTTGTATGGGAAAACCACCCAAGAAATTTATCATATCGATTACACCACTGCTGAGTTTATTAGACTCACACAAAATAATGGTGAGAATTCCGATGACCTGTATGATTATTGGTTATGGTTGTTTTATCGCTATACCAATGAGGGATACAAATACGCTGTTGGCTTTTTTGTGGGCGATAATGGACGTTTGATTGCGAAGTTGCACACTGCTTTCTGTTTCTTCCCAACAAGAGAAGCTACGGGATTAAACTTCATTCTTCATGCCCCTTTTCTCCTTACAGACAGCCGTGAGGGAATTAAAGCGGGTGATCAGCACAATACCGACCTAATTTCACGGTTATCTGAGTTGGCAGCCGATAGCCTTGTGTATCTTAGAGATATTGGTCAAATTACTGAGATACCGCTTATTGACGACAACATTTTTGATATCATACCGTATGATGAAAATCGCTTTACCGACATCAATAGCAAGAACCGAATATCGTTTAAACCTTTCTATACTGCTATAAAAGAAGCCTTTAATACCAAAGCCATTATCCCAAGCTTTGATGGTTATGTCACCTATAAGAAGGATGCCTATTGGGCGTTCGTGCAGCAAATTGCTGAGTTGTTTTCGAACGAACAACTGTCGTTCATAAGAAATCATGAAGAGGCAAAGTGGGTGTTTACCTCTTTTGGGCGACAGGATACTCTCCGCAAAAACAAGGCGCTCACTACTTACATTGACTCGATCACCAAAGAGTGGTTAGATGAGGATCGTATTCTCAACGCAATCACAGCGCAATTCATCGAATCACAACCGATCGAATGGTTACATCGATTCTATAAATGGGTTTCAGAAACCACCTCCAGAACGGAACTGATCAAAACGAAGCCGATTTTTCTTGATCAGAATAGGAATGCGACTGCCGCTTACGATCGAAACAAGCAACCAATCTTATTTCTACCCGCAGAAGATGTGAACGGTTATATAACGATCCACTCTGATTTGTTACTAAACGAAGAAACGTCGGCATTTATACAAAAGTTGGGGATTACTGAACCATCTCTGCGTGATGAGATATACAACATCATTTTGCCACAGTATAGAGATGATGGTGAGTTAGATCCCATACCCCATTTCAAAAAGTTCTTTCGGTACTATCGGGAGTGTTCTCAAACTGAAGCAAAATCGTTCATTAATTTGATAAAAGAATGTGCGTTTATCATATTTCAAACAAACTCGGATGAAACACCCTATCGGGAAAAAGCCAATGAACTCTATTTTCCATCTGAAGACCTAGAAAATTGGTTTCAGTCAAAACCCGACACGCCATTTGTCTGTTTTGATGACTATTTACGGCTAGTTGGTGAAGATCATCGTGATGAACTGATCAATTTTTTTACCGACCTTGGCGTTAACAAAATGCCGAAAATTATTGAGCAGGACTTGAGTTGGGAAGAAGCTCATCTAATTCAAGAGTCTTGGGATCATGCAACCAAGGGGCAAAGCTGGACGGACCGATTGATTGATGGTAGCAAAGAATTGATTGAAACGCTTATTAAGGAACAAGACTTAGAGCTATCCAAATGGGTTTGGTCTCAACTGCTTCAATTTGTGAGACACGGGTATTTCAAACAGAGATACTCTTGGTCGCAGGATAGT
Source organism: Anaerolineae bacterium (assembly GCA_025454525.1). Taxonomy (GTDB): domain Bacteria; phylum Chloroflexota; class Anaerolineae; order Aggregatilineales; family Phototrophicaceae; genus JALOOG01. The sequence continues at coordinate 1,456 of JALOOG010000081.1, read as the reverse complement.
TTGTTGTACGGTGAATATCAATATTTCTATTATACTTCACATTCAAAACCTTTCGAATCAAGTGAAGCGAAACGACTTCGCACTCAACCTTGGTTGGTCAATAATGTTGGGAAGTTTGTTTCGGCAAACGAACTGACCGTACAAACGCTACATCCGGAATATGAGATTGAAAGCGATGAAGCTAAAAAACTTTTAGAAATTTTACAGATAAAAGCAGAAATTCAAGCGAACGAAAACAAGGAAGCCGACCTCGCATCTTTCGCTGAAAAATTAGGGCTTTCAGATCAAGAACACAGGCAAGCCCTTATCGAATTTACCAAACGTAAACAAGCTTCTGATAAGGATGATGAAGACCGCGACTCAACTGAAGCTGCAACTGACGATAAAATTAAGTCTGTCAAGCGAGTTGCTGAAGAAATCAAAAAGCGCGTGACTTCTGCATCAAAAAAGCGTAATGGCGATCAACTTACCAATCCAGAGGATACCACCGCTGATGAAGATGACTATTTTAAACCAACAGTGGATATTAACCAGAAGATTGAAAAAGTTAAAGAACAGGCCGAAAGAGAAATCGAAGAGATTGCCCGCTTAGAGGATTTAAAACAACAGGCAAAGGAATCGAAAAAATATTCTTATGGGTGGTTCAAAACCCTACTTGAATTAGAGTCCCTCAGCAATGATGAACACAATGCCAACAGTAGAGAAATTTCTATATCTTTCGCAAAAGTTGAGCGTGAAGAAGGCACGGCTAGGACTTTAATTCTCAAACATCCCAACCGTTACATCCCGCATTTTATGGAAGATCTTGCCGATATTCCGCTTGAATTGCATTTTGCCGATCAACCGATGGTGAAGGTTGCTATTGAGGTTGTAAGTGTGAAATCCTATACCCTGAGAGTCAAGCTTCGTACTAATGCCCAAATAGAGGGTATTAATTTGTTGCTGGTAAACGAAGCGAGGATCAAAGCAAAGAATCCTGTATTTTTAATAGAGGAATTGCGGAAAGCCTTTATCCAACTCGGCGATGAGCATGGCTACAGTGACGAATTTAATATGCAGGAAAACCTCTGTGAAAACATTGAATTTATCTTTGGCCCTCCCGGCACAGGAAAAACGACCTACCTTGCGCGAGATATTATCGTTCCAATGATGAGAGAAACTGCGGATTTGAAAGTATTGGTTTTAACACCAACCAACAAAGCAGCCGATGTGCTTGTGCATCGTTTAATGGAAGAACCATACTATCTAAACTGGTTAGTTCGTTTTGGGGCGACCAGTGACAACACAATTGAACAGAGCGGCGTTTTCCGCGATAAAACATTCGATATCCGCACATTTTCACGGAACGTAACCGTTACCACAATCGCACGATTTTCCTATGACTATTTTCTTCCCGACTCTAACACACGACTTCACTTGAACGCTTTAAAGTGGGACTATATCATTTTTGATGAAG
>JALOOG010000207.1 GCA_025454525.1 Anaerolineae bacterium | reverse complement strand
ATCACCTAGGATTTTTACCGCCCATGGCGGCGGGGGTGGGGCATATAAACTCGCTTGGACGCGCCCTAGCAGATTTTTATACATCGCATAGGTCTTGATTCGCACGGTTTCATCGTACCATGCGAGCGCACCTAACCAATCAAATTCTCCGGCGCGCCATTTTTGGATCGCGTAAGCCATCGCTTTCGCGCTAAATACCGCGTTGTAAATCCCTTGACCGTCTAACGGGTCTTTCTGATGATACGCATCCCCGATCAATGCCCATCCCTTGCCGCCCGCTTGACGATACAAGTTACCGACACGCTTGATCCCGCGTACCGAAGTCACACGTTCCGCTTGAGCTAAGCGCGCCCGAATTAAGGGGTGACGATCTAACAGGGCAGCATAAAATTGATCAGCAGGCAAGTCCGCATTTTCAAATAGGGCGGATTGACCTTCGATCACAACGGCAGTGGTATGATCCGCGCTATCCATCAACAAATAACCGCACCCGCCTTCACCTGCATAACCGACCGCCGTCGGTTCACCATCATCATACGGTTGCACATCGCGCCAATACGCATAATAAATCGTGGACGGATAATCAAGGTATTCATCGCGGATCGCCGCCTCGGTTTTACGTGCCACGAGGCTATAACGCCCGTCCGCGCCGATCACTACTCCGGCCGTGAGGCGATGTTCGGTTTTATCAGCATCGCGCCCGATGATCCCGATCACCGTGTCATTTTCCCACAAGAGATCCGTCACACTAAACCCTTGCCATGCCGTCACCGACGGGAATTGAGCCGCATGATCCCATAATGCCTCATCAAACCGCGCCCGATCCACCGCATAGCCATAATCGCGACCTTGATGATCTGGTAACACAATATCGATCGCCGTTTCTGGCCCCAACACTTGGATCATCCGACGGATCTTCGGCGTGTTATGGGCATAGATCGCTTCGTCTGCGCCGATCTCGTCCAACAGGGTCAAAGTAGAAGAATGGATAATCGGGGATGACACGGCGGGTAAACTGGGGAATGTCTCACGTTCTAGTAACAGGGTGCGGATTCCTTGCCGACCGAGTCGGGCCGCTAGACTCGAACCGGCCGGACGGCCGCCGATAATGATCACATCGTAATCGCTCATTTTTGAAGCTTCCTATAAATCATCAATCCTATCCTGATTATAGGGGATGATCGCGACCTTTTCTATCACCTTTAAGATAGCCTTAAAGCAAACCTCGCGGTTAAGAATGCCAGTTGTTCAGTGGTTCATCCGATAAATAGCTAAAAATACACGCCGCGATCAGAACGGATAACGGTGTCGATTCTAAAGATCCGTTTGAGGATGTCTATTTCTTAAACTATTTCCAAGATGAACGATCGAGTTAAAAACGTAGATATAGTTCAAATTCAACCGGCTCTAGGCATAGAGTCTACCTTGTTCGTTAATCTTCCTAATGGCACAGAAGTCGTAATTGCAAAAATGGTTGGCATGGCATGAGACTGTTAGAATACCGACCAAACAGTGAGATTTTTTATTGACGGTGTTCAACTATCAACATCGCGGTGTCAGACCCGTATCTAGAGCAGAATATGTAAAGATATGGCCAAATGGTTTATTTCGGAGGTAGACAATCTAACGAACCCTATTTGGGAAAGATGTCACCGCAAAATGAATTGGGCAAAAAAGAGTCCGAAATGGTTAGGTTAGCAATTGGAAGTTTGGAAGCGTATGCTTAAGGATGTGCAGAATCCCGACGAATGGCTTAGATGAGTCATCACGACCTCTAATTCTTAAGAAATAAGCTAATGATCAGTTTTCTCAGGCAGTGTTGTGTTTCTCATTAACCTCAGAAAAATACCCCACCAATGGAGACAGATCGGCCCATATCACCCACACCTGTTCCCTCCCCACGCATGGGTGAGATCTAGGTTGGGATTGGACGCAAGAACTTTCCTGATATTACGTATCTGACACACGTCATCAAACTGTTTGTCTATACACTGAAAATTCAAACACCTGATTTAAAATTAAAATGGCCCGGCTCATGATCGCCATCCGGGCCATTTTTGCCTCATCATCCTTCCCAGTGTTTATTTTCATCCCGATCTTCGTAAAAAACCATCTACGATCGCCGTCCATTCAGACACAAACGCCGCACCCATTGCCCAATGTCCGTAATCGATCTCCACATAATGCTTATCCCCGCCGAGTCGCTCATAATTGCGTCGGGTGACTTCCGGCCGCACCATACGATCGCGCTTCTGATTGATCACCAACACGCGCAACCGATTACGTTCAAATGGGATCGCGGGCGGTGTAGTCATCAGGCTATGGAGGTAGCGCAAACTTACCGCTTGGATCGGGTATGGATCGGCACGCCATTGCTCATAAAAGCCTACCGCACGCTCATCCACCATACGCTCAAACACGCCCAACCACCGATACGGGATCTTGAGGCCCGGAAGCAACCGCGCCGCGATAGTGGACATGATTCGCGATAACGCCGCAAAACCGGGGATCTGGGATAACGGTGCTAAGCGTGAGAGCGCTAAGCCGTCTCCACCGGGGCCAAAATCATACAGGTTGTGCAGGATCAAGGCATCCACAGGCGCACCCGCGGCCGCGGCATAATAGGTCAAGCCACCACCCAAGCTCCCACCGCCCATATAGAGCGGCCCGTCATAAGTCTTTCGCGCCCATTGGGCTACATCTACGATATTTTCAACGTGTTGACCTATGGTAAAATCACCGCGATCCCCTTCCGAGAGGCCTTGCCCGCGTTGATCTGGCAAGATGACGGTATAACCGCGTTCATATAAAGCGTGTGCGATCGGGATAAATAAGCGGGAATACCCGCCGCCGCCGTGATTAAAGATCATCACCGGGGCGCTTCGATCCGCTTGTTCATACAGGTCAAGATGTAATCGGACTCCGGTGGAGAGGAGCGTATGGGTGCGACAATGCGTGTCACCCCAAGCTAAGGTGTTCTGATCATGGTAGATCCGCCAATAATCAGTGTTCATGTTTCGCTAAAAACCTCATCAGCTATCGATGTTTTTAGTCTAAAATAGACACAATCGTCTGATCAACGCCCTTTGTTACTTACTAGACAGATGTCTAACAATGACACATGACCGCCGCTTTATCCGCACCGAGTCCGCTTTACAAACCGCCCTGTTAGACCTGATTCGCGTCACCCCCTACGATGCGATCACAATCGATCAGATCGTGGTGCGCGCCAACATAGCACGCAAAACGTTTTACGCGCATCATGCCAATAAGGATGAATTGTTGTGGGTAAGTCTAAGCGGATTGTATGAACGGATCGTCCAGAAGATGAACGATCTAAACCCGCTAACCTTGTTATTAGACGGTAAACCGTTGAGTTATCCGCTGTTTGTACATGTGCGCGAATATCAGGTATTCTATCATTGGATCTTGATCGATAGCGGCCGCACCGATGTCATCACCCATATCTGGGATTATATGGCGGAGGTGTCCTATCATAAACATTCGCCCTTACGCGCCTTAAGCACCCAGATCAGCGTCCCGCCACCCTTGATCGCCCAGATTTTATCCGGCGCATTGTTAGGCGCGGCGCGTTGGTGGTTACGCGAGGGACTCACCACTTCACCCGAATCGATGGCCTATACCTTTAGTTTGTTAATGGCCCCCGGTGTTTTGGCCGCCATGGGACTCGATAATGAAGAAGAAGCATGATGTTCGCATGTAGCTTATGTTATCATTAAGCCAATCGGGTTTAAGTTAGGGTAGGAACTCATGGCGACTCTGAAGTCCATTCAAATACAGGGATATCGTCCGTTTCGTGATTTTACCGCTCAATTGGGCCGTTTAGAACTATTGGTTGGTGCAAACGGCACGGGGAAAACCGCGTTATTTGAGTTTCTCAAGTTTTTGCGTGACAGTACCTACCAAGAGATCCCACCGGAAATTGTGGCGGGATCGATCGGAAAAGACATTTTTCACCGACCCGGTAAAGATCAATTGCAATGGGGCCTTGAAATCGATCTCGATCAACCCAACCTCATCTATTATGACGGTCAAATCAACGGGCCAATCGGTCGGACACAAGTCGCTTTTGAGCGGGTGGTGACGCGGGTCAATGAGACAAACCTTACCTTAATGGAAACAACGAACCGCGAAGGTTGGATGCAAAATCTGTCGAATCAGCAGCAGGGGAATGTGGCGCATCGTGCCAATCAATTGGCCTTAAGCCTAATGACCAATTCGGCGTTTGAAACCCTCTATCAGTTGCGCGATTACGTCCTCAATTGGCGATTTTACAGCGCTTTTCGGGTCAATCTTGATAAGATCCGTCGTCCGGTGGTGATCGAACAAGACCCGATCCTACATGAAGATTGTGGAAATTTAGGCTCTGTGTTGTTTTATCTGTTAACGGAACATCCATCCGTCTTTGATGATTTACAAGATTACCTTAAGATGCTGCTTCCCGATTTTCAGGGTTTATCGCTCAAAGCCCGTGGGCGCGGTGAGGTGATGATATTTTGGCAAGAACGTAATATCTCTGAAACTTTAAGCCTTGCGGATGTCTCGGATGGCATCTTATACCTGTTATGTTGGACGACCTTGGCTATGTTGCCACATCCGCCGACCCTGATCTGTGTTGATGAGCCGGAACAAGGGGTACATCCTCGCACTTTGTTTGTATTGGCAGACCTCTTTCAACGATTAGGCGAACGCACTCAAGTGTTATTGGCCACCCATAATTCTTATTTCCTAACGCTTTTCCCGTTGGAAACATTGGCGATTTTACGTAAAGAAGATGGCCAAACGGTTTTTAGAAAACCGATCAATTCGGAGATGATGACTGAAATGTTAGACGATTTTAGCCCAGATTCTTTACAACAATTCCATCGTAGTAATCAACTGGAGTATTTTTCGTGAATACAAAAAAAGTGGCCATCTGGGTTGAAGGAGAATCGGATGTATTGGTAATGCGGTCCCTCTTGAAGCAGTTGATCGACTCTAAAAATCAAAATGGGGTGAGCATTGACTTTTTCCAAACAAGCGACGGAAACCGAAAAAGACAATTGATACTGGCTGCACCGGAACGTGCAGTCAAATTTTAAGCAAAAATCCTTATGGGTATGCTGTGATCCTTCCCGATCTACATCCCATTAATGTTCCCAAACCCCATGAAACACCCGCTGAACTTGAAAAGGTGGTTTTAGCTGAATTTGAGACCGCCATCCGTCAAAAAAATTACATGATTCAAGATTATCG
>JALOOG010000206.1 GCA_025454525.1 Anaerolineae bacterium | reverse complement strand
AAAAATACAGACAAATGTTACGATTTTTTCGCTCATCTGTGCTAAGCTTTCAACATTCGCTATCTGTGTAAGGATCGTTTCTCATGAGCAGACGTTACACCCCCGAAACCCGCGCAAAAGCCTTAGCGATGCTACGCGATCATGGCAATAATGTCGGCGCGGTTAGCTTGATCCTCAAGATTCCAGAACGCACCTTGCGTGATTGGCGCGCTCAAGAATCCCGTGAACAGTTTCTCAATACCGAACTCAAACCTTACGATCCACCTAACCACGTTGCCGCTGTCGCCGAAAAAAATTTTTCTCAGTCGCTACCGTCACTGCCGCCAGACTACCAAGGCGAGATCAAATTCGTGCGTCAAGGGGTGATGTCAATGGTCAAGGCGTTGATCTTAAGACAAATTGATCCCCGAAAACTTAGGCGGACCCAACGAGTTCCGCTTCATCTGGGAAGACCCCGACGGGAGCGAACACGACACCCCCTACTGGGAGCGTCACATCATCGATTATCCGGTCACGTTAGAAGACGGCACGGTCTGGACTCCGCCCGTCAAAAACCGTCCACCAAGCCACACTCAATAGTCATCCAAATCGGGTACAATCTCCGTTACTTGCATAACGTTGATTGACACAGGTTTATAGGTATGGATATCCTACTCGCGCACGGTTATTTTCTCTATCAAGACCCGCATGAACTGAAGGTGATGAAGCCTTATCCCCCCTTGGGGATTCTGTACATCTCCTCTTATCTCAAACAACAGGGCTTTCAAGTCGGGATATTCGACTCCACCTTTAGCGACCTGACCGCTTTTGAAACTCTGTTACAGCGGGAACGGCCCCCAGTGGTGGGCATTTATACCAACATGATGACCAAATTCAACGTTTTGAAGATGATCCAACGTTGTAAGGCGGTGAATGCCCGCGTGATCCTTGGTGGCCCTGAACCGCCCTATTACGCCAAGGAATACCTAGATTATGGCGCGGATATCATCGTCAAGGGGGAAGGTGAACTAACATTAGCCGAGTTATTGCCTCACCTAGCACAAAAAGGGATGCGTGAGATCGGCGCGATCAACGGCATCGCTTACTTGGACGATCGCGGACAATTGATCGAAACTTTTCCCCGCGCCCAGATCGCAGATCTAAGCGCTCACCCGTGGCCCGATCGTGAGGCGATCGATCTTGAGGCCTATATGCAGGTCTGGAAAACCCACCATGGCCGCAGCTCTGTCTCGGTCATTCAGGCGCGCGGATGCCCTTATACCTGTACGTGGTGCAGCCATAGCGTTTTTGGCAACACCCATCGCCGACGCACCCCAGAGGATGCTGCTGATGAGGTTTTGTGGATCAAGGAACGTTATAATCCCGATCAGATCTGGTATGCCGATGATGTGTTCACGATCAATCATCGGTGGTTTTATCAATATGCCGAAGCGCTCAAAGCCCGCGGCGTGCGTCTCCCCTTTGAGTGCATTTCCCGCGCCGATCGTTTGAATGAGCAGGTGATCCAAACGTTAGCCGAAATGGGATGTTATCGCCTTTGGAACGGGTCAGAGAGCGGCTCACAGGTGGTCTTAGATGCCATGGATCGTAAGGTCAAGGTGAAGGATGTTCAAGAAAAAACCCATCTCTTGCAAAAATATGGCATTGAGGCCGGCATGTTTATCATGTTGGGTTATGAACAAGAAGGCATTGAAGAATTAGAGGACACGGTGGAACATCTCAAGATCTCCAATCCAGATGTGTTTTTGACCACTGTCGCTTATCCGATCAAGGGGACTCCGTATTATGCCGAAGTCGAGTCCCGCATCCTCACCGATCAAGCGTGGGAGGATCGGAGTGATCGGGATCTCACCGTGGCCGGCCGTTATTCCAAGCGCTTTTACAGCTTTGCCACGCGGTGGATGGTGAGTGAAGTCGCTTTGAATCGCGCCCGTAAAAATGGCGGTGTCCCGCTGCATCGTCAACTCAAGCTTTATCTCAACGCCAAGATCGGGCGGATCGGCATGGAATTGAGCAAACATGAGCGCGAAACACAACCTGCCCATGCGTATCGCGCTGTTCAAGGCACACCTAGATAGTGTGAAACGGTGCATAAAGGTTAGATAAGCACCACAATCACGGCATACACAAGCGCCAAAACCGCCAGCATCACGGTTCCTTTGAGGAAACCCCTAAAATGATGCTTGTAATCCGTGTATTCGCGATAGGGTCGGGCATTGGGAATGACGAACCAGGAAGGTTGCCACCAAAGCAAGATAAACCAATCAATGATGACGAAATCGACGATGTTAAAGATCATCCACATGATCCAGAACAAGAAAAAGGCTTCACTCAAAATCAACGGTGGATATGTGCTTTCATACCAGACACTGATGACCAGCGGCATCAAGAAAAGCGTGAGCAGAGTCAAAGCTTGCCCTCTCTTAAGCGATCGCATTTCGATCTCGCTCAACGGGGCAAGCGTTTCGCGCATGATTTCAGGGCCATTGATGATTAAGATGCGTGGGTTGTGGGCAAGTGAAACCAAAACCAAAACTGTCAGCACCATTGACATCAGGATTCCTCCTGCGAGGGCGGTAAAAAGAACCATGAAAACTCCTTGTTTAGGGGTAACTCGTGGATCAGAGATTTTGGTCTGGTTAATCAAAAATTTAGGGATAGCTAAATCTATTTTATGGCAAATCTACAAATTCGTCAATCAATAAACTGTCACTCACACCAGAGCGCAAAAAAACGTAGAATGAGGCCCTTTTAAGTGGGATTGTGAGGGATAAGCGATGACCCATATCTATTATGTAGACGGCGAATTTGTCCATAGCGACTCGGCCCAGTTGCCTGTTACCGATCTAGCGATTGTGCGTGGCTACGGGGTCTTTGATTTTATGCGAACCTATGGCGGTAAACCGTTTCACCTTGACGAACACATTCAGCGCTTGTTTCGTTCCGCCGATCTGATCGGACTCGATCTGCCCTGGACGCATGAACAGGTTAAAACGGTGGTCTTAGAGACCGTCGCTCGCAACGCTTATGCGGAGTCGAATGTGCGAATTGTGGTCACCGGGGGCGATAGTCAAGACTTCTTGAACCCGAACGGCACACCGCGTCTTTTGGTCTTATGTTTGCCTGCCAATCCCCCCCCGGCCCATTATTACACCGACGGGGTGAAAGCGATCACCTTCCCCTATGCTCGTTTTGAGCCACAGGCCAAGACGTTGAATTATATTCCCGCGATTATGGCGATGCGTCAAGCGCGGGCAGCCGGCGCGGTAGAAGCGATCTATACCGATCGCGGTCTCGCTTTAGAAGGCACCACGACCAACGTTTTCGCTTGGATCAAGGGCCGTTGGGTGACACCCCATGATGAGATCCTTTGGGGCATTACCCGTCAAGTGGTCTTAGCGTTGGCCCGTCCGGTGTATGGAGAGATCGAAGTGCGCGATCTACCGTTAGCGGAGTTATTGCAAGCGGACGAAGTGTTTATCAGCGCCAGCAACAAGCAGATCATGCCGATCGTTCAGATTGACCAAACGGTGATCGGATCGGGTCAACCTGGCCCTGAAACAGCACAGATGATCGCGTTATTCCGCGCTTATACTGAACAATACGCGACCATTGAGGCCTAGCTTGCTAGTCGCTTTCTCATATCCGTTTAGCGTTCCTCTTTATTTTAGACGTTATAACGGCGATCATCTGCCCAATGAGGACAAGGTGATCGGGAACAGTGGGACAACATTGGTTTAAAAATAGCGTGGTATATGGGATCGATGTTAAAGCGTTTTGTGACTCCAACGGAGACGGGATCGGCGATCTACCCGGGTTAATCAGCAAGTTGCCCTATCTGCAAGAATTAGGGATCAATTGTGTGTGGTTACAGCCGTTTTATCCGTCTCCTTTGCGTGATAATGGCTACGATGTCAGTGATTACATCGCGGTGCATCCGGCACTCGGCACATTAGACGACTTTGAACGCTTGATTCAACGCGCACATGCGTCCGGGATTCGTGTGTTGATCGATCTGGTGGCTAATCACACTTCCGATCAACATCCTTGGTTTCAGGAGGCGCGTCGTGATCCGTCCTCCCCGTATCGGGATTATTATATCTGGGCAGAAGAACCGCCCCCCAACACCGATCATCATGTGGTGTTTCCCGGTGTAGAAACCAGCACTTGGGAATATGATGAGGTAGCGGGTGCGTACTACTGGCATTATTTTTATCGCTTTCAACCGGGCCTCAATCATCAAAATGAGCAGGTGCGAGCAGAATTTCGGCGGGTGATCGGCTTTTGGTTAGATCTGGGAGTGGACGGCTTTCGTTTAGATGCGACCGCGTTATTGATCTCCGCGAAGGCCACTCCCGATCCGTTGGCACACTTGGATCATACGATCTTACGGGAGATGAGTGATTTTGTCCGGGCGTGCAATGAAGAAGCGATCCTCTTGGCGGAAGCGGACGCACCTCCCGATCGCTTAGATGAGTTTTTTGGTGAAGAAAGCCGGATGAATTTGTTGTTTAACTTCTTGCTTTCGGCGAATCTGTTCTTAGCGTTAGCAACGGAGGATTCTACCCCGTTAGATCAGGTGATTGCGGTCTTGCCCGCGCCACCTGCAACGGGGCAGTGGCTCAATTTTTTGCGGAATCATGATGAACTCAACCTTGATCGCCTTGATCCGGTTGATCGCGAACGGGTTTTTGCGGCCTTTGCGCCCGATCAACAGATGCAGATCTACGATCGCGGGATTCGCCGACGCTTCGGATCGATGTTAGACGGCGATCCGCAACGGATCATGTTAGCGCTAAGCCTATTGTTTTCGTTACCGGGGACTCCGCTCTTGATGTTCGGGGATGAGATCGGCATGGGGGAAAATCTCACCTTACCAGAGCGTGAAGCATTGCGGACTCCGATGCAATGGGATCGCTCCATGAACGGCGGTTTTTCGAGTGCGCCGCGGGATCAATTATATCGTCCGGTGATCGATCAAGGCCCATTCGGCTATCACGCGGTGAATGTGTCGGATCAACGGCGCGATCAAGACTCGTTATGGCATCAGATCCGGCGGTTGATCGCACAACGTAAACAACTGCTCACCTTTGGGGACGGCACATGGCACATTGTACGCTGTGATCGGGGCGCGGTGTTCACCCATGAATGCGACTGTGATGAGGATCGTGTGATCGCGGTGCATAACTTGGGGGATCAAGCGCAAACGGTTCACCTAGAGTTAGGTGGCGCAAGCTGGATCGATGTGTGGTGTGATCAAGCCTATCCTCCGCCGGATTCGGAGAGTGTAGTGATCGGGGCGTATGGCTATCGGTGGTTACAGCGGGTCGCCTCATCTTGAGATTGCGACGGGTGCAAAAATGTTATACCAAAACACATTTCTATTAATCTTGGACAGCACTATCATGACGCTTTCCGTAAAACAAAAGGCGATTAAAACCTTTTATGAGGCCCACGAGGCGTTGCAGCGTCAAAGTATTGGGGCTACAAAAGCCGTTTAAAGCCTTCGGGATTTACCAACGTTAGCCGACGGACTAAATGATGCTCACAAGTTAAATAAGGTGTTTAAGGTGTCCTTCGCACAATTTTACGCACGATGCGAAAATGCCTTAAACCCCAATTTGAGTTCATCCGCGATCGATGAAATGC
>JALOOG010000080.1 GCA_025454525.1 Anaerolineae bacterium | reverse complement strand
TGGGTGAGGGCTAGGGTGGGGTTGGACGCAAGAAACTTTCCCGATATTACGGAGTCGTTATGAGCTGTTAACCCCCACCCCATGCGTAGCTTTTTCCCAACCATGAGGAAGGGAATCGGGCTGTGTGGCATGGGGTGATCTGTCTCCAGCAATCGGAGACGCTGGTGATAACGACTCCGCTCGCCTAACCTGCTGCACCTGTCAACACCGCTGACTCATCGGCGCGCTCACGCATCTGCTCCCGTAAACGCTCAATGTCTTGTGGCACAAACCACACCGCTAACACCAAAAACAGCGCGCAACTGGCATAGGTGATCAAACACACCAAGCCGATCGCGCCTGTCAAACCAATCTGATCGGATAACACACCCACCAACAAAGGCGCAAGCGCCGATCCGATGCTTTCGATAAAATATTGCACCGACAACGCGGTACTGCGAATTTCGGGGGCGGTGATGTCGTACATGGTGGAGATCACATTCGGGCCGGAAAACAACATAAAAAACGCCGTGATCATCAAGCTGATCCCGTAAAATAGCGGATCGATCGTGAGCGGTAAACTAAGCGTCAAGGTCAATAAGATCAGGCTTAAGGTCACGCCGATCATCGAAACCGTCAACCGGCCGCGCCGAAAACGCCCAAATAAGCGATCGCCCACACCTCCACCGACCAATGCACCCACACCTAACGCGGCGATCGCTGCGCCCATTAAGGCGAATACTTGCCCGGAGTCGTAACCGCGTTCACGTTCTAGATAGGTGAAAAACCAAAAATTCAGCACGGTAAACGGAAACACCCCAAAAAATCCTTGCAGATACAGCGGGATCAACGAGCGTCGCCGCAATAACGATCCCAACACCGCCCAATCAAAACGATGTTGCGCGATCTGTTGGAGATTTTCTAATTCGGGTTCCGATTGCCCGCGTTGTCGCTCTCGGATGCCAAAAAAGATCAACAATCCGACCAGAATCCCTAATCCCCCCGTGATCAAGAAGATGTTACGCCAACCGATGCGATCGTTGAGGATAAACACCAACAGCAAAGCGGTCGCTGCTCCAAGCGGTGCGGCCGCTTGCAAGATGCCGTAGATTTTGCCGCGGGTTTTCGGCGGAAAATAATCGGCCATCAAGCTATAGATCCCGGGATAACTGGAGTCATCGATCCCGCTAGAAGAACGCGCTAAGAAAAATAAGCCGAAGGTCTGTGCGACCGCGCCGAACATGGTGGTGATGCCCCAAATAAATGAGGCTAACGCCACTAATTTCGGCCGAGCAAAGCGATCGTATAACCAACCCCATAAGGGATAGCAGATCGCCGCGACCAATAATGCCCCCGTGCCGAAACTGCCCGATTGTGCATCATTGAGATCAAAATCGGCTTGAATATCACTCAAGACTTGGCCGATCACCAACTTGTCCGCTTGATGCAACAAAATAAAGAAAAAAAACACGCCCACAATAAAAATTTTATACCGCGATGAAACGGCCATATCCCCCCCTTGAAAAGTTGATGCGAAGTCACTGTATTTTTTGGGTTTCTTGTCATTATCGTTCATTGTACAATGCAGAGCAAACTCGCTTATCACCTGTGAACGGATTTATCAGATGACGACTCCTAAAAACATCCTGATCGTTGAGGACGAATTACCGTTGTTGCAATTCTTCAAACGTGTGCTAGAAACCGCCGGACATCGCATCACCACCGTGTCCACCATGGAAGACGCGCAAAGGCAACTCAACACCGAACGCTTTGACCTGTGTATTTGTGATATGCAGATCGGGGATCACAGCGGGGTAGAATTGTTGCGTCACCCGAATCATGATCGCTTCGTGGTGATCTCTAGCAACCCCGATTATGAGAATTATTGTCGCGAGTGGGGGATTCCGTTTTTCCTCAAACCGGTCACCTATAACGACTTGATTGAGATCACCAAGTAACGTCATTGGTCGCATGGACGGGATCGCGATCCCGTCCATAAATGGGTTTTAATCACCCGTCGGAGCGGGTTCTGGTTCGGATTTACGGGTAAACCAACTGCGGATATTTTCATCCGTGGCCAAAAGGAAACCGACAAAGATCAACACCGCGCCCAACATCTCCCCCAAGTATTTATAGGACGGATCGCCGAGTCGGATCAGCACGCCACCCAACGCGGGCATCAATCCGCCGGCCGCGATAAACCAATTCCCGATCATACGATTCCGCATGATCTGTTTGCGCCGAAACAAGATCGATGAATAGATCGCACCGCCCACTAAAGCGATCGTCCCCCATGTGTTCATGATCGGGGAGAAAAAGCGCACCGTCCCACGCGATTCTAAGGGCAAGATCCCCACTTTGCTGATCTCACCGGTTTCGCGATTGCCTTCAGTCGCAAAAATTTCTGTGATGTCCCGGTTGGGTTGCCATGCGTCCGCGTTAAACGGTGTTAGGAATAACGTCCATGGTAAGGTCATCACACCCACTAGGATCAAGGCCATCTGGAGGTTTTTCGCGATATTACCGCGCCGGACTAAGAGATATGTCGTGCCTTGTCCCAACCATGCAGCCACCATGAGCGCGCCCGACCAATACCATAAGCCAAAAAAGAACGGACTCCACACAAAATAGAGGATCACTTGGCTTAATGTCCCCAAGAAGTACATCGCTAAGCCGATCCCCCATGCCAACAGGTGCGGACGGCGCTTGTCATACCAACGTTTTAAGACGAGAGCCGCAAAAATTCCTGTGATGACGCTGCTTACAATCGACAAAAACAAAGTCAGTGACATACTCTCTCAACCCTATGTAAGAATCTGTAGAATTTTACCGCATTTGGGTGAGATTTTTATAGGAATTTTCGGGATTGCCCGTTCGTTAGGCCTTCAAGCGATCCAAGTATTGCTTACGGAATTTGGCGATCTTCGGTTCGATCACCACCCGACAATAGCCTTGTTGTGGGTTATTCACGTAATACTCTTGATGATACGCCTCGGCCACATAGAATTTTTCCGCCGGAGCAAGTTGGGTGACGATCGGATGACTCCAATGCGGTTGTACCTCGTGGATCGCCTGTTGTGCGATCGCCTGCTGTTGCGCGGTGTGATAGAAGATCGCGGAACGGTATTGCGTCCCCACATCGGCCCCTTGTCGATTCAGCGTGGTCGGATCGTGGATCACAAAGAACACGTCTAACAGGTCTTTAAAGCTGATCACCGTGGGATCATAGGTGATCTGGATCGCTTCGGCATGTTCGGTGGTGCCGGTGCAGATCAACTGATAAGACGGATTCGGGACTTTGCCGCCCGTGTAACCCGACTCGACGGAGATCACACCTTTAAGTTGATCGTAGACCGCCTCTAAACACCAAAAACACCCTCCGGCGAGGGTCGCAATTTCTGTGGTCATGTGTCACACACTCTCATCTGATAGTTTCGCCAAAGTATCGAACGATTGATCTTGCGTTTTCTTACGAGTGAAGCGCCGCTAAGATCAACGGTAACAGTTGCTTCTTACGGGACACGATCTGCGGCGCATCTAATAATGACGGGCCGAGTCGCGCAAAGGGCAAGCGTTCGCGCCAAGTCCCCGCGGTCAACAAACGGCTATCACCGCTCACAATATTGGTGATCATCAACACCCCTAGCGCAAGATCCCGCCCATTCACCAACGCGATTAACGCGGCTTGGAGATCGGAGAGGCGAGCGTCTAATTCCGCAAAATCGGTGATCTCCGCTTGGCCTAACGCGATCTGTTGATCGCCCACCGGATAAAATTTGAGATCGGCTTGTAAGATCTCATCCGCGGGGCGTGTGCCGAGTCCCGCGCCGGCCGCTAATAACAGCGCCCCGAACCCCCGGAGATCCTCCACTTGTGCGCGCTTGGCTAGGCGTTCAGCCGCCCGATGATCGCGGGGGGTGGTCGTCGGCGATTGAAAAGTGAGGGTGTCCGACAAGATCCCAGCCAATAAAACGCCAGCGATCGGCGCGGGCAAGGGGTGATCGGCCGCTTGAATGCGCTCTTCAATTAGCGTGGAACAGCTGCCGATCGGCGCGATCTGAATCGGGATCGCGTGTTCGGTCGGGGGCGCATTTAGCCGATGATGATCGATGATCTCGATGATCTCGGCCTCATGGACACCGATCACCGTTTGGCTGATCTCGTTATGATCCACCAACACTAAGCGCTGTTTAGGCGGATCAAACCACACCGGACGATGACATAAACCCAAATAACGTCCCGCATCATCGATCGTGATAAAATAATCTTGATCGGTGCGGGCGATCCGTGCGGTGAGGTCACTGAGGCGCTGATCGTGACGTAAAATCAGGCTATCGCGATCGATCGGCGTATCAGAGAGCAAACTTTCCGCGCTGACGAGTCCGATCGGACGGTGATCGGCATCTATGATCGGGATCGGACGGCGAGTCTGACTGAATTGCGCCAACCATTGATCGCGGGTGGCGTTGGTGTTAAGGGTGGGATGCGCTTCGATCACATCGGCGATCGTCACATACACATCTGGCAAGAGTTCTGGTACGGACACACCAAAATGATCCAAGGCGAAACGGGTTTGCGCGTTGATCGCGCCGAGTCGGGCTGGTTGGGCGTGTTGATCGGTCTGATTCAGCAGCCAAGCATAGCCGATCGCCGAGGCGATCGCGTCCAAGTCGGGGTGACGGTGACCGATCACCCGAATCGTGTCGTATGGTGACATAGTGTCCCCTTGCGTGTGAAGTCGGATCTCGCACTAGGGTAACACATCCCCTCAAACGGACAAATAGGGGGATTATTTCAAAGTGAAAGATGTTGAACGCGCTTATACGATCGAGTCGATTCAAAAGCGTGTCGGCGGTGAGCGGCGGCAAAGCGAAAAAATTTATTCGGCGACAGCCGCAACAGGGTTAGGCGGATCGTAAGGTTGGAAAGACGCGGGCCTCAAAGTCGAAAAGCCAACATGAAAAGACTAAAATAAGCTGAAAGCGTGTGTTCATCTGAACCTCCTTTGGGTGATCATATATCCATAATAGCACAAATGATCTGAAAAGTCGTAACAAATGTGACGCTCTTTTGCTGATGTCTTATCAAGCGATGATCCTATCTCTCCATGCATGACCCTTGACATCCAATCAGGTCTTTGCTAGGATATGTGCATATTCCGCAATAGCTCAACGGCAGAGCAATCGGCTGTTAACCGATGGGTTCTTGGTTCGAATCCAAGTTGCGGAGTTTTAAAAATCTCTCGAATTGGAGAGATCATAGCAATCGAAATAAGGAATCAGCGAGGCCGCAAAGCTAGTCAATAGCAGGTCTCGCTTTTCTTTTCTAAAAACTGTTGATCACATAACCCATTACTATTCCCAAACCACACAAAAATAAATGAGCGACTCTTGTTGTCTTTACAAAACACACCATTTTTACCACGATGTGTTCCTGAATCGGTTTTTTTACCTTTTGACCTTCATCATAGACAAAAAAGTCACTCTCTTTCGACGATGCCTCTGTTCAAAGTGCCAAAATTTAGGTCGGGGAGTGTTAATCGCCCCCTGATTTAAGGAGATCACGAATCACGTTGATCACCAACTCCGGTTGACTCAAATGGATAAAATGTCCGCTGTGATCCGCTTCGATCAACGCGCTATCTCCTGATAAACAGAGGTGATCGGCGATCAAGTTGCGCCATAAGCGCTCCACTTGCCACGCATCTTCCTCGGATAATCCAGCATATTTAACGATTTCATCCACGATCACTTGGGGGGTGTGGCAGATCACCCGTAATGGTACCGGCGGAAATGCACCGATACGTTCCGGCTGATCACCTTGTGCCAAGCGATCTTCTTCAAGGGCGGTCTGATACAACGCCGGCCGTTGAAAATGCGCCCACATCGTCTGGGTCACGATCGGTGTCATATCTCGGTAATAGAAGAATGGGATCATCTGCATCACCCAAGGGCGCAACAAGCGCAATAAACCCCAACGTGCCAAGCGTCCGTTCATCTTCAACATACCAGCTTTATCAACGCCACTTTGCGCGTAGATCGTCTCTGACAATTCTGATTGAAAGCGATGATTTTCGGGTGAACGCGGGTCGATTAGTACCACGCCTGCCACTTGTGAGGCGAATAGACGAGCGAAATATTGTAGGTTCAATCCGCCTTGTGAATGTCCAACCAACGGATAAGGACCCGAGATGCCGGCCTCTACCAACTGCTGATACAAGTCTTGGGCGATCTGGGCAGAGGTGCGTGGGGTGGATGCACGGGGACGATCGCCATATCCGGCGCGATCATACGTGATCACGCGAGTCTCTTGTGCCAATTCGGTTTGCAAAGGCCACCAATCCGCGGACGGCATTCCTAAGGCTGTATCAATGATCACCGTTACCGCGCCTTCACCCAAGATGCGTAGCGTCATAGTTATAGATATCCTAAATTTTGAATATGCAAATTTGTATAAAACACCCTAAAATTAGGGCAACTCACCACGTTCGACCTGTTCGATCACCGAACGAATCCAAGTGAGTTCGGCTTCGGCATAGGCGGCCATTAATCGGATATTTTCGCGGATATGGCGAGGGGTATCGACATCTGATAGTTTCGCATCGGTGTAAAAGTCAACATTGCTCAATTGCGCCTTGAGGAAGTGTGTGCGTTGACGTAAGGCCTTTAGCAGTTCATCGCGACTCAAGTGATTCATAAAGGTGATCGCGACTTGAAACGGGTTGATCATCGGTTTATATTCTAGCCAATGCTCATGTAGTAAGCGGTCAAATTCTGCCCGCCCGATCTCGGTGATCTCATAGACCACGCGGGCCGGACGCGCCCCGATCTGTTCCGTTTGAGCAACCTGTAACAGGCCTTCTTGGGTCATCTTGCTCAACGCCGAATAGATCGACCCATAAGCGACATTGGCCCATTGTTCGGCATTCCAATTTTCCAATTGACGACGGATTTCATATCCGTGAATCGGTTCTTTTATCACAATCCCTAAGATTAACAAACGAATGGCGGTCATGATCGCTACCTTGTTTTGGCTATACAAATTTGAGTATATGCCAAAAAAAAACCCTTGTCAAGCGATTTTCTAGGTATCCACTCGAAAGCGATGCCCCACCTTTGAGCGATCAAGGCCTCTGTGATAGTTTGGCGGTCAATGCTTTTCTGGACAATGGAGGTACGTTACAATCTTTCTGTCATCTCAACGACGGGAAACGGTTGATGCGGCGGTTATTTGGGATCGTAATCATTTTGTTCTCTAGCGTCATGATCATCACAGGGATCATCGTTCAGGTGATCCCGATGTATCGATCCTTGACTCAATCCCCGGAACGCTTCTCACAAAGCGATGTGTTACAGACCGATCGCGGTGATCCCTATCGGATGATCACTTTCAGAGCGGATGAAGTGATCCCAACCCATTACGCCGATCCGGATGCGGGGGAATATTACGCGATTCTCCGGATTCGCGATCGATATGTGTTATTGGCCAGCCCCACACCGATTAGTGTCAAGATCGAACGATATACCGGACGCTTGGATCACCGTTCTATGGCGGAGATCGAGATCATGCGGGCGTTGGCGGCTACGACTCCAGCTTATCAGGGCAAATTTTTACCTGTCACCTTCAACATCCACCCTTTTGATCCCGTTGACGGTGTGGTGTTGGTGTTGAGTTTTGCTTTTTTTGGCTGGTTAATGGTCAAAGGTATTCGCAACTTTCGCGCAACCGATCCGTAAATGCTGTGTTATTAGATGAGCATTCGCTAAATTTTTTGGAGGATTTGACCTTGGTGCAAGGAAATCGTTTGCCAGAACAAATTGGAGGGTTGATTCAATTGACCCGCTGGCGTGAACATATCATCTATGATGTGCCGTTGACACTGTTAGGCGCGTTGCTGGCGGTGCAAGCGTCGGGCGGATCGTTAGATTGGCGCTTGATCATGGTGATTTTGGCAAACATTTTTGCCGTAGCTTATGCGTTTATGATCAACGATATTGAGGATGCGCCGGATGATGCGCGTGATCCTGCACGGGCAGCCAAAAATCCGATCAGCAGTGGACGCATTCATGCGCGCATCGGTTATGCAGTGTGTCGCATGGTGGCGGTGATCGCGTTGGCTTTATACGCCTTTGGTGGATTAGAGGTTTTGTTGATCGGCATGGCGACGCTGCTCTTGTCGCATCTGTATTCATGGCGGGCCGTCCGACTCAAGGCGTATCCGGTGACCGATATTGTCTCACATTCGCTGATGTTAAGCGGTTTGTTGATGTTGGCCGGTTACTACCTGTATCACAACCAACCGGGGATCGTGTGGTTGGTGGCAGCGGGCGTGACGTTGATCTCGGTCTACGGGCAGCTATACAACCAATTGCGCGATTATGACATGGACAAGGCCGCCGGATTGCATAACACCGCGATTATCCTGGGTGAACGCAATACCCGCCTCGCCCTCTATTTGACCATTGCATCAGCAGGTCTGTGTCTGTTAGCGGCGATCGTGCAAGGGGTCTTTCCGTTGTGGTTAGCGGTTGCCTTGGGCGCGAGTATCGTCGCAAGTATACTATTTGCGGGTGGATCTCACCTTGACGCACGCGGGACAGAGGTCGTTGATGTGAGCGGACGTTATCAAATGCAAGCGTTGATCGTGATCAACTTGACGATCATCATCTGGTTAGCTGCCTCGCTCTTGATCCAATTCCAGATCCTTTAACCCTTCCCCGGCCTTGTGAGCTAAGTTACAAGGCCGATTTATAACACATCATTTGAGTTTTCAGAGCAACGGTGTTAGCATCAAGGGACGATAACCGTTTATTTTGAATTTAAAGCCGTAATATGAATTACCTCACTTTATCGACCTTGTTCGATCAATCCTTCACAGTTAAGCTGTTTAAAGGGCAAGATCCCGCCTTTCCACTCGCTTTTTTTCATCAGGTGTATAAACAACAGCAGCGCCAAAGCTTGGATGAAAACGAATTTTTACAACGCCTAGACGCTTATTTGGAAGATCTGAAACAGCATCACCCCGAAAAAGCTTATCAAACCCCCAAAGATTACCTCAAATTGTGGAGCGATGAAGCGCATCGCCTATTACGACGGGTGCGGCGTGGCGATCGCTATACGATCGAGTTGACCTTAGAGGCCGAACGCGCACTCAATTGGGTGGGTGAGTTACAACCACCGCCATTCATCGGCACCGAGTCCCGCTTGATGCAGATCTTCAGTTTGCTGAAAGAGATTACCGAAAACAGTAGCGAGGATGTTGAACGACGTTTAACACAACTTGAACACGAAAAAGCGGCTATCGATCGTAAAATCGATCAGATCATCGATAGCGGAATGGTGGATCGCTATTCATCCACCCAACTTGAGGAACGCTTGTGGAACGCACGCAAGCTGGCCGAAGAATTATTGAGCGATTTTGCTGGGATCGAAGCCAAATTTCGCGGAATCGCCAAAGAGATCCACTCGGCGCATCTCCAACCGCAAGCGCGCAAAGGCGCGATTGTGGAACAGGTGTTGGATGCTGAAGAAAAGCTTAAAGACTCGCCACAAGGAAAGAGTTTTTACACGTTTTGGCAGTTGATCATGTCGGAAGAACGCCAAGATGAGTTAAAACGGCTGATCGTGGCGATCGCCGAAATCCCAGAATTGGCCGCGCTAATGCAAGACAGCCCGACCTTAAATCGCATCATCCGCTACCTGACGGATGCGGGTCAAAAGATCGTCGAGTCGAATATGCGCCTAGCGAATCAATTGCGGCGCTTGTTGGATGAACGCAACATTGCCGAAACCCGCCGTGTGAAAGCGTTGATCGATGATATTCAACGCTTGGCGCTCCAATGGCACGACGATCCCCCAGATGACAAGGCGTTTATCACCCTTCCCAGTGAGGCCAAAGCGCGCTTGCTCATGGAAGAAACCCGCTTGTTTGAACCGCCGATCCCCTTAAATTTAGCCCAGACGGCCTTAGATTTAGGCAGCGGGGAATTAGATGGCGATTATCTTCAACGCTTTTTGCCGAAGTTTCAGGTCAACGAACATGAACTCCGCCAACATATTCGCGATCTGTTGACACAACACGAGTCGATCACCCTAGGGGCTGTTGTGGATCACTATCCGCTCACCCAAGGCCTCGCTGAATTGGTGACCTATCTCTTGATCGGCATGAAAGACCCCAAAGCGGATCAAGATCCCACCCACCGCGAAACCGTGACCTATACCGACTCGGAAGGCTACCTCCGGCGTTATCATCTGCCCACCATTCGTTTTTATCGGGAGCGCTCATGACTCTGATTGAACCTTACGCCCCAGTGTTGATCACACTGCTTAAAGGCATCATCTATAGCGATGAAAATCGTGAAATTTGGAAATCTTTAAAACAATATGAGATCCCGATTCGCGCTTATTTTGCCAAAATGGGCTTACAACTGTATGTCTCGGATGAAGGCTTTGCCTATCTTAGCCAACCTAGCGATGATGAGCAGGACGGAGACGACATCTACAAATTGCCCCGCTTGACCACCCGCCGGGCCTTAACCTATACAGTGACATTGTTATGCGTGTTATTGCGTGAACGATTGCGCCTGTTTGAAGCGGATGAACCGGACTCCGATCAATACATCCTGACCCAAGAACAACTCTATGATTTAATGGAACGCTTGTGGCCAGAGCGTGGCGATGAGAAAGCCCGAATTAAAAAGATGAACGAGGATATTCAGAAGGTGGTTGCGCTTGGCTTCTTGCGCGAATCTGAGGTTTTAGGCGAAAAGCGCTATGAGCTACGACGGATTCTCAAACACCTGATCAATGCGGATAAGTTATCTGAGATCCGCGATAAATTAGCCAAGTACCGCTCTACCGGTGCCGATGAAGGAGAAACCGAAACATCATGACTCAAGGATTCCGTTTACACAGCTTAGAAGTCCTCAACTGGGGGACATTTAACCAACACATCTGGCCATTAAATTTAAAAGGCGGCACGGCCCTGCTCACGGGTGAAAATGGATCGGGTAAATCCACCTTGATCGATGCGCTGTTGACGCTGTTAGTTGATCGGCGTAAGCGCGGTTATAACCAAGCATCGGGTGAACAAAAACGCGGTGAGCGCAACGAATTAAGTTATCTGTTGGGCGCGTATGGGCGGCTTCGCGATGATGATCACTACTCGCGACCGCAATATTTGCGCGAGAAGGATCAATATTCGGTGTTGGCTGCGGTGTTCAGCGATGGCCAAAATTGGGTGACCTTGGCGCAAGTGCTGTGGTTAGAAGGGGGCGACTCTAGCAAACTCAAACATCTGTTTATAGTGGCAGATGCTCCTCTCACGATCAAAGACCACCTCCATTTAAACGGCCGACTTCCCGAAACGCTCCGCAAGGATTTACGGAAGTCCGGCTATGAGGTCAACACCGATGATTTTAGCACCTATCGTAACGCCTTCATGCGACGCTTAAACATCGCCTCCGAAAAAGCCTTACATCTGTTCGCTCGCACCGTTTCGATGAAAGAGATCGGCGATCTAAATGAGTTTGTGCGCGAACACATGCTTGAATATCACCCGATGCAAGACCAGGTGATGCAACTCCGACAAACCTACGATGACCTGAATCAGGCGCATCGTGCGATCGTGCGAGCCAAAGATCAACTTGAACGCTTGCAACCGTTGATCGATGAAGGGGCGCGTTACGACAAATTGGGACAAAACTTACGTGAGACCGAAACCCGCGCCAGTTTTGTCCCGGTCTACTTTGCCTATTGGAAACAAGATCTGCTCCAGAAAGCGCTTGGGCAGGTCGAAAACGACTTGAAACAAGTCACCGATCATCAAGAGAAGATCAAGGAGCGCTTAGCGGATTTACGTGATCAAGAACAAGCGCTTAAGTTTCAGATCAGCCAAGATAAAAGCGGCCAACTTCTCACCAAGTTAAGAAACGATGAACGCTTGGCACAACAAGAACGCGATAAACGCCAAAAACGCGCCGCTCAATATGACACATTAGCACGTTCTTTAGAGTTAGAACCTTATGGCGCGGAAAAACACTTTTACGATAACTTCACCTATCTTGAAGTCATGCGGGAGGAACTCGCGGAGAAAATACAAACGCTCACTCAACAACGGGATGCGCTGACCACTAAGCGAGATAACATCCGTCAAGAGGGAGAACGCTTGCAAAGCGAGATCGACTCGCTGAAAACCCGCACCAGTCAGATCCCGGAGAGTGACACCAAGATCCGAGCCGAAATGGCCCGTAAACTGAACATTCCTGAAGAAGAATTGCCATTCATCGGGGAATTGTTGCAAGTCCGTAAATCAGAAGGGCGTTGGGAGCCGGCGATCCAACGGCTGTTAGGCGGATATGCCCGTCAATTGTTAGTGCCGGAAGCGCATTACACGGACGTGAGTCAGTATGTGAACCAGACCAACTTGCGCGGACGATTGATCTATCATCGCATGACTCGTCGGCGTACCGAAACGATTCCTCAAGATGAACAATCGTTGTTTCATAAATTGGAGATCCGCAAAGATCCGCGTTTTGAAGAATGGCTCAAAAACGATCTGATTCAACGCTACGATTACAAATGTTGCGAGACCTTAGATGAATTTCGCAACGCCTCTTACGCGATCACCTTAGAAGGGCAGATCCGACGCGGTGATTCGCAACACGAAAAAGACGATCGCAAGCGTTTAGGTGATCGCGCCGAATACTACTTAGGCTGGGATAACAAGGAAAAGATCAAGGCGTTAGAGCGCGAACTCAAAAAGTTAGGGGAGGACTTCACCCAGTACCAAACCAAGATTAAAGCGTTAGAAAGTGAGCAACGTGAGCTTAGTCAACGTCAAACCGATACTCAACGCTTAGCCGATGTTCAATCATTTAGTGAGATTGATTGGCGCTCTGAACAGATTACCATGGATGACATCAGAGCGAACATTAACGAATTAGAGCGCAGTTCTGATCAACTTAAGACCTTGCAACGCCAATTGAGTGAAGTCAACGACATGATCAAAACACAAGACGCGGCCCATTCAAAACAGGAACGCGAGATCGGCCGACTTCAACAGCAACAGGGCCAATATCAAAAGGACTTAAGCACTTGTCATCGTGAAACCGAGACCACGCCATGGGAGGAGGTTCAACCGCATCAGACCGCGATCGAACGAGAGATCGAACAGCGTGAGGTCAACTTAGACAATATTGAGGCTGTGAAAGCAAAAACGATCGGGTTTTATACCAACAGCGCCCGCTCTCAAACTAACAACATCACCAGAAGCCGTGATGAGATCATCAAAACCATGGCCCAATACAAAAACCTCTACCCGAATGAGACGCAAGAGGTCGACGATAGCATTGAGGCGCTAGACGATTTTCGCATGATCTATCAACGGATCAAACGGGATGACTTGCCACAACATGAAGGGCGCTTCCGGTCATTGTTGACGGAAAAAGTCACCCAAAGCATCGATATTTTCTCACAAACGCTCAAAAATCAGCGTGAGGAAATTGAAGAACGCATCCAAGAGTTGAATAAAGCGCTCAAAGAGATCGAATTTAACTCTGATACTTATATCCAATTGCGTTATCACAACACAAAAAACAAAGCGATCCAAGAATTTAGAAATGATCTCAGCTTTCGTCCGGATGCGCGTCAAACCGAAGACAGCAATGAGATCGCCTTCCAGCACATCAAGACCAAGTTGATCGATCGCTTTGAAAATGATTCCGATTGGACAAGACAAGTCACCGATGTGCGCGGGTGGTTAGAATTTTATGCCACGGAATACCATCGTTATAATGACAACAAAAAAGAGGATTTTGACTCCTCTGCGGGCAAATCGGGTGGGCAGAAGGCGAAACTGGCCTATACCGTGTTAGCGTCCGCGATCGCCTATCAATATGGTATTTATGGCGATCAAACCACGCCGAATAGCTTTCGGTTTGTGGCGATCGATGAAGCGTTCAGTAAATCGGATGAAAACAACTCCCGTTACATCATGAAGCTGTTTGAGAAGTTAAAGCTACAGGTGTTGGTCGTCACCCCGTTAGATAAATTTCATGTGGTCGAAGGCTACATCCGTTCCTGTCATCTGGTGGTCAATAACCCTGAAGGCACTGAGTCGCGTGTGTTATCGATCGAATTAGACCCCCAAGAGACGATCGCCCAAGCGATGGAGCGAATCGTGACACCGGAGCGTGTGCGATGATCACCCCCGATGAGATCAAGCGCAAGTCCGAACGGGAATATACCCGCTATCTAACGACATGGTTAACAGGCGATCCCTTCACGCCGATCGCCTTGCCGATCGGTCGGATTCCGTCGGAATACAGCGAATTGAGCCGAGTGATCGGTGCGCTTGATCAAGGGGATAAAAGCAAGCGCGGTTATGGCTATGAGATCACTTGGCAAAAACGCAATACACAACGCTACGGGCCGCAAAGCATCCCCCAAACGATCACGATCCCAACCGAACATGATCTCTTAAAATTAGCCGGCAAGGTCAAAGAATTTGGACAATTTAAGCACGATGTCGGTTTGATCCGTGCCGCTTTTGGCGATCGTCTAGCGGATTGGATGCTCAAAAATATCCCCTTGATCCTCAAATACGCGGATGATTGGCCGGATCTGATTAAAGTTGGGCGCTATTTCGATCAACATCCGCGCCCGGATCTGTATTTACGTCAATTGCCGATCGCGGTTCACACCAAGTTTATTGAGACCCATGAAGAAGCGGTGCGAGCCTTGTTGGACGGGCTATTACCACCGGATGCGATCCGCGATCCTACGAGTGCCTCGGTGACGCGCCGCTATTATTTGCGCTATGCCGAGTCGTTGATCCGCCTTCGGATCTTAGACCCGATTTTACAAGCGGCCTTGGCCTTGCCGTTTTCAGAATTGAGCGTGCCGATCTCACAATTCGCCGGATTTGAGTGGGGGCAAGCGCGTTATGTGATCGTCGAAAATCAGATGACCTTCTTGGCCTTGCCCCCATTACCGAATACGATCGCGATCTTTGGCAAAGGGTTTGATGTGGGTCAGCTCAAACAGGCGACGCAATTGCGGGCTTGTGTGATCGTGTATTGGGGCGATCTTGACGCGCACGGATTTCAGATCCTCTCGCAATTGCGCGGTTTTTTGCCGCAAACCGTGTCGGTGATGATGGATCGGATCACTTGGCAACGGTTTGAACCCTACGCCGTAGATGGCACACCCACCAAGATCAGCCTATTGCCGAACCTCACCCCAGATGAAAGCGATCTCTTTGTCGAATTGCAGACGCATAATCGCCGCTTAGAGCAGGAGCATCTCGATCATGCGTATGTGATCGCGTGTTTAAGCGCGTTATGAATCGGTTGGCTTCAACATGATAATTTATGGCGGCAGTGACGGCAGCAAAGCGAAAAAATTAATTCGGCGACAGCGGCAACGTGGTTAGGCGGATCGTAAGATTGTGTCCGAAAGCCAACCTAAAACCGCAAAAATAAAGTAGAAGCGCCTGTTCATTCGATCCTCCTTAAGGTGAACATGAGTCGATGATAGCACAGATGAGCGGAAAAATCGTAACATTTGTCTGTATTTTTTGATTTTTTATGGATTATAGCAGTAGATACAGCGAAAAATCTTGTGAGAAACTTTGACACAGAAGGAGGTATTGGAAATTTTTTGTCCAACCCCACCCTAGCCCTCACCCATGCATGGGGAGGGGACTGGCCCACGTAAGATGGGCTGATCCGTCTCCATTGGGGGGTATTTTTGTGAGGTTACTTCTGAAGCCTTTTTTAAACCTTACCCCTCAAAATTGTCCCGTGTAGCATCCGAGGATCTGCATGGAATGGCGTATTTTTTCTGAAATTACTAAAAACTGGTTATAATCCCCCTATGGTTAGTGTTAGGGGCGTTTATGGTCACGGTGGATCTCTCCTCTCCAACTCAATTCACCTTGATTCGTCATCCGTATCGGCGGGTCATGGCGCGGATCGGGTGGTTGGTGATCGTTGGAACGCTTTTGCTGTTGTATGTCTCCGCTTTGCCGAATGGGTTACGCGGCGCATTGGCTGATCCGTTGAGCAGTTTACCGTATCAGACCACACTCACGGAGATGGGTTTGTCGCCGGATTTGGCCGGCGGTTTGTTGTTTGCACAATCCCTGATTTTAGTGATCTTTGTGGTGACGATCTGCATTTTTATGTTTTTCAGTCGCTCTGATAACTGGATGGTGTTGTTTGTCACCTTTGAGGAGATCCTATACGCGGTGCAACATGGATCGATCTTGGGTTATACCTATCCGGTCTTGTTTGCCTTGTTGCGTTGGCTCTCGCTCTCGGCCACGTTTGCGCTGTTATTTTTGTTCCCCAACGGGCGATTTTACCCGCGTTGGATGTGGATCTTGTTGCTGATCGGGACGATCTCCGGCGTGGTGTTAATGCCAGCACATATCAAACTGGTCGCACCGGATCATCCGTGGGCGGTATGGGACATCTTTGAAATTCGTGCGGCCAGTGTCTTCCTATATATGGTGATCGGGTTTTTCGCCTTAGGGATGCAAATCCGTCGTTATCGGCGTGTGGCGACCCCGATCGAACGCCAACAAAGCAAATGGGTGTTGATCGCGTTGGCCTTTATCGGGATCAACGGAGTGGCCGCGTTGATCGTTGAGCTGTTTTTACCGCGCCTGTTTGTGCCAGCTTTAGGTATGCCCTTGGTCTTTAGCGCGGGTGAGATGTTGCTATTTTTCTTGGTCAACACCCTTGAATTGATCGCTTCTTTGGTCTTACCGTTGGCGATCGCGTTTTCGATCTTGCGCTATCGTTTATGGGATGTGGATCTGCTGATCAATCGCTCACTGGTGTATGGGAGCGCAACCTTAGCGCTAATGCTGATCTACGGGGCGGCGTTTTTACTCTTGGCGAGTCTAGTCACGGGCCCCACCCTGTGGATTGCCCTGTTGATCACGGCAATGATGAGTACCGCGCTGTTTGACCCGTTGCGAAAACAGCTTCAGCAGGTGATCGATCGGCGGTTGTATCGTTTTCGGTTTGATCTGGATCAAGCCAAGGCCGCGAACACTCGATTAGAGATCAAATTCCCCGGTAGCTTAAGCGGCAAGACGTTGCACGGGTATCAGATCACCGACTTGATCGGACGCGGCGGGATGGGTGAAGTCTACAAGGGACATAAAGCGGATCAATGGGTGGCGATCAAAGTATTGCCGCCGGAATTAGCCTATAAAGAGAAGTTTCGGTTACGGTTTCAACGGGAAGCGGAAGCGACGCAAGCACTCAAACATCCGAATATCGTGCCGCTATTAGACCGTGGTGAAAGCGGTGAGTTGACCTATTTGATCCTAGATTACATTGATGGGATCGAGTTAGGCGAATATCTGGTGCGTTATGGGGCGTTTTCAGTTAAGGAAGCGATCGCGGTGTTTACTCAATTGGCTGATGCCGTGGATCACACCCATGCTTGTGGTTTTATTCATCGTGATCTCAAACCGTCGAATATTTTGATCCGCTTGGGAGCTGATCAGCAACGTTTAGAGCCGATTTTAGTGGACTTTGGCATCGTGAAACCGATCGATGCGGTGGATGCGGATACCGCGTCTGGCCCGATCGGCACGTTGCATTATATGGCCCCAGAGCAGATCCTCACCTTACGCACGGTGGATCAGCGCGCCGATGTTTATGCTTTGGGTGTGATCTTATTTGAGATGCTCACAGGTCGGCCGCCGTTCATCGGCACGGCCGGGCAAGTATTGTTTGCCCACATCCAACAGCCCGCGCCGGATATTCGCACCCTAAACGACTCGATTCCGAGTCCGATCGCCCATGCGATCGCCCGGGCGTTGCTTAAAAATGCCGAAGATCGGTTTGACTCCGCCGGACAATTTGCGGCCGCTTTAGACGATTAAATCGATCACGGAGGCGGATCATGGCGCGGTGGATAAGGTCGGTTTCGCAACTCGATCGCAAAACCTGATTTTGACACACTTTGGCGGCGGATCACGCGGATCAGTTTGAGGCTAGGTGAGGCTGTCGAAACTCGATGCAGAAATCATGACGGTGATCGACTTGCGAAACGTGCGGATTTGTGTTATGATTTTTGGCAGGTAGCGGGTTTGGATCGGCGGTCAAAAAGGGGTCTAAATGCCTTTAAAATCGGGTGAAGGGTCAAAATACCTAACCTGATTTGCGAAGTTGATGTGCGATTTCACTCACTATGGCCCGTTTGAGGGTACTGAAACCCGATGCCGCCCTGAAAGTATGCAAAAGCGATGGAATTTCACTCACTATGGCCCGTTTGAGGGTACTGAAACTAAACCATTACTGGTTAGTTGATCAATTTTTGAGGGTACTGAAACCATGAAGTGGGGTGATTTTAGAGATATGATAAGACGATTTCACTCACTATGGCCCGTTTGAGGGTACTGAAACGATAACGCAGTGTTGCGTGCAACGCTGGCGGATCTATTTCACTCACTATGGCCCGTTTGAGGGTACTGAAACTGGCGAATATGTCGCTGATCTGGTATTGGCGCT
This sequence comes from Anaerolineae bacterium, assembly GCA_025454525.1. GTDB lineage: Bacteria > Chloroflexota > Anaerolineae > Aggregatilineales > Phototrophicaceae > JALOOG01. The sequence goes on along the minus strand of JALOOG010000080.1, from coordinate 4,083 downwards.
TGCAAATTTCACTCACTATGGCCCGTTTGAGGGTACTGAAACCTTACTAAAGCGAGATCGGTTGGTAACGTGGTTTGATTTCACTCACTATGGCCCGTTTGAGGGTACTGAAACCGGGTGTCATCAACGGACGTAAGCAACATTGGTTTATTTCACTCACTATGGCCCGTTTGAGGGTACTGAAACCAGGTGTTGTCAACGAAACGCTCTCCCAGTATTGACATTTCACTCACTATGGCCCGTTTGAGGGTACTGAAACCGTGCAAATTGCTTTCTAACTCGTTTTCCAAAAGATTTCACTCACTATGGCCCGTTTGAGGGTACTGAAACTTTAGATAAAGCGTTATTTTAGACTTCTGATCATATTTCACTCACTATGGCCCGTTTGAGGGTACTGAAACCTTCTGAACACAATAAACTTGCCTTTGATTCCTGCATTTCACTCACTATGGCCCGTTTGAGGGTACTGAAACAACATCGTGAGCCGCTGACAAGCTTCCTCGTTCGCATTTCACTCACTATGGCCCGTTTGAGGGTACTGAAACTACACCCATGGGATGACGATCCCCCGCGGCAGCCAAATTTCACTCACTATGGCCCGTTTGAGGGTACTGAAACACGTTGAGGAGCGATTTGTGGTGATCCATGCCCTTAATTTCACTCACTATGGCCCGTTTGAGGGTACTGAAACAAATTTCAGAGTTCCAACGCGCAAACCGCGCCAGCGATTTCACTCACTATGGCCCGTTTGAGGGTACTGAAACGAATAGTAAATATTTGAGGTGTTGCGGAATTTGGATTTCACTCACTATGGCCCGTTTGAGGGTACTGAAACTTGTATTGGTTAGCACCAACGTTACCTGACCATTGATTTCACTCACTATGGCCCGTTTGAGGGTACTGAAACGAATTAAAAGATCAAATTACATTGGCTCATCAGGGTGATTTCACTCACTATGGCCCGTTTGAGGGTACTGAAACATTAGGGATGGGCAAACGCTTGACATAAACATCCTTATTTCACTCACTATGGCCCGTTTGAGGGTACTGAAACTAATTGTCTGGTTAACGTTGCGTATCGTCTCTGTAATTTCACTCACTATGGCCCGTTTGAGGGTACTGAAACTCAAACCGTTCATTTTCATCATCATGAAAAAACGACATTTCACTCACTATGGCCCGTTTGAGGGTACTGAAACACGAAATCGGATACAGGAAAGTTGATGGAGGGTGGTGATTTCACTCACTATGGCCCGTTTGAGGGTACTGAAACATACTTACATATACGTAGATATAAGAGACGAAAAATTTCACTCACTATGGCCCGTTTGAGGGTACTGAAACTAGAAAAAGCCTACTAAGCGCACTCCCAGAAGTAGGTATAGAAACGTTTCTCCTGTCCAACCCCACCCTAGCCCTCACCCATGCATGGGGAGGGGACTGGCCCACGTAAGATGGGCTGATCCGTCGCCATGGGTGGGGTATTTTTGTGAGGTTACTGAGATATGATTTCACCCACGATGGCCCGTTTGAGGGTACTGAAACAGATGTTATAAGGTGAACGTACATTCGCCTCATTTCACTCACTATGGCCCGTTTGAGGGTACTTGAAGCTGCTGTAACCGCGTGTGCGCCCGATGATCGCCAAAAGTTTACCTTTGTTAAGGTGCTAAGCCTCCATAGATGTGGTAACATTTCGTAACATCCTGCTGATCATCAAAGGCCTGATTTCATGGACACCGCATCATCCCGTCAAACCGAGTGGACGCACATCCAACACCCTCAGAGGCGGCGTTGGGCGCGCATGGGCTGGATCCTCAGTGTCGTCCTCTTGCTTACGATTTATGCGTTCTCCTTGCCGAGTGGTATCGCGGGGGCCTTGTCTGATCCGGTGAATGCGCTGCCGTATCACGCGCCGTTGATTGAACTCGGTTTATCACGGGATCTGACCGGATGGTATCTGGTATTGCAATCGCTGCTCACGGTGATCGTGATCAACGCGATCTGCATCTTCATCTTCCACAGTCGCTCTGACAATTGGATGGTGTTATTCGTCACTTTGGAAGAAGTCCTCCATTCGGTGCAATTCGGGCTGATGGTGGGGTATGGATCGCCGGTGTTATTTGCGGTTTTACGTTGGTTGTCTTTAGCGGCCACCATGGGACTACTCTTGTTATTTCCGAATGGGCGCTTTTATCCGCGTTGGGCGTGGATCTTATTGGTGATCAATACGCTGACCTCATTGGTCGGGATTCCGTCTTATGTGGCGCTCACCGCGCCGGATCATCCGATCGCCTTGTTACATTCGTCATCCGGATATGCGATGGCGCTGCTGGTGTTCACGGGAGTCGGATTATTCGGCATCGCGATGCAAGTGTTACGCTATCGGCGTGTCTCCACCCCGACCGAACGCCAACAAACCAAGTGGATCATCAGCTCTATGGTGTTGATCACGGTCATGGTGATCAGCTTAGGCACGATCCGCGCCCTGCTATTACAAACGATGGAACCGGGGCAAGCGCTTACGGTGGGACACCTCGCATTTTTCTTTTTCGGGGAGACGTTCGCGTTTATCGCCTCGTTATCGTTGCCGATCGCGATCTGTTTATCGATCGTGCGCTATCGGTTGTGGGATGTGGATCTGCTGATCAACCGATCGTTGGTGTATGGGTTGGTCACAATCAGCTTGGTGCTGATCTATCTGATTGTGTTCCTTGTATTGCGTGCGGTGTTAGAAGCGACGATCGGCGCGGATCAAGGGGTGATCCCGTTGGCGATCGCCGCGGGGATCAGCGGTGGGCTGTTTAACCCGTTGCGAAAACAGGCGCAGAATGTGATCGATCGGCGGTTGTATCATTTTCGCTTTGATCTGAATCAGGCCGGGCAAGGCAAGAAAAAGCCAGAGATCCGTTTCCCCGGTAGTTTAACCGGACGCAGGATCGGCGCTTATGAGATCTTAGATGTGATCGGGCGCGGCGGGATGGGTGAGGTTTACAAAGGCTATGGTCACGATCACACCGTCGCTATCAAGATCCTCGCGGTGGATCTGGCGGAACAGAACGAATTTCGCGCCCGGTTTCAGCGTGAGGCACGCACCACAGGCGCGTTAGATCATGCCAATATCGTGAAGTTACTGGACTCCGGTGAAAGTGATCGTTTGCTCTATCTGATCCTCGAATTTGTAGACGGGATCGATCTGGGTGAACACTTACAGCGGCATGGCCCATTGGAGGTTGACAGCGCGATCGCGCTGATCACCGCTTTGGCCGCCGCGTTAGATCATGCCCATGCGGCCGGCTTTGTGCATCGTGACCTCAAACCGTCGAATATCATGTTACGTCCCGATGCCGATGGTGAGACTTGGCAACCGATCTTAATGGATTTTGGCATTGCCAAGATCGCCGACGCGATCACCCGCTACACTGGATCGGGGGCGGTCGGTACGATCGATTACATGGCCCCGGAACAGATCATCGAAGCGCGGGAGGTGGATCATCGCGCTGATATTTATGCGCTTGGCTTGTTGTGTTTCGAGATGCTCACCGGAGAGCGTCCGTTTAAAGGCACGGCCGCGCAAGTGTTATTTGCCCACATCCAACAACCTGCGCCGGATATTCGCACCCTAAACGACGTGATCCCCCGTCCGATCGCCCATGCGATCGCACGCGCATTAGAGAAAAATGCGGCCAATCGGTTTGACTCCGCCGGACAATTTGCGGCCGCTTTGAACGATTAAATCGATCGCGGAGGCGGATCATGGCGCGGTGGATAAGGTCGGTTTCGCAACTCGATCGATCATCCCGATTTTGACGGATGTTCGCGGCGGATCATCGCGATCGGTCTGAGGCTAGGTGAGCGTGTCGAAACTCGATGCAGAAATCATGACAGTGATCGACTTGCGAAACGCAGAGCGGTGTGTTATGATGTTTGGCAAGTAGCGCGTTTGGATCGGCGGTCAAAAAGGCGGGTAAATGCCTTTAAAATCGGGTGGGGGGTCAAAACTATCTAGCCCGATTTGTCCATTTGAGCGCGGTTTCATTCACTATGACCCGTTTGAGGGTACTGAAACCATTAGGATCGATC
>JALOOG010000079.1 GCA_025454525.1 Anaerolineae bacterium | reverse complement strand
AACTAACGGGGATAGTGCTCATGGTGAATTACCTTTGGTCGGGTTTTTCCTCCCATGATGCACTATCCATTCTCACTTTTCAAAAGTCTCAATCAGTTCTCTATATAAGGCTTTTTGGGGAGTCATTCTACTAAGGATTGCTACTGACAAGAGGTTGGATTATAAACCCTCTTGTCAGTGATGCAGTTTGCTTAATCGGTCTTTTTCTTACGATTCAAGCGGGTGCCTTGTGGGATAGTTTTTTCGTCAAATTGAGCGAAATCCACTTCCCCTAAATCTGTGCCTAACACCACATTTCGCCCGACGGTATACCCCGGTGGAATATAGGTGTTTTTCCCGATCGAGGTGATGCCCAGATCGCCCATATCGGAGATCTGACCCACCCGTGCGCCTTTGCCGATCACCGCGATCTTGTCGATGATGCAGCGCTCTACCACTGCGCCCGCTTCGATATAAGCATCGTTGAGGATAATCGATTCACGCACCACTGCGCCCGGCCCCACAAACACCCCCGGCGATAATACGGAACGTTCGACCAACGCATCTTCTGAGATCGTAGAGCCGTCGGTGATCAAGCTGTCTTTAATGATGGCCCCGGCGTTGATTCGCACCGGAGGACGTTCCTCGCTTAAGGTGTGGATCACCCAAGTGCGATCGTTGAGGTTGAGTGACGGTGGACTCGCTAACAAGTCCATATGCGCTTCCCAGAAGGCCTCCACCGTCCCCACGTCAATCCAATAGCCTGTATAAGCGTAGGCAAACAAGCGCATCTGATTACGGATCATGGTCGGGATGATGTCTTTCCCGAAGTCGTTATTCGAGTCGGGGTTTTCGTCGTCCTCACGTAACATCTTTTCGAGGACGTTGTAATTAAACACATACACGCCCATGCTGGCCAGATTGCCCGGTGGATTGGCGGGTTTTTCCACAAAATCGCGGATGCGATACTCGTTATCGATGTCCACGATGCCAAAACGATTCGCCTCATCCAATGGGACTTGAATCGTACAGATCGTCGCATCGGCGTTTTTCTCGCGATGAAAATCGATCAACAGCGAATAATCCATTTGATAGATGTGATCGCCCGACAAGATCAAGACGTATTCCGGCCGTCCTTGTCGCACAAAGTTGAGATTTTGGGTGACAGCATCGGCCGTGCCAGCATACCAATCGGTATCGAAGCGCCCTTTATAAGGCTGTAGGATCTGCACACCGCCCGTAAAGGAGCGATCTAAGTCCCAAGGGCGGCCTTTGCCGATGTGATCATTCAAGCTATGCGGGCGATACTGGGTGAGGACTAACACATCGAAAATGCCTGAATTGACACAATTGCTTAGGGTGAAATCGATGATCCGATACTTGCCCGCAAAGGGTACGGCGGGTTTGGCACGTTTCGCGGTGAGAGTGCCTAAGCGTGTCCCCTCACCTCCGGCCAAAATAACTGCTTTGACTTTCATAACCGCTCCTTAAAAATGATCTCTCCAATTTATTTTCCGGCCAAACAGGAAAACGCGCCAAGTTAAACGCGCTGTTTTTAGTGTACTGTTCATCTTACGTTTTGGGATTTAGCCGTTCCAACCCGGCCGCCGCCGTGCGATCGCCTGTTGATACAGATCTTTGTACTGTTGAGCGCTCTTGTCCCAGCTAAAATCGGTCTGCATGGCTCGGCGTTGCATCCGTTGCCACGCGCTACGCCGATTATAGAACGTCTCGATCGCCCAACGCATGGTATAGTACACCGCGTCGGATTCTTCCCATGAGAACACAAAACCCGTGCCGCGATCCCCTTCACCGTTATCATAATTTTCGACCGTATCCGCTAACCCACCGGTTTCCCGTACTAAGGGGAGCGATCCGTAACGCATCGCCAACATCTGCCCCATACCACAGGGTTCAAAGTGACTCGGCATCAGGAATACATCGGATCCGCCGTAGATCTGTTGGGCGACCCCGTCGTTATAGCGTAACAGCGCCCGCGCTCCGCGCCATCCAAAATCGACCATCAATTGGCGCATCATCGCTTCATATTGGGGTTCACCCGTCCCCAACGCCACAAACTGCACATCATATTCGCCCATGATACGGTAGATCGCCGGAATCAACAGGTCGATCCCCTTCTGATAAACCAAACGGCTCACGAGTCCGAATAACGGGACATCTGGACGTTGTGGCAACCCCAACATCTGTTGTAAAGCGGCCTTGTTGGTCGCCCGCGCAGCCTCAAAGTCATCCGCGCTAAACTTGGCGGCGAGGTGTTTATCGGTGGCGGGGTTCAACTTTTCGACATCGATCCCATTCAAAATCCCATGCAGATCTTGAACCCGCCGTCGCACCAGGCCTTCTAGACCATATCCCATGTGTGGATATTGGATCTCCACCGCGTAACGGGGGCTAACGGTGGTCAAAATGTCGCTGTAGGCAATCGCAATGCCCATCATGTTGTCGGTGAGGTCTTGATACATCAGATCCGGATGATGTCGTCCATAAATCCCCGCCTCAAACAAAAACCCGCCCGCATGATCTCCCTGATAAGCGAGGTTATGAATGCTCAATAAGGATGCGACCCCTTCCCAGTCGGGTAGATAGCGATTCTGTTCCATTAGAAACGGGATCAGACCACTATGCCAATCATTGACATGAAACGCATCTGGAAACCAGCCTAACCGCGAACGCATCTCCCAAGTAGTGGCCATCACCATCTGATTAAAGAAGATGAACCGCGGGACATCCCACGTCCATTCGCTGTAAACAGTCGCATCGTTGCCAAAGTAAGGGTAGGCTTGGACAAAATAGGTCGGTACACCGTCGTATTCTGTGCCGTAGACATTGACTTGGGCGGTCCCAAGCCGATGCGTAAAACTAAAGGTAAACAGGTGTTGAATTCCGTAATCATAATGTTTAATGAAGCCGTAACCGGGTAAGATCACACGCGCATCGACCCCTAACCGCCGTAACGCGGCGGGCAATGACCCGACCACATCGGCCATCCCGCCCACTTTGGCGAATGGCACACTTTCCGCAGCAGCAAATAAGACACGAATTGATTGACTCAAGCTCACGATCTCCCGGGGTGGTAGCGGATAATTGAGAGCGATTATAACAATAGGCTGCGATCGGTGCGAATGTGACTGCTTGGTAAAATAGGGCAAACGCATCAAAGCGAAAGAAAAAATCTTACTTAGTGGTTCATCTTGGAAATTTTAAAGAGGCGATCATGCTGAAACCGATACAATACCCAGAACTCTGCGAGGAACAACGTTAACCCCTGGAGACGCTAAGACGGTCGCGGGTGAGTGGGGCGAAAGGATTGCTTAGCTTAAGCCCTCAAAGGCAAGCGCTTTGATCGACCCTCAACGATAGAGTCGGCCATTGCCACTGCGACGGATCTTTGGAATCAACACCGCCGTCCGTTCCGATAGCGGCATGTATTTTGGGTATTTATCGGATGAACCCCTCAATAATCTCAGGCAAGTCTCTCATCGAGAGAACCCCCAAGGTTGGGACAGGGCCAGAGTGGGGTGGTACGCAACAGACTTTCCAGTACCTACTTCTCTCCCGATCGCTATCCGTTGCACAAATCAGACTTTGCGCTATGCTACACACACAGACCCAGTTTCCCTAGAGGAAGTAGCAGATGAGATCCGATCTTGATCAATTGATCGCAACGCGCCCTTTTAGCGCGATCGTGGTGTTCGCCGGGGAAGACCCTTCCCCTCAACTGGAGTATTTGATCGGTCGTGTTGGGATCACCCGTGGCGCGGCGATCAAAGTCCCCGATCATGACCCGATCTTGGTGGTCGGGCCGATGGAAACTGACGAGGCCGCTCATACCGGACTCGCGGTGCATTCGTTTTATGACTTTGACTTGGCCGAAATCCAACAGGCCCACAGCGACGAATTACAGACTCAAGCGCATTTTTGGCTGAATGTGTTCGGAAAATTGGGCGTTCCCACCGGACAGATCGCGATCTACGGCGGGATGCCCCCACATCAAACGCTCGCCTTGAGTCAGACGATCAACAGCCTCCAAAGTGATTATCAGTGGGTGGGTGAATGGGGTGTTACCATTTTTGATGAGGCCTCTTTAACCAAAGACGCGGATGAATTGCGGCGGATGCGCGCTGTAGCTGAAAAGACCAGTGCGGTCGTGCGTGAAACCCGTGAGTTTATCGCCAGTCACCGCGCCAATCCGGATGAGATCGTGATCCAAGCGGACGGAACGCCGCTCACCGTCGGCGATGTCAAGCGCTTTGTCCGGAAGGCGTTGTTAGATCGCAATCTGGACGAACGCGATATGATCTTTGCACAAGGGCGCGACGGCGCGTTCCCTCATAGCCGCGGACAAGATCAAGACGTATTGCGCCTCGGTGAGGCGATCGTGTTTGACCTATTTCCATATGAGCGCGGCGGCGGTTACTTCCATGATATGACGCGGACATGGTGCATCGGTTACGCGCCCGAACACATCCGACAAGCCTATGAGCAGGTGATCACCGCGATCGATATTGCCGTGGAATTGATCGTGCCGAATCGCCCGATCCGTGAAGTCCAAGAGGCCGTACAAACCCATTTTGAGGAACTTGGCCATGCGACCGCGCGCTCTCATCCCGGCACCCAAACCGGTTATGTCCATAGCCTTGGGCATGGGATCGGCTTGCAGGTGCATGAAGGCTACGTGATCAGTCATCGCGATCAACGGCATCAATTCACCCATGGCAATGTATTTACGATTGAACCAGGCTTGTATAATCCCGATCAAGCGTTCGGCGTGCGAGTGGAAGATACCGTTTACCTTGCGCCCAACGGTGAATTAGAGATCCTCACCGATATTCCGCGTGATCTGATCTTGCCGTTGCGAGGTTAAGCGCGCTCATGAGCGATCCGATCGAATTAACGATCACCGGAGTCACCTATGGCGGACATGGGATCGGACGGCATGAAGGCAAAGCGATCTTTGTGCCGTTCGCCTTGCCGGGCGATCAAGTCTTGGTCACGATTAGCGAGGACAAAGGCCGCTTCGCTTTCGGCGTGATTACAGAGGTGATCACCCCCTCACCCGATCGAGTGATGGCGCGTTGTCGTCATTTTGGGGTATGTGGCGGGTGTCATTGGCAACATGCCGATTATGCCGCGCAATTGCGCTATAAACAGAGCATCGTGCGCGATCAATTGCAGCGGATCGGCGGCATCCGGGAGGCGATCGTGCATCCGACGATCGCGAGTCCGGATCCGTGGCAGTATCGCACACATGTCACCTTTCACACCGCATCCGACGGTCGCTTAGGGTATATCGCGCAAGACGATCAAACCGTGTTAGCGATCGAAGAATGTCACATCATTCGCCCGCCCTTAATGGCGATGTTTGAGCAGCATATCGCCTCCACCGAACATCCGCGCGTCCGCTTTCAGGTCGGTAGCGCGGACTCGGATCGGGCGATCGCGGTGGGATCGCATGATGAGTACCTGCTCACGGGGGAAGGTGTGACGGAATACACGATCCGCGATCATCGCTTTCAGGTGAGCGCGGGCAGTTTCTTTCAGGTCAATTTGATGCAGACTGAGACCTTGATCGAACAGGTGATGAGTCGACTCGCGTTAACCGGACGGGAACGGGTATTAGACCTATATTCAGGGGTTGGGCTGTTTACCGCATTTTTGGCCCAAGCGTCCCGCGCCGTGATTGCGATCGAGTCCTTTGGGCCGGCGGTGAGCGATGCGCGGGTGAATTTGGCCTCGTTTACCCATGTGGAGATCCTGCAAGACACCGTTGAGCGTGTGTTGTTTAACCTCAAGGGCAAGGTGGACGCGGTGGTGTTAGATCCCCCACGGGCCGGCATGAAACCGGACGCTTTACGGGCCTTGATCAGCAAAAAACCCCGACAGATCATCTATGTCTCTTGTGATCCGTCCACCTTGGCACGCGATCTCAAAGGCTTGATCAAGGCGGGGTATCGCTTGATCGACGCGCAACCGATCGATATGTTTCCACACACCTATCATATCGAGACGATCGCGCATCTACGTTACGGTGAGTGAGACGATCGCATATTTACGCTACGGTTGACGCAAGTATAAGGCGCGTGTGGCGCGGGTCGCTTCCAATTGTTCGGCGGTCAACAGCGACCAGAACACATCAGCGGAAACGATCTCGCCGTCACCCGTTTCGGCGTAACGTTTGAGCCAATCGAAAAAGCTTTCTGTCCCTAGGTCATCGCGCAAGGCCTGTAACAAACGCACGCCGCGCAAATACACCGCGTTGATATACTCGCGAATCGACGCAAATTCATAGACGCTGCTATCGACAAATCCGGACGGGTTGTAATCATCGACGCGGAATTGCCACCACCAATCCTTGAGTTCCGGGTAAAATTCTTCAATGAACACATATTCGCTGTAGGTGGACAAGGCTTCATCCAACCAAGGCGCAAGCGCGGGATCGTTGCCAACACGGGCATACCACCATTGATGTGCCACTTCATGCACGGTGATCAAGGTCAAAAAATGCGCCGGATCGCCCGCATACGTCCGAAACCAATTGGTGCTGACAAACACGATCCCGCTAAATTCCATGCCGTCCGGAAAATCGCCTTGCACAATCAACAACCGCTCATACGGGTAGGGGCCGAAGAGATCCGAGAAGATCTCTAAGGACAAGAGGCCCATGGTGAGCGCGTGTTCTGCACCGTCAATGATACCTGTGTCCGTCGGGATCACTGCGTCATCAAAGCTATAGACTTCAACCGTTATCCCGCTCTGGGTGATATTTTGGGCGACGCGGAAATTCTCGCTTAGACTCAAGGTAAAATCACGCGCAAAGGGTTGCACAAACCGCCATTGAGTCGCGGATAAGCGTTCTACTGTGCCGGGAGCAGCAACGGTCAACGTTTCGGCCGCGTTATTGACGGTCAACGTCACCTCCCAATCCGCTTTGGTGATCACTTCCTGCTCACCGACAAACACGGCTTGACGGGTGATCCATTCGTTATTTTGCCGTAAAGCCACGGTCGGCAACCAATGGCCAAGGTTCACTTGACGCGGGCTATATCCAAAGAAGCCTTCAAACGCTTGGACACCGCTGCCGATCGCCGGGACGTTCACCGTAAACAATAGATCCAAGGTGATCGCACAATCCGGCGGGACGGGATCGATCAATTCAATATATAAACGTCGTCCGGTGAGGTTAAATGAAGGTGGCGCATCGCCTTGGGTGGTGTCTTTTTGGATCAAGCTCAATAAGGTGAAGGCGTTCGGATAACGATTCGGCTCAATGTTTAAGACCAGATCGGTCAAGGCGGAGTCGTAACGATTGATGTGAGTGACGGTTTGAGAAGTGGCGATCGAACGAGTCGCGTAATCCATTTTTGCGTCCACCGTATGGCGGGTGGTCGGTAGATCGGTGCTTTGCTCACAATCGATCTCCGGTGCGAGGTCAGCGCTTAGGGCGGGTTCAATCGTCGGTTCCGTGGCCACAGGTTGATACAAGCGGGCCATGGTGGGAACAGGGGTGGCGCGGATCACCTGATAAGTGGTCGCGGTGGGCGGAATCGATGCGATCGGGGTGGCCGCCGTCAAGGTGCATCCGGTCAGCGTCCCGAATATGGCGAACAATAGGAGTCGGTGTAGGATGATTCTCATGCTTTTATGATACACATTCATCCTTCTATTCTCAATTGTTGATTGTCTTTCAGCTCAATATGGCTCATAATAGAGGTATCTTCATTGTGCGAGGTTTTAATTATGGCTGAAATTATACAAACAAATTATGAACAGTTGGCACAGATCGCGCAGCTTCTACAACAACGGGCCGAATTGTTGGAAGACTTTCAACGACAATTCCGGCAAAAGGTGGAACAACTTGAAGCGGACGGTTGGCGCGGGTTGGGTGCAGAGGCGTTTTTTGAAGAGGTAAATAACGACTTTTTACCGCGTTTTCGCCGCTTGTATCAGAGCTTACAGACGGCCAGCCAATCGATCACCCAGATCGGGGATACGTTACAACAGGCCGAAGAAGAAGCCAGTAACACTTTCCGCACGATCCGCGGAGATACGTTGAGCATCTAACCTAACCCCAGCACGACAGCGGCCGATCAAGGGGGGCATTTTGCCCCCTGATTTTAACGCCCCGATCATCATCGTTGTATTAGATCTCGCAACTCTCCTTCCACAGGACACGTAAATTAAACGAACGAAAGATCGTCCAAAAACGGATATAACTAGCTTACTCTGAACGGAGTTACAAACCATGCGCGTCATTGTTCATACGGGTAAAGGTGGAGTCGGTAAGACCAGCATCTCGGCGGCAACGGCGTTACGTTGTGCAGAATTAGGCCTGAAAACGATCGTGATCAGCACCGACACCGCCCACAGCCTCGCAGATTCACTCGACAAGAAGATCGGTCCAGAGCCGATTGAAATTTACCCGAATTTATGGGCGCAAGAAGTTGATGCGCGCTATTCCATGGATAAATACTGGGGGCGCTTCCAAAAGTATCTGGTGGCCCTGTTTAACCGTCAAGGAGTCGATGAGATCGTCGCCGAAGAAGTGACGATCCTGCCCGGACTGGAAGAAGGCGCGCATCTGCTGTGGATCAACAAGTATTTTGACGACGGCTTTTACGATGTGTTGATCGTGGATGCCGCTCCCACCGCGGAGACCTTGCGCCTGTTGAGTTTACCGGATGTGACTCGGTGGTGGTTAGAAAAAGTGATGTCGCTGTTCCAAGGCGCGGGCAAGATCCTACGTCCGATCGGGCGGATCTTGGGGCGAGGGAACGAAGCCTTACCAGATGATGATGCTTGGGCGCAAGTGCGAAGCTTATTCGAGACCTTAGACAAGGTGCGCGATATGCTGGCGAATGCGGAGATCGCGAGTATTCGTCTGGTAGTGAACCCGGAAAAGATGGTGATCAAAGAGACGCAACGCACCTATACCTACTTGAACCTGTACGGTTACGCCACGGATGCGATCATCTGTAATCGGATCATCCCGGATGAAGTCACCGATCCATATTTTACGATGTGGAAGGCGAATCAGAAGGAAAACGTCTCGTTCATTGATGAGGCTTTCGGCGGGTTGCCGTTGTTAAAAGCGCCGTTGTTCGGAGGTGAGATCACCGGTTTAGATCGGTTGCGGATGTTAGCCAACGCGATCTACGGGGATCAAAATCCGGCGTTGCGGATGGGTGAGGGCATGACCCACACGATCGAAAAAGACGGACAAAGCGATAGCTACAAGTTGCGTGTGCCGCTGCCCTTTGCCGATAAATCGGATATGGATCTGTATCGTTCGCGGGATGAATTGACCTTGCGGGTCGGGCCGTATCGTCGCAATATCGTATTGCCCTATGCCTTGTGGGAATTAGAGATCGGCGAAGCCAAGTTTGAGCAATCGACGTTGGTGATCCGCTTTGTCGATAAATCCAAAGTCAAAACCGAATAGATCATCAGGGGGACTCTCGTCCCCTTTTTGTTTTTTGACCTTGATAGCGTTAACAAATTGAACTCACGGAATAAGAAACCGTCTCAGCTATCCAACTCCCGTAATGGAATTTGTATACCCTTGCCTCACCCACTCTCTAAAAAATTTGGGACTTGCTTAATAAACATATATTTATTAAAATAATCATTCAGGTTCGTAAATCTTTGTATGAGGAGCATAAGACCCATATGGACATCCCCCTTAACCTTAAAGGACATATCGTTAACACAGTTCTAATTCTCATTCTTTTGTTGTTTGTTGCCTTCCCGATTTTGGCTAATACAAGTAATTGGGCGTGGCAAGGCATTTGGCAAGGGTACTATATAAATGGTGATCACAATGGAGTGCATCATCAAATGGTGCAAGGAACCTTGACTTTCAGCGGCGGTATATGGGCAACTACCTTTGTTGGTGCAGCAGTTCCGGCAAGTACATGGACATTTGAACTCTGGAAAATCAGAAGTGATGGACGACATGTTATGAGATGCAGTTTTCAAGTCCAAGCAAATCAGGGAGTCAACCAAACCAAATTTTTTAGCCAAAATTGTGGGATAAATGGAGGAAAACTTTATATTGTTGCAAGTAGGGCACATCCAAATCAGACAGGCGATACACGCGCTTATTCCGCCTCAGGTAACTTGCATACACCGTAATTCTAAGAATACTTGCAATTTTTAAAATGGTTTTAGAGTCTGAAATAATAGGAGCATGGCAATGTCACTCAATATGGTAGTTTACCTAGACAATTATGGATTTAGCCTTACAAATTACATGATTGGCATCTTGGGGATGATCTTAATCCTTGCAGGGATTAAGACACGCAGCCTTTCCTACGTAACCTGTGCGGCCGTTTTTGGCATTTATCTTTTATTTCTGATCCACAGAACCTTTTTTCCCCTGCATATTTCTGGAAATTTTGCCGATATGATGAAAGCAGCCCCTTTTATGGTAGGCGTTAACCTCATCCCCTTCAAGTTTAGCAACGTTTCGGATCTCTATAATATTGTTCGGGAATTAGCGCTTAACCTTGTTTTATTGATACCTTTTGGCTTCGGTATCCGTTTTCTGGTCTCGTTTAGAACAAAAGATGTATTATGGCTGGCACTTACCGTTGGATGCAGTATTGAGGCGATCCAACTCGTGATCTCACTGATCATCGGCTACCCCTACCGCGTGATCGACATCAATGATGTGATTATGAATACATTAGGATTCTTAACAGGTTATGGCCTCTTTAGGCTTTTTGTTTGGTTATATATCCTAATGACGCATCGTTTTCAGATCGCTCATGTAGGGTTGGGTAAATACATTTATACAATTGCTATTGGCACAACGGATCAGGAAAACGCTAAATATAACCGATTTGATGAAAGTGTTAAGCCAAATCCTCTGGATTGAACACACGACCTCAATCTATTGCGCTATTGGTAAATATATTCAGTGGCGCATGAAACAACACTCCTTTTATGCCTAACGGGGTTTCTTGAGCGTCACAGTGACCTATTACGATTGCGTGGGGAATCACTAGCGCACTTGTCGAACTGAGAAGGTGAACCGATAAAACATCAGATAACGGTTTAAGCCATTTTGCGTTATACTGTTCTCATGGACACCAACACTCGGTCAAAATCATCACTGAGGTGCCGCGGCGACACATAAGTTGCTAGGGCGCTAACCGCATCTACCCTCTTTGCCGCGACTGTAAACGACTTGCGTTTACGGTCTTTTTTGATTCTAGGAGTCAAACTCATGCTCTTTTTACGTTTGACGGTGCGCCGCTTGCGCTCCGTCGGTCTCTTCGTGTTCGTGTTACTCGCGATCGAATTTTTAGATGAATTGGTGTTTGGGGCGCGTGAAGTGGCACTCCCCTTGATCCGCGATGAGTTTAAGTTGTCGTATGAGCAGATCGGTTTACTGCTCACCTTGCCCCCTGTGTTAGCCGATCTGCTGTTTGAGCCGATCGTCGGCATTTTGGGCGATCAAGGCTTCCGCCGTCGCTTGTTATTGGGTGGCGGGGTCTTATTCGGCATCTCGTTGATCCTGATGGCCGCGAGTCAATCGTATCTGATGTTGATGATCGCCACGATCTTGATCAATCCCGCCTCTGGATCATTTGTCAACCTCGCCCAAGCCGCTCTGATGGATCACGCACCAACTCGCCATGAGCAGAACATGGCCCGATGGACATTAGCTGGCTCTTTAGGCGCGGTGGTCGGCACACTCTCAATCGGCGTGTTCGTCAACATGGGATGGGGTTGGCGTGAGGTGTTTTTGGCCGCCGCGATCGGCACGTTTTGGGTGTTGTGGATTGCCCGTCGTTTTCCGTTTGATCCGTCGGTTGAAGATGAAGATGAATCCGATGAAACGGAGACCTTTTGGCAAGGATTACGCGGTGCGCTTGGGGCTTTACGACGCGGAGTCGTCGTGCGTTGGTTGGTCTTGTTAGAAGCCTCTGATCTGATGTTAGACGGCCTACACGCTTACCTCGCGCTCTATTTTGTCGATGTGGTCGGAGTCACCGCGCTTGAAGCGGGTGTCGCCGTTTCAGTGTGGATGGGATTCGGCTTGATCGGGGATGTGTTGTTGATCCCGTTATTAGAGCGGGTCAACGGCGTGCGTTACCTCCGCTGGAGTGCCGCGATGGAATTTGTCCTCTATACGCTCTTTTTGATTGTGCCGGGGGTCTGGTTTAAAATTGCGTTATTGATCCCGATTGGCATCCTTAACGCGGGGTGGTATGCGATCTTACAGGCCAACTTGTATACCTCGCTGCCCGGGCAAAGTGGACGGGTGATGACCATTAGCAATTATTTCGGTGTTTTGGCCAACTTCCTTCCGTTGATCATCGGTGTGATTGCCGAACGGGTCGGATTAGCGCAAGCGATGATCTTCCCGTTGATCGGATGTCTGGCGTTATGGTTTGGTCTACCGCGTCGTTTACCAGATCATCAAGGATAAGCGTTATGTCTAAGTGGTGGTTGATGTCCCTGTGTATGTCCCTGTTGCTGGGTGGGGTGGGCTGTATGTCCGCCCCCGCTCCAACGATCACCCCGGTGATCACTCCACATGCGATCGCCGAATCGCTCACCCGCGATCCGGCGATCCCCGATTTACCCTTTCCCGATAACCCCGATCCCACTCAATGCGGGATTCCGACACTCTACGGGCGTGGAGAGACCCCCGCATGGCTCAATGGAGTCTATGATGGGGTGATGATCCAACCGATCGTCTATCTCTATGACAGCCATTTACGCCAGCAGATCGCCACCCAAGCCCCTCACGGCACGGAAGTACAGGTGCTGATGTATCAATCCAACCCGGTGTTAAACTACTACCTCGTGAAAATCGTCGGTGCAGATCCGCCTAATGAAGGCTGGATTCCTGCACCGTTGCTCTCATTTGAGCCGATCACCCCCTAACAGCGTTGGGCCGGGATCGGCGGGATATTGGCGGGATCACGCTCTGGGATCACCAGATCGCCACAATACTTCGGCATGATCACCAGCGCGCCATACGCCGGACGGGTGAAAATTTGACCGGGTTGATTGCCGGGGATCGTGACCGACCACCAAAACTCCTCATCTTCGGCCGTCCAAGTCGGTTTGCTCATGTAGATCGCGGACATCAAACCCACCCAAGGCCGCCAATGTTCGGCCGCATAGGCATAAGCGGCGCTCAGGTGACGCGCTTGGGTGGCTTCATCCACCGCAAACCAAGCGTAGACCGGATCGCGCTGTTCGGTGGTATAGCCCGTCTCTAAGATCGCCACTTGACGGGCGGCATCGCCATTCGCGATCATGATCTTTCGCAGATCTTCGATCCGGCGGAAACTGGCCCAACGCCCGGCCGGTGCATCGGCGGGATCGACTTCCGGCGCGGTGAACCCCGGCGCGTGCATCCCCACCACATCTACGTATTGCTGAAAATTGAGATCATACAGGTCTTGCAGATAGAGGTCATCCCGACGGGCCAAGGCATCATCGTTTCCTGTGGGTGATAATCCGGCCGAGATCAAGATCGCGTCGGGATCGGCGGCCCGGATCGCTTGGCTACAGGCGGCTAACATCGCCACATACCCGGCCGGATCGGGCCGATCGCCGCCCCATTCGCGTGCTAAATTCGGCTCATTCCAGATCTGATAAGCGGCCACGCGCCCCTGATAACGCGCCGCGATCGTGCCACAATAGACCGCCCAATCCGCTAGATCGGCCGGCGGGGTGTCATGCACATCGGGAAAATCGGCATTTTGCGGACGTTGCGCCCAACGCGGCACATCCCCTAAGCGCACGATCAACCGGAGATCCCGCGCTTGAATCTCATCCACGATGCGATCACTTTGCCGCCATATCCACCGGCCGCGACTCGGTTCAAGGTCATGCCAAGCAAAGGTCTGCTTGACGTAGCTGAAATTCATCATGCGGATCAATTCAAGGGTGTAATTGGCTTCCCCGCCATCCCACCATAAAAACGCTTGAATGCCATAACTCAATGAAGCAAACGGCGGATCGCTGATCGCAGACGCGGCGAACGGGTCGTCTTCACGCAAGAATAAGAACCACACCGCACCGATCCCCAACGCGATCAGACCGATTACAACCAAGACCCTTTGCACCATGTTGATGTCCTCGTGTTATCATTAAAGCGGCAAAGATAACGTTAGAGTCCGGAATCTTCTAGAGTCGAATGGAACAATCACCGATGCAAGTGATCGCGATCAGTGTCTCACCACCCAAAAGAATCGATTATCGAGGCGATACTTTTGAAACCGGCATTTTTAAACAACCGATTCATGGGCGCGTGATGATCCGCACGCTGAACCTTGACGGGGACGGCCAAGCGGATCTCACCGTGCATGGCGGCGTAGACAAGGCCGTTTATGCATACCCGCATGAACATTATGCGACCTGGACGGCCGAATTAGGGCGGGAAGCTTTCCCGTTCGGTCAATTCGGCGAAAATCTCACCGTGAGCGGACTCCTAGAGGATCACGTCTGTGTTGGGGATGTGTATCAGGTCGGCGCGGCGATCTTACAGGTGACACAACCGCGAGTCCCGTGTTATAAACTCAACGCACGCATGGATCTGCCGCAATTCGGCAAAATCTTTCTCAAAAGCCTTCGCACCGGATTCTATTTGCGCGTCTTAGAGGAAGGTGAGGTGGGCGCGGGGGATGCGATCCACTTGATCCAAGCCGATCCCGTCCGGTTATCGATCCGTGCGATGACCGCCCTGTACTATTTTGATCAAGCCAACGTTGAGGCGATCCGACAAGCGATCACGATCGAAGCGATGAATGCGGGTTGGCGTGACGGATTCCGCGAATTGTTGGCAAAGGCGGACAAGGGTTAACGAAAATGGCCTATATCACCACCAAAACCGATCTCTTGGCCCATATTGAGCGCGATTGGGCGGCCTTACAACGCTTGATCGACTCGCTCACTCCCGCGCAATTGACCACGATCCTCAATGCAGACGGTTGGCGCATCCAAGACCACCTCGCCCATTTGGCCGCGTGGCATCGTCTGGTGATCGCCTTTTTGGACAGGCAACCCCCGCATGAAGCGTTAGGAGTCCCGATCGATCTCTATCACCGCTTCGATCTGGACGCGATCAACCAGATCATCTTTGAGCGGGAACGTGAGATCCCCTTAGCTCAGGCCCGGGAAAAGCTCCAAGCGACCCATGATGCGATCTTGAGACAATTAGCGCCCTTAAGTGACGCGGATCTGAATCAGCCCTATCACCATTATCAACCCCAAGATCCGGAGTTGGATTATCCGGCGATCAATGTGGTGTATGGCAACACCGCGCATCATTACCGGACTCATCAAGCGTGGATTGAACAGATGCTCTCGTCATGATTCTGATTGAACATCTGTTATTCGGGGCGGCGTTGTTGTTATTGGTGAGCATTTTCGCCAGTAAGATCGCGGCCCGCACAGGAATCCCGGCCTTATTGTTATTTTTAGCGTTGGGTATGTTGGCCGGGTCAGACGGGATCTTGGGGATCTATTTCGACTATCCGGCCTTGGCCCAAGCGATCGGCGTGGTGGCGTTGATCTTCATCCTATTTTCCGGCGGACTCGATACGCAATGGCGCGATATTCGGCCGGTCTTACGGCAGGGGATCACCTTAGCAACCGTTGGAGTATCGATCACCGCGATCGCGGTGGGTTGGTTTGCGACCACTTTTTTCGGCTTTTCGTGGGCAGAAGGCATCTTATTAGGTGCGATCATCTCATCCACCGATGCTGCGGCCGTGTTTGCGGTGTTGCGTGGGAGTCGCTTAAAAGGGCAATTGATCCCGTTGTTAGAGTTAGAATCGGGCAGTAATGACCCGATGGCCGTGTTTTTAACGATCGGCATGATCCAATTGATCCAACAACCGGATCTCGCACCGACGGCCTTGATCCCGTTGTTCATCGTGCAGATGGGGATCGGCGCGGGCATGGGGATCTTGATCGGGTTGACCATGCGGCGGGCGATCAACCATGCGCGCTTAGAATACGATGGACTCTATCCCGTCTTGACGATTGCCACGGTGTTATTGAGCTATGGTCTCACCACGCTTCTCGGCGGCAATGGCTTTTTGGCGGTCTACTTGGTGGGGATTTTGTTCTCACAAGTCAACTTGATCCACAAGCGCAGTTTATCCGATTTTCACGATGGACTCGCTTGGTTGATGCAGATCGCGATGTTTTTAGCACTTGGCTTACAGGTGTATCCGTCCCAATTGCCCGCGATCGCCGGACAAGGACTCGCGATCGCCTTGTTTGTGATCGTGATCGCCCGCCCCGTTAGTGTGACGATCGCGCTACTATTTTCCCGCTTTACATGGCGTGAGCGCGTGTTTGTCTCATGGGTGGGATTACGCGGGGCCGCACCGATCATCTTGGCCACATTCCCGTTGTTAGCGGGGATCGAACAGGCCGCCGTGTTCTTTAACTTGGTGTTTTTTATTGTGTTAGCGTCGGTCTTGGTGCAAGGCACGTTGATCATCCCGGTGGCCAAAGGGTTAGGGGTGTATGGAGAGCAGCAACCCAAATCGCTTTCTCCACTCGCGTTTGTGATGGATGACGGCATTATCACCAACAACTTGATCGAGTTTACCGTGCCGGAAGCGTCTCCAGTGTGTGGAAAACAGATCGCCGATCTGCAATTACCAGACGGCACGTTGATCGTGTTGATCGGGCGCAAAGATGATTTAGTCGTGCCACGCGGCGGTACACTGTTAGAGGCCGGTGATCGCGTGTTGTTATTGACTCGTGATGCGAATTTGCCAAGCGTCAAAGCGTTGATGCAAATTTGAGCGGCGCGAACCGCTGGTGATCGCGCCGCTCAACGGTTTACGCACCGCGCACGATGCGGAAAGTCACTTGCACTTCCACTTGTACGATGATGTCACCGGGGCTGACAAACGCACCGCCGCCGCCGCGTCCCATTTCATCCGCTTGGGCTGCTGCATAGGGGAAGAAAGTTTGATTCGGGACTTCAGTGATCACGGTGATGTCGCCTAAGGTGACTCCCATCAATTCCGCGTATTCTTGCGCTTTAGCGCGGGCATTTTCCATGGCGTTCGCACGGGCGGTGGTTTCGAGGGCAGCGCGATCGGTGATGTCAAAGTTCGGGCCGCTCAAACTGGTGGCACCGGCCCCGATCGCCGCGTCGATGATCGCTTCAATTTGCGAAATATCGCGCACGGTGACGGTGACTTGATTGCTGATACGATAACCGGTGACTTCCGGCGCGCCATTGCTGTAACTTTGTTCAAGATAGATGCTTAAGTAGCTGGTTTCAATGTCATCCGCCGCCACACCGACTCCTTGCACCGCTTCGACCACAGCGCGTAAGGTAGTGTTGACATCGGAGAAGGCCTCTTTCACATCCGCATTGAACTTTTCCACCCCCATGGACAAGGTAGCGAGGGTCGGTTGACTGGTGGATGTGCCGATCCCGCGCACCGTAATGGTATCTTGGGGGAAAGCGGGGGTCGTCGGTTCTTGGGCCATAGACGGCGCAACGATCAAAGTTAAGACGATCAACAATGCTGCAATCCAGATGTTACGTTTAGACATGATACTCTCCTTGTGTTGAATCTTTTACAATAGGCAAGACGTAAGCGTGTGGGAAAAAGTTCCCAGAAAGTAAACGAGATCATGAAACTGTTTTTATTGGCTGCTTCGGCCTTAGGATTTTTAGGGGTCGCCTTGGGGGCCTTTGGCGCACATGGACTCGCCACGGTCTTAGAGGCCAATCAGCGGGCCGATACCTTTAACACGGCTAACCGCTATCATCTGTATCATGCGATCGCGTTGTTCGCGGTTGCCTGGTTAGCGACACAAACGCAAAGCAACTTGATCCCGATCGGTGGCGGTTTATTGATCGCCGGAACGATCGTCTTTTCCGGCAGTTTGTATCTCTTGGCGATCTTTAACATCCGTTGGATGGGCGCGATTGCCCCGATCGGCGGGGCGCTGTTATTGGCCGGATGGGCGTGTTTGGGGTGGTCAGCATGGCGTGATTTCTAATAAAAACTGTTAAGAGCGCAGAAGTCATCTCAGGAAAGTTTCGGTGAAAAGCTTTGAACCACAGAAGACACAGAGAACGCAGAGGAAAAACATAGAGAAAGAACTATTGTGTGCTGTTAAAGTGTGTTTTTAACCCTTTGTGAACTTAAATTGCAACGCCACCCTAGCCCTCAGCACCCATACATGGGGAGGGCTAGGGTGCGGTGTCTCCATGAGTGATCTACTTTCCTGAAGTTACGCCCTTACGGATCACATCATCCATTAAGGCCGCCACTGAGCAGTTATAGCGCGTGCGGGTTGGTAGATCCTTCGCGTAATTCCTCATCTGTCCATGCCCGCGTCAGCAGCGTGAGGATCGTGGCCGCTAGACCTGCCGCTAAATGAGGCAACCACACATTGGCC
>JALOOG010000078.1 GCA_025454525.1 Anaerolineae bacterium | reverse complement strand
AAGGTCATATTCTTCGACTTCGCGCACTTGTTGGACTTGTACGCCGTCACGTTTGGCCTTTTTGTCATCGTCAAGCCCGGTGCCGTCCCGGAAAGTCAGACGGAGCGGAGTCCCTTCAAACGGGTAATATTCCCGGATGCGATTTTCTAAGTAACGCCGATAGGTGAAGTGAACCAACTTGCGATCGTTACAATTAAACAGGAACAACGGCGGCGCGATCGCCACTTGTGAGGCGAAATACAATTTTAGGCGTTTTGTGCCTTTGGTGGGCGGGGGATGTGATTGGATCGCATCCCGTAACAGTTGATTCATCGCGGAAGTCGGAATACGGAAGAAGCGCGCTTCATGCACCCGCGTGGCAGTCTCTAAAACCTGATGAATGCGTTGACCCGTCAAAGCGCTGATGAAGATGATCGGCGCATAGCTGATAAAATGCAGCCGTTGACGCACCATGTCGATAAAGGTGTTCATGGTGTGCGCGTCTTTTTCCACCGCGTCCCATTTGTTGATCACGATCACGATGCTTTTAAACGACTCCAACACATAACCCGCGATGTGTTCATCTTGTTCTGTCACACCGTCCTCTGCATCGATCATCAACAACGCCACATCACAGCGTTCGATCGCTTGCATGGATCGGATCACGCTGAATTTTTCGACACCGGGTTCAATCTTGCCACGTTTACGGATGCCGGCCGTGTCGATTAAGGTGATCGGCGCGCCGTGCCAAGTCAAGAGCGTGTCGATCGCATCGCGAGTCGTGCCGGCGATCGGGCTGACAATCGCCCGTTCTTCGCCGATGATATGGTTTAACAAGGTGGATTTGCCCGCGTTGGGTTTACCGACGATCGCAATTTTGAGGTGATCGGGATCGGTTTCTTCTTCTAAAGCGCCCAGATCCCCAAAACCTTCAACCACACGATCCAACAGATCACCTACGCCGATGCCGTGGATCGCGCTAATGCCGACCACCTCACCCACGCCTAAGGCATAAAATTCAAACGCATCTTCGACTCGGTTTAAGGTATCGGCCTTATTGGCCGCGACGACGATCGGTTTATTGGTACGGCGTAGAATTTCGGCGATCTCCTCATCAGCGGCGGTGATACCTTGCATCGCATCCACCACCATGATCACCACATCCGCTTCTTGAATTGCTAACAGCGCTTGGGCGCGGATTTGCGGCACAAAGTCTTTACTGCCTTCGGCCAAAGGGGCTTCATCGCGTGTCCCTTTGGGTTGATACACCTCGATCCCACCGGTATCGATCACCAAAAAAGTAATGCCGCGCCAATCGGAGTCGCGCATCAAGCGATCGCGGGTGGTGCCGGGGATCTCATCGATCACGGCGAGACGCTCACCCACCAGACGGTTAAACAAGGTGCTTTTGCCTACATTTGGCCGCCCGACAAGGGCGACTAAGGGTTTTCGTGCCATGGTTATTTTCCTTTTACTTACCCTGATTCTAACAGGCCAAAGCGCAAATTGTGAGGGAGCATTCACACCCTTTTTAGCGATCCAAGGCGTAGTAATCATAAAAGAAAATTTACTTGAGTTCACCCAAAATTCATCTTACTATAAAGGAACTGTATTTATGAGGCTGTGAACATAAGGCTTACCTAAATCGTAAGCGATCGTCATCTAAGGGATTGATGATAAAAAATGACACATCCTGCGATTGCACCTTACTTTAATAAGGTATATCGTATCTATCACTGGTTTTAAGAGGGATTGTTATGCCAGATGCCGCCTCTCGGATTATTCAAAATGCCCATCGTCTGCAAGTGTTACGTAATTTATCGCTATTGGATTCGCCGGCCGAAAGCTCCTTTGATCGCTTGACCCAACTCGCCTCCAAGATTCTGAAAGTTCCGGTTTCGTTAGTGTCGTTGGTAGACACAGATCGGCAATTTTTTAAGAGTTTTTGTGGGTTGCCGCAACCGTGGTCAGATGAACGCGAAACCCCGCTCTCACATTCATTTTGTCAGCATGTGGTCGCATCTGGTCAAATCTTGGTGATCGAAGACGCACGCACGCATCCGCTGGTGTATGATAACCTGGCGATTCGGGATCTAGGGGTGATCGCTTATCTGGGTGTGCCGTTACACACATCTAATGGCGTGCAATTAGGGTCATTTTGTGTGATCGATTCTAAGCCGTATCAATGGACACCTGAGGATATTGAGATCGTAGAGGACATCGCTAAGTCGGTGATGACCGAGATCGAATTACGGAGCGAGATCTTGGCCCGTTGTGAAATTGAGCAGAAATTACGTGAATCCAGTGCGTTATTAGACGACAAAAATCGTCATTTGCAACGGATCACCGAGTTCACACTTAGCACGATTGAACACACGATCGAGGCGATGCAACGTCAAGCGGATGACTCTGAGATCATTATGTATTTGACCACCGCAAAACAAGCGCTCACCAAAAAACACCGCCTTGATGCGATCAACAGCCATTAAATGCGCTTCGGGTGTGAGGGGAAATTTACTATGATCCTCACACCAAAACTCCGATATATTTCTAACACGGTTGTGTTAGAACTTGAGGCGTAAAAATACGTTTAGTCAAGCCGGAGTTCAGGTGTCACTATGACCGATCAAGCCACACAAACTTTTACGTTTCAAGCGGAAATTCAGCAATTACTCTCAATTTTGGTGCATTCGCTCTACACCGATCAAGAGATCTTTTTACGCGAATTGATCTCCAATGCGTCCGACGCGCTGAATCGGGTACAGTTTGAGCTGTTGACCCATTCTGATCTGCAAGACGCGGACACGGAATTGTATATTGAGATCAAAGCGGATGAAGAAGCCCAGACGCTCACGATCAGCGACACGGGGATCGGGATGACTCGGGACGACCTGATCAATCATCTTGGGGTGATCGCCCGTTCTGGGGCAAAGGCCTTTATCGAAGCGCTCAAACACAGCAAAGACGGATCGGTGGCCCAAAACGTGATCGGGCAGTTTGGGGTCGGGTTCTATTCGGTGTTCATGGTTGCAGATCGGGTGCGAGTGGTTTCGCGGTCTCATCTGCCCGGTGAGGCGGTATATGCGTGGGAATCGACGGGCGGTAATGAGTTCACCATTGAGCCGGCCGAACGCGAGATCCGTGGGACAGACATCATCTTACACCTCAAACCAGAGATGAGCGATTTTCTCAAGGCGTGGTCCCTCAAGCAGATCATTCGCAAGCATTCCGATTACATCGCGTTTCCGATCTATGTGAGTGGTGAAGAAGAAGCGGTCAATAAACAGACCGCGATCTGGCGGCAACAGACCAGCGAGATCACCGAAGATGCTTATAACGACTTCTACAAGATGCTCACGTTGGATTTTAACCAACCGTTGAAGCGGATTCACTTCCGGGCAGACTCACCGCTGCAATTTTACGCGCTGTTGTATGTGCCGTCGAGTCGTGAGCCGAATATGTTTAGCCCACGCAAAGAACCGGGTTTGAAGTTGTATGCGCGCAAGGTCTTGATCCAAGAATATTCTAAAGACTTGTTGCCGGAATACCTGAATTTCATTCAAGGTGTGGTCGATAGCGAAGATCTACCGTTGAATGTCAATCGCGAAAGTGTGCAAGCGAATAAGATCATGGTGAACCTGAAAAAGGCGATCACCTCGAAGATCCTCAATGAATTAAAACGCATGGCGCGCAACCAAAAAGAGGAATACCTGAAGATCTATGCGGAATTTTCACGGCATCTCAAGCAAGGCGTGGTGATCAGCCCGGAAGACCGCGAACACTTAGAACAACTGCTCTTTTATGCCAGCACGCATCACGATCAACCAGACGATCTGATCTCATTAGACGATTACCTAAGCCGCATGGCCGAAAATCAAGCGGATATCTATTACATCATCGGCGATGACTTCCACAGCGCCCGCCGTAGCCCGCACCTAGATGCGTTCCGTCAACGCGGGATCGAAGTCCTGTATTTTACTGATCCGGTAGACGCGGCGGTGATTATGGGACTCACCGAATATAAAGGCCATGCGATCCGTAGCGTAGATGAGTCGGATATTGACCTGAATAACGTTGGCACGGCCAAAAGCGAGGACGTGCCGAAATTAGACCCCGTGGCCGAAGCGGATTTTGTCAGCTTGCAGACTCGTTTTAAAACCGTGTTAGCGGAGCGGGTGAAAGATGTGCGCGAAAGTAAGACCTTAGTCGGGAGTCCGGCGCGCTTGGTGAGCGATGAGAGCGGCGCATCGCGTCAAATGTTTCGCATCAACCGTTTAATGGATCGTGATTACGAGTTTCCGGTAAAAACGTTGGAACTTAACCCGCGTCACCCGTTGATCCATAACTTAACCCAGCTGTTAGGTGGAAACGCGCAAAATCCGGTGATCGATCTGGTGGTGGAGCAGGTGTTTGAGACCGCGCTATTACAAGACGGCATTCATCCCGATCCCGCTTCCATGGCCGGACGACTCACCGCGCTGATGCAAGCGGCCACTGGGACTCCAGTTGAGCAGATCGATTATAAAGTAGAACCTAAAACCCAAGTCATCGGGTTAGAGGATGAAGGTTAAGTTTTCGGGTGAGCGGCTTGGTTTGATCTGGGCCGCTCATGTCCTTAATCTGATTGGCAAGCGCCGCTTTGATTAAAAACAGGGGTGACGTTTCCGCGAAAAGTTTTAAACCATAGAGGGAGAACGGCGAAAGAACCGTTAACCCCCACCCTAGCCTTGCTTAATACATGGGTATGGGAGAGGATTTGTTTTCCAGTCAATCGTCGGTCTGAAATAAACCGAAAGGTAAGACCGACGATTGACCTTCGTCGTATTTCGGCGAGGAAGCGTAAGCCTTCTCGAAATAAACACCCTAAACGACGTACTAAATCTTGCGCCACCGCTTGGCTATCAAGTGCTACCAACCATGTATAAGCAAGTGCTAATAAAATCAATAGCGGCTCTCCCCCAATGTCAACCACCGCTCTAATTTGCATCTATCGTTTCTTAAACATTTTTACATAGCTACTAGTTGCATCAACATCTATCGGAGGTAGTCGTAGGGCTGTTTTTCGCCCCACGACCTTACTTACTTGGGCCGTCAAAACTGTTTATTTTACAGTCATGTATGACTTCAGGTTAGAACTTAAAGACTCACAACAGCTCTTTTCTCCGTTGTCCCTCTTTATCAAAGCTTTTAACGCAATCGTTCACCTGTCTGTTTTACCCGACGCTGATCTCTTTACCGTCTACCAGGGCCGCAAAAGTCAACCCTTGATCGCTGACATCGATCCGAACCTCTGTGCCTGTCGGCGGATTCGCTCGCAAGAGAAAATCGGCTAATGGTTCACGCACATTACGCCGGATGATCCGCCGGAGTGGGCGTGCGCCATATTCCGGTTCGTCATTTTGTGCTAACATCCATGCGACCGCCCCTTCGGTAAAGTTGAGTTGTAGGCCGCGTTCGGTGGCCATTTTGTTCTCTTTTTTCAACAAGAGACGCATGATGTTACCCAAGTTCTCCGCGTCCAACGCATTGAACATGATCACTTCGTCCAAGCGGTTTAAAAATTCAGGACGGAAGAACTCGCGCACACTATCCATCGCTAACTCGCGGATCTCTTCATTGATCACCGGAACGGAGAGATGTTCTGATCCGAGGTTGCTGGTGAGGATGATCACCGTTTCGCTGAAATTGACCGGATTACCACGCCCATCGGTTAAGCGACCTTCTTCGATCACCTGTAATAAGATGTCTAAGATGCGCGGGTGCGCCTTTTCCACCTCATCAAACAGCACGATGATGTAGGGTTGTTGTTTCACGCGCTCCGTGAGTTGACCGCCCGACTCGCTATCGACGTAACCGCTAGGCGATCCTAGCAAGCGATTTAGGCTACTTTCGTCTTTAAACTCGCTCATGTCTAACGGGAGCATCGCGTCCTCACTCCCGAACATAAACTCGGCTAAGGCTCGCGCCAATTCCGTTTTACCGACCCCCGTCGGGCCCAAAAAGAGGAACGCGCCAATGGGACGTTTCGGGTCTTTGAGACCCACGCGGGCCGTTTTGATCGCCCGGCTCACCGCGATCACCGCTTGATCTTGACCGATGATCCGCTCTTTGACGTGTTCCACCATGCTGGCATAACGCACGCGCTCATCTTCACCCAACTTATTCACCGGAATCCCCGTCATCTGACTCGCGGCTAGGGTGATGTCCTCCGCATCTAATGAGGTGTCCTTCAGTTCCGGTTTAAAGGCGAGGTTGCTCTGTTGACTCATATCCACCATGGCGGCGGTACGATGTAAGAGATGTTCTGCGCTACGAGGGAGAGGGGTTGCTGAAAAATAGCGCTTGGCCATGCGTGCGGCCAATTGGATCGCGTCATCGCGGATCTCTAACTTGTAATCAGATTCCATGTGCGGCTTGAGGATCTTAAGGATCTCGATCGTCTCTTCAATGCTTGGCTCACCCACCCGCACGATCTGACTGTTTTCGCTGAGCGCGCTCACCCCGGCCAAGCGTTGTTGATATTCAATGTCAGTGGTTGACCCGATGATCACCGGATCATCTGCCAAAAAGGCCTTTTGGATGATCGGAGTCGATTTATTGAACTCCGCCTTGATCGGCCCACCAAAGAAGCGATGAATATGCGGGATAAATAAGATCCCACCCGCGGCCTTGCTTAGCCCCGCTCGGATCGCCTGTTGATCGTTATCCAGTAAGGCAGTTTCGTCCACTGTGACCAGACTGCTCAATCCCCGCGGACCTTTGCCTTGTGACATCAGCAAGCCAAGACTGTAAGCAAGGGTGCGCTTCCCCACTCCGTCGGGACCCACCAAGATCACATGCCGATTCACCGCTTGCGACAAGATGTTGATGATGTCCCGTAGCAGATCTTCTCGGAAATACACCGCCCGTAGACTACCCGCCTTGGCTTCGGCCACCACATTGCGCGTTGTGCCGTCGGTGCGACGACGCACGGTGCTGTTTTCCGATAAAATATCGGTGATCGCTTTCGGCGTGATCCCATATTGACGCAACAGGCCGCTAGTGGACATGCTGCTTTCTGAGAGTACCGCTAAAGCGTGATCGGTGTCGATCCGGACTTCATTCATCGAATTAGCGACACTCAACGCATCGTCTAACAAGATGATCGTTTGACGTGAAAGCGGCACGGCCCGATTACCCCGCGCTGTAAAATCCAAGTTTCCGGTTTGATCGCGCCGGGTTTCGATCGCGTTGACGATCTGGCGCTCCAATTTGCCCAGATCAACTCCGCGGGTATCACGAAACAAACCCAACAAGCGCGCCGCGGCCGTGTTAGGTTGACGGACTAAGGCCAATAAGAGCAGTTCCGGCATCAACGTCGGCTTTTTATGCTGATCGCGCAAGGCGACCGCCTCGTTCATGACGTTTTCCAAATCTTTTGAGAGTAAATCGGGATTGAGTGTTCCCATGATTTAAGCATCCTGTGATTGCGAATTAAGCTTCATTTTAAGGGAAGATGCGCTAAATTACGACTGTTTTTGTCCAGCTTGCCATGCGAGATACTCCGCCTCGGTCACCGTTTCGCCGTCCTGTACACCGACTTGTTGCACCCGGCGATCGGCGGTGAAATGCACATGCAATTCGGCCGGAAATGGGCAACGGTTGGCACGCACCATTTTTCGTACAAACCACCCGCCCGCCTCATCTTCTGATAGATCGTTCATCAGATTGATCCGCACTTCCACGATCTCCTGACAGCGTTTAGGACGCACATAGAAATACAACGCATTGGCCGTGCTTGTGCGATTGCCCCCAAACAATTTCCGCAAAAAATCCATGCTGATGTGTCCTCACTTTTGGGTCTATTGTGGCATGGAACAGGATGTTTTTCAAAATAGCGGCCAAGATCTTAAGTAACCACTGAAAATCCTCAGCCCTAGAGACGGATCAACCTCTCCTAGCCGCGCCTAAGTTTGGGGAAGGGCTAGGGAATGGTGAATTGCAAGGTAAACAATAGGGTCAAACCTCTGATCCCTTTCTCAATAGATAGCTGAATAGATCCACATCAAGTAGAATAGAGTTTCTTGAAAAGTCATTTCTAACAACTCCGACTCCTTGTGATTCAATCTACACAATCGTGAAACTGGAGCAAAAAACCATGATTTTCTCATCTCTGGCTGATTTACAACGGGCCACACCCGAACAACAGGGGATCGCTTCCGCGGCCATACTTCAGTTTATCGAGGCGCTTGAAAGACAGGTAGACGAAATTCACAGTTTCATGCTGTTACGGCATGGCAGCGTTGTTGCGGAGGGTTGGTGGTCGCCTTATGCACCCGAACATCCACATTTGTTATTTTCTCTCAGCAAGAGCTTTACCTCCACTGCGGTGGGTCTCGCGATTGCCGAAGGGCGCTTTTCTATCGACGATCCGGTTCTCACCTTCTTTCCAGAATCTACCCCGGCTGAAGCAGATGATCGGTTAGCAGCACTATGTGTACGTCATCTCTTGTCAATGTCCACTGGTCAGGCAGTTGATACGTGGTCGTACATGGTGGATCGACCCGACGGTGATTGGATCAGAGGTTTTCTGGATGTCCCTGTGGTGCATCCGCCAGGAAGTTATTTCCTCTACAACACAGGAGCGACCTACATGCTCTCGGCGATTGTGCAGAGGACGACGGGATTGAAACTCATCGATTACTTGCAACCCCGTCTGTTTGCGCCACTCGCGATTGAGCGCGTCACTTGGCAAGAGTCCCCCCAAGGGATCACTGCGGGCGGCATCGGTTTGAGCCTCCGAACTGAGGATGTCGCTAAATTTGGCCAGCTTTACCTACAAAAGGGGGTGTGGGAAGGTCAGCAAATTTTGCCTCAAGCTTGGGTTGAAGCTGCAACAATGCCTCAAATCTCGAACAGCGGCGGTATACAACCCGATTGGACGCAGGGCTATGGCTACCAGTTCTGGCGCTGTCGCCATAACGCCTATCGGGGAGACGGGGTGTTTGGTCAATATTGTATCGTCATGCCGGATCAGGATGCTGTCCTTGCCATCACCGGCGACATTGATGTCTTTGAGATGCAACAACCGTTGAATCTCGTTTGGGACATCCTCTTACCAGCAATGTATCCCGCCGCCCTTCTTGACGATCCCACCGCACAAGCGTCCCTCTCGCGGAGGCTATCGGAGCTGAGTCGATCTCCAGTTCAAGGACAGCCAACATCCTCTATCGCGTCGCAGATTTCCGAGCGAACGTATGCCGTTGATGTCAACGAATTAGGGATCGAAACCCTGTCTTTTCATTTTTCCGACCGTGATTACAGGGTTAGCATCAGAACCAAGGAAGGCGATGAGATAATCCACTGTGGCTATGGTACATGGTATTCGGGACCAGCCACCGCGCTATTCTGTCAACCGTTGCTTTTTGAGCGCACGCCGATCACAACCAGCGGCGCATGGACAACCGATGAGACATTTACGATGATCGTTCGGCTTGTTGAAACACCGTTCTACCACACGCTGGTTTGCCATTTTGCTGGAGATGAGCTGCTCATCGAAACACAGATCAATGTCTCGCTTGAGTCGATGAAACCGTTGATGCTGTTCGCAAAACGCTTGTGAGCTGATCATCAAGTATCAGGTTGGGTCTATCCCCTTATCCCCTCCGTGCATCATGAGATCAAGAGAATTGATTGTGGAAAACCCTTCCGATTCTCCTTATACTGGTAAACACTTGTCCGTCATGAGTGATGCGTGATATGTATGTAAGACGAGATTATTCCAGATCGCTCTATTCGCGTAATCGGCGTAGCCAACCCCGTTTGATCTTGATATTGGGGATCTTGATCGGGGGCTTATTGGCCTACTTCGCTTTAGAGTATGACGATCTTCAACAACAAACCATGGCAGTTTTTGGCATGGAAGCCGTGCCGACCGCTTTCGCGGGCGAATTTGCCCAACAAGGCGCAGAAGCCTTTGCCCGCGGTGATCTAGAGGCGGCCCGCCGCTTTTATGAACAGGCCATCCGGCAACAACCGACCAATGTGAGCTACTTATACGAATACGGCCGGATCTTAATGGAGTTGGGCTTCTACAGTGAGGCCTCGCTTGTGGCCGATCAAGCCCTCGCCGCCGATCCGAATGACGTGCGCGCTTATGCCCTCAAAGCGAACTCACTGGTCTGGAGCGATCCCGGTAATGCGATCCCGATCGCGATCCAAGGGCGTAACCTTGATCCAAATTTCGCGCCGATCCACGCGGCCATGGCGATCGCCTATAACAACATGGGACGTTATGACCTAGCCCTCGAAAGCGGGTATCGCGCCATTCAACTCGATCCTACCGACCCCGATACCTACCGCGCTTATGCGTGGCCGCTGATCTGGACGGGGCAATGGCAACTGGCGATCCAACAATTAGAGACGGCGATCTCGTTAGCGCCCAACTTGACCTCGATCTATTTTCAATTGGCTTTTGAATACAATCAGCGCGCTGATAACCCCGCCATGGCGATCGCGATCTATGAACATATCCTAGAGATGAACCCTAGTCCGGCCGATGCAGCCAAAGCCAATCTTCGCATCTGTGAGATCCGCGGCAATGTCGAACGTGCGAATTTCCGTGAAGCTGAACCTTATTGTCAACGCGCTTTAGTGATCGATCCGAATTACGCTTCGGCCTACCGTCAATTGGGCCGGATGCGCTACATGCGCCGTAATTACGAGGGCGCGATCGAGGCCTTTCAGACCTGTGAACGCTTGGGATCGACCGAAGTTGATTGTTGGTCATTCCGTGGCTTGGCGCATTTCTGGATGGGGCAATGTGATCAAGCATGGACGGTTTTAAACACCGCTGCCAGCATGGCCGCCCAACAGAACGCCGATCCTTCCGTGGTCGATACGATCAACACCGGAATTTACAACGTGACCGAAAAATGCCCCGGTTACGATGCTTTACCGACTCCGACGCAGGTCTTACCGACCGCGATCCCACCGACACCGATCGGGGGACTCTAGGGCATGTACATCCGACGCGATTACACCCAACCGCTCTTCCGCTCCCGGCGGCGGTTCGGGTGTAGCACCGTATTCCCTATTTTGATCGGCTTGACGCTGTTTGCTGGTCTGATCTACTCTCAATTTGACCTGTTGCGAACGCGGGCGATGGATGTATTCGGCATGTCACCGACGCTCACCCCGCAACCGGCCGAATTAGCGATGCAAGCGATGGATCTGTATTTAAGCGGTGATCTTGCTCCGGCGGCGGCGCTGTTTGAACGCGCTTTGATCGAACGTCCCACCGATATCGATTATCTGTACGAATACGGCCGCTTATTGATCGATCTCGGTGATTATACCCGCGCCATTAGCTTTGGTGATCAATCCATTGAGATCAACACGTTTGATCCGCGCGGTTATGCCCTAAAAGCCCGCGCCTTGGTCTGGCAAGGAGACGCGGCCGCCGCGATTCCGGTGGGCTTAGCGGGGGTACAAGTAGATGACCTCTACGCACCGTTGTACTCTGCTTTGGCCCGGGCGTATGTCGGAATCGGTAACATCAGCGAGGCGCTAGAATATGGCGAATTGGCGATCGATACCGATCCCTTAGATCCGGATGCGCGCAGTAGTTATGCGTTTGCACTCAATTTCGCCGGGGCCTTTGATGAAGCGACCGCGCAACTCGAGATCGGATTACAAAATAGCCCGCTCCATGTCCCCTTGCAGTTTGAGTTGGCCTTTCAATACTTGGCCAGTGATCGCGATGCCGAAGCGATCGAATTGTATGAGCGCATCTTGACACTACAACCCACCAACGCCCGCGCCATGTTGCGCTTGTGCGATGCCTATCGTAAAGTCGGACAATTTGAGCGTGGCACGGCCTTTTGTGAGGACGCGGTGCGCGCCGATCCCGGTTATGCCGTCGCCCAATTTCGACTCGGCATGATCCGTTACACCGAACGCGATTTCCGGGCGGCTTGGGGTGCGTTTCAAGGGTGCGTCGATGCCGAACCCGATAACCTCAATTGTTACTATCGGCTTGGCTTGACTCATTACTACCTCTCGCAACAGATCCGAAGCGAACAAAACATCGTGATCTTACCGACGCTCATGCCCACCGAAACGTTGATCGCACCGCCCACCGCCGCACCGATGAATGAAATGGAGATGCAAACCTTAGCGATCACACCGACTCCAGTGCCGGCCACACGCACACCCACGCCAACTTTGACCCCTAGCCCGACGCTAAGCGGGTTTCCACCCGATCAACATTGTGAGTTGGCTTGGACGATCTTACAAGAATCGCTCACCCGCGCACAACGTCTGAACGAGACCGCCATGATCGAGGATATTCGTTTAGGCTTGGGTTTGGTCTCTCGTGATTGTCCCGCTTACAATCGGGCGGCGGCAACCTATCTTTTACCGCCGACTCCCACCGCTACTACCACACCTGAGATCGCGCCTTTGCCCGAACTTAGCCCGACTCCGACCAGTGAGTAAACCCTGATGCGCTTAAGTAATCGTCCCCGTTACTATCGTCCTCGTCGTGGCTGTTCTCTCCGTGTGATCGTGATCTGGTTGATCGTGCCGTTGTTGATCGTGATCGGCATCGGGATCTATCAAAATCGCGATGCGTTGCGCCCAATGATCAATGATGTGTTGGGTGAGGTGGTCTCTGATGCAGGTGAGGCAGTCGCTACGCTGCAATCCGGCCCACCGACTCCGACTCCTGATCCAACGGATCGTATTCAACGGGCGCGCCTCGCTTGGAATCAAGGCACGTATGGTGAGGCGTTGATGATTTATGAGGACATCATCGCGCTTGTCCCCAACGATGTCGATACCCATTACCGTTATACCTTGGGTTTGATCATGGAAGGGCGTGTGATCGAAGCGGTCAACGCGGGTGAGCGCACGGTGACTGCCAATCCGTTTTCATCCGACGCATGGGCGATCCGTGCGATGGCCTTGAATCGGGCCGGGCGCTACCAAGAGTCGCTTTCAAGTGCCTTGCGTGCCTTAGAATTAAACGAGGAAAATGCCCGCGCTCGCGCATTCCTAGCGGAAACCTACCTTGACTTGGGCCAAGTGGGGAGAGCAGAAACTGAAGTGGAGCGGGCCATGGCCGCGGATCCAGATGCGTTTGAGCCGTATTTTGTGCGGGCGCGGATCTACGGCTCACGCTTCAACTGGGACGCGATGATCGAAGATCTACAGACGGCCTATGAACGCTCCGGCGGCATGACCTACATCGGCTTGTTGTTAGCGGCTGAGTTGTTAGTCGAACGGGCCGATCGCACTTTTAACGATCCGCAAGCGGGCCTTAGTCTGTTACAAGAGATGAACGAGACTAACCCCAACAGCCCGATCATCTTGGAGCGTTTAGGGCGCTACTATTGGACACAAGGGGATGTGAACCAAGCGGCCGATTACTTAAATCGTTGTATTGCGGCCAATGCCAACGCCTTTAACTGTCATTTTTGGATGGGCCGCGTTCAAACTGCAAATGAAGACTTTGATCTAGCGGCCGAGTCATTTGTCAGAGCGATTGAACTGGGATCGATCAACCCCCAGCATTACTATTGGGCGGGGGTCTCGCAACAAAATTTGGGGAATTGTGTCGCGGCGCGGCAATATTTCGACACTGGTTACGAATACGCACAAATTGACGCACAAGCCGGCCGGTGCGATTGGGTTGGTGATTTTCAAGAGACCATGCGGACGAGTCCTTGTGGGTTTATCGATCTCGGTTTGCCGACTCCGACGATCGAAACGACTCCAGAGACCACCCCCGATCCCTAATCGGAGAGATTTTTGCTTGTTTTGCTAATGAGCGATTTATTCAAGCAATTCACCGCCCTTGAGCGCTTCAAACGCTTCTTGTACGGGGGCGGTGAACAAGTGACCGCCCCCGGTATTCCCGCGGATTATCCTACGCCGGAAGATCTGATTAGCACGGGGTGTATCTTGCCTTTTCCCCTAGAGGAGTAACTTTGTGAAATTTTTCATCCATTCGATATAAACTCATTTGGATCATGGCGCGAAATTCTAACGAAATTGAGATAGACTCGTTGAAATAAATGTGTTAAACTTCAAATCAAGTAGGGAAAGTTGAATGTCCCCTACTGGCCGCGTTTGGGGCAACTACCCTTCGCCTAATTAATAAACAGAACAATCTTTACCAACGTAACACGCTGTATTGATCTGATCTTGTTTGATCCTGAATTTTGCAGGTGGCATTAGGGACGCGGTGACACAATCAGTTTTCAGGAGAAAAAAACAAGCATGGCAAATCGTACACGCGGTGTTGTAAAGTGGTTCAGTGGCGAAAAAGGCTACGGCTTTATCACCCCAGAGGCAGGCGCAGATCTCTTCGTGCATTACTCTGAAATTCAAGGGAACGGCTACCGTTCACTCACCCAAGGCGACAAAGTTGAATTTGTCGTCACCGACGGTAAAAAAGGTAAACAAGCGAGTTCAGTCACGGTGGTGAATATCTAATGGCAGCCAATCGTATGCGCGGTGTTGTAAAATGGTTCAATAGTGAAAAAGGCTTCGGCTTTATCACTCCCGAAAGTGGCCCCGATCTGTTCGTCCACTATAGCGAAATTCAAAGCAGTGGCTACCGTTCGCTCAATGAAGGCGACAAGGTAGAATTTATCGTCACCGACGGCAAAAAAGGCAAACAAGCCAGCTCTGTCGTAGTGATCAACTAATCTGACCCCAAAACGCCCTCATTCGTGAGGGCGTTTTTTATTCCGAGTTTATGACCAGCACCCAATTTCAACAAATCAGCGATTTTGTCTGGATCTATCCCACACATCCCGATAAACACAAAGTACAACCGGCCGTCGGCGCGGTGATCACCCCGACTCAAACCGTCCTGTATGACGCGGGCAATAGTCCCACCCATGCCCGCAAAATCGCTCACGCCTTAGACACAATCCACGCCCACCCAGTTCGTTTGGTGATCTACTCCCATTTCCACTGGGATCACATTTTTGGCGCGCAAGTGTTTGATGCGCCCGTGATCGCACACCGGATTTGTGCCGATCGTGTGCAACGCCATTACATTGAACGCCCGTGGAGTCGCGAATATCTCCAACAGCAGATTATCGAACGCCCACACATGAGCGCGATCTACACCAGTTTGATCCAGTTGATCCCTTGGGACACGTTTGAGGTGATCGCACCGTCGATCGTGTTTGATGAACCGATCATCCACTTGGAATTAGACGGTGTTACCTTGCAATTAGAGCATATCGGCGGCCGTCATGCCGATGATTCGACGATCCTCCGCGTGTTAGAAGACCGGGTGATGTTGTTATCCGACACATTTTATCCCCCGTTCGGGCAGGCCGGCGCGGATCTCGACATGGTGCAACGCTTCTTAGACGAACAGTATACTTTTTATGTGGACGGGCATAACGAGATCTTCACGCATCAAAGCCTCACCGCGTGGCGTAATTCGCCCTTGCGAACCCGCTAAGTTTATCATCGGAGACTCGCGATCAGATCATGGAGCGTCGTGTAATGGTGATCCCCGATCTGCCAACTGGCCGCATGGATCGTGATCGTTAACGCGGCCGTAGAGTCATCCTTGATCACCTCGCTCACCTCAATTCCGGCCCGTTCTAAGGCCCGGCGCGTCCAGATCATCAGCAATCCCGTTTCATCCATTTCGCTATGAAGGCGCGCCCGTCGTCCGGAAGGGTGATTCAGCCGAAATGAACCGCTGTAGGGGTCAAATTCGATCCCTTCCCCGCCGAACACCGTTGCAAACGCACCCGTTAACACCAGATCTTCCGGCGCACCCTGATAGATCCTCCCATCTGCGGACATCAACCACACCCGATCCGCCGTCCGCAAAGCGAGATCTAAATCATGTGTCGAAAATACGATCGCCCGGCCGTGATCATGCGCGATCTGATGTAAGAGGCGGGCGATCTCCACCCGACGGGGCAGATCTAAAAAGGCGGTCGGTTCATCTAACAAGATCAACGGCGTTGCTTGGGCCAAGGCGCGTGCGATCAAGATCTTTTGACGTTCCCCGTCACTCAATTCACTGACCAAGCGATCGGCTAGGGATTGTGCGCCCACCGCCACGATCGCCTGTGTGATCACCGCTTGATCGTGCGCGCTTAGGTGTCCTGTCCAATCGGTGTAGGGATAACGTCCCAACGAGACCAATGCCGATCCAGTCATCAGTCCAGCTTCGATCGGTTCTGTGAGGACGATGCTTAATTGTTGGGCGCGTTCCATGGCGCTGATCGTGTGCAGGCCGCGCCCATTGAGTAAGATCTCACCTAGGAGCGCGGGCTGCATCCCGGCCAAGGTTCGCATCAGAGTCGATTTTCCCGCGCCATTCGGCCCTAACAAAGCGACCAATTCGCCCGCCGCTAACGTTAAATTCAAGCCAGAAGCCACGATCTTCTGACATTGACGGGTGAGATAGCCGATGCTCAGATCATGCGCTGATAAGAGCGGCGATCCAAGGGTGATGTTCGGCATAGTGTTCATAGGTGTTGTTGATAATCCAAACGGTGATCGGTTGTTCATGTTCTGGCCCGGCGTTAAAAGTATGATAGGGTTGATCAAGTTGCGCGTCGGTAAGCGTTTCGATTTGAGCGATCAATTGTTCATGCACAGCGCGCCAATAGCCAAGCACATCGGGCAAGGGCCGATCGTGATGCGCTTGTTGGATAATCGCGTTGATCCGATCGTAATCGGCGGTGTCCCACGTCGCTGGATCAATGCCCATGGCGGCCGGCCGTGATTCGCCCTTTAACAGGGCCAAAATGCCCTGTTCCCAGATTGCAAGGTGGATCAAGTGGTCTTTGGCCGTCCACCCGGCCGCATCGGTTGGGCCGGTGAGTTGTTCGCTGCTAAACGTGCCGATGAACGCTTGTATCGTCTGCCACCCGTGATGAATATCGGTTAAAAGTTGTTCGCGTGAAGTCATGAGGGATCTCCTGTTAAGTCAAAAATGATCTCGGTTTGATCCAACAGCGACCCGATGATCACCTGCTCACCGTCGCTTAACGCATAACGCGCACCCTGCGGCGTGACCTGTAAGAACGTTTGCTTTTGCGGATCAAGCGGGCGTTCATGGATCGTTTCACCCGTTTCAAGGTCGATCACACGGAGCTGTTCTTGTGTAGTCAAATAGAGATACCGTTCGCCCAGTGTTAAGCCCTTGGCATCGGTAAACGTGTATTCGCCCAACAGCGTTTGATCGCCCAAGTGATAATCATAGAAGGTGATTTCACCCAACAAGTAACCCAAAAACAAGACGCGCTCTCCATAAAAACTCAGTTGGCGAAGTATATGAGGATCCCCAAGCGCGATCGGGATCTCGTAGTTGGTGCAATCGCGCGTTAGCGTCAACACCCCATCCTTATACGTCAAGGCCCCGTTGCTGTTAAATGTATAGGTGTTTCCGCTGATATTCGGATTCACCGCGTTGATCGTCTCACCGTTTGCGAGATCAATCACCTGAACCTGTTGATTCTGGACGATCACATAACAACGCTGATAAATGTTCCAGATTTGATCCACCCATTCTAAGGTGTAAAGCGACGTATCAGTGACTGTATCATAAACGGTGAGATCTTCTAATCGGATATGATGCGTGAGCAGGTGATCACCCGTCGGAGCAAGCATGAAGTGATGACTCATGCGGTCAAACTCAGATGGAAGGCTGACGCGATACAAGGGGTTAAAATCGCGTTGGATGAGGAGCGTCGTTTGATTTTCCCAGATCGCATCCAACACCGCGCCGTCCGCTTGAAAAATCGGGAGGGGCAATCCGATTCCGGTGGGGGAATAGGCCGCTAAAAAGGTCATGTCGGTATCGTAGAGATACAGTCCGCTTAAGTCTTGCGATCCGCCACTGTAGACCAGAAAGCGGTTTTCGGTGCTATTCCAGATCATGAGACGGATATAATCCTCCGTCATCACTTTTGTGCGATCGATTTGATCATCCCCACGCCATGCGAGGATCTCCCCTTCAACCGTCGTCAACCAGAGGCTATCCGGTTTGACAAACAGATCGGTGATCTCCGCACCAACAGACAAAACCGTGGTTTCGCCGTCTGCATAACGAAACACCTGATCTTGAGAAGCAATCGCCAAGATTGCGCCGTCGCTTGACCAACGCATCAGTACCCGCGAAAACGAATGCGCTTGAGATGAGCTGATGCCCAAGGTCAAGATCAAGATGAGTCCGCTTAAAATCCGAGACATCGTGCGCTCCGATCACATCATCCTAACAATGATCGATCATTTTACCCGCTCAACAATGTGATCCAGAAGGCCATATCTTGACGGATTTAGGCAATCGCATCAAAAAGCATCGGCGGAAAGACGTAACAAAAGTAGCTAGTTGAAAAAATGGCAAGTCGGGTATAATCAAGGTATGTATAGAAAAACGAGTTACCAATTAAACGACGAACAAGTAAACGCGTTGGAACTCCCTATTCAGCACGACCAACGCCGGGAAGTGGTGAAACGAGCG